>CAYSYF010000032.1:0-27423 GCA_964435155.1 uncultured Ruminococcus sp. | reverse complement strand
AATTTCGGGGCGATAACATCAGGAATATTTCTCATTCACTTTATTGTCTGTCAACCTCAGGTTGCGGAAAATCCGAAAAAGTCAAGCTTATTGTGGTTGAATGCTCATTTGTTCTGTGCTATAATCTTCTCGTAAGCTTACAGTATCAATTTGAAAGGACGATAAATATGAGCTTTGGAAAAAATCTTCAGCATTTGCGCAGACTTAATCGGAACATGACGCAGGAGGCTATCGCAGAAAGGCTTGATGTTTCACGTCAGACTGTTTCAAAGTGGGAGAATGATGAGTGTAAGCCCGAGATAGAAAAGGCAATAGAGCTGTGCAGCCTTTTTAACTGCTCCCTTGATGATCTTTTCAGAGATGATCTCGGTGCTTTTGATGACGCGTACACAGATCTGCGTGTGGAAATTGTACCCTCGTTCCGCTATGTGGTCTACACTGCCATAAGCACCAACCCCGAGGGCGACGCACTTGACAGGATATATAAAATTGCAAAGGAACACGGAGTTGATAACCCTAAGGTCATCGGCTGGGATTTCCCGCATCTTTCTCAGGAGCAGATAAATGTATACAATATGCACGGCTACACTGCCGCATGGGTCCTGCCTGATGATATCACACCCGACGGGCTTGAGATCAAAGAACAGAAGGCGCAGAAATACGCGGCTGTACATATCGAAAGTCCGTTTGACAATCCGTTTGTAATAATTCCGAACGGCTATAAGGCTATCGACGAGTATATGAAGATAAACGGTTTAAAGCACGTCTGGGAGGGCGTTATTCCTTGCTTTGAAACAGATGGAGAAAGTATGGATATCTATATTGCCTGCGAATAACGAGTTTATTATGTTTATGTATAAGAAAGCGGTCAGGACACCCTGACCGCTTCCGTTTAATTCTGCGGCTTGATTTTTTGCCGGAATAGTGGTACAATTTTGGTAGATCGGTTCAGGAGGTCGGGGGTATGGCGGAAATGACACCTGAGCGGCATATCGAGATCCATGTATGGAGCGATGATGTTATCGGGAGATATTTGTGATATGGAGGAAACCCCATGGAAGAAAACACTATGCCGACAGTAACGGTATTGAGTGGTATTGACGTAAGTAAATACCGTGGTGCAATTCGGCGGTCATGTTCAGCATTGAGCACGGCAAGGGTGCATTGACAACCCCTCTCAAATATGCTACACTTAAATCAACAATCCAACGTGAGGTGACTTATGCACAAGAACGGCAAATGGGCAAGGCAGATAATCGAATGGCAGGACGATGAGGGCAAGTGGGGCGACTATCACTCTCTTGCTGTTGCGGGAAATACGAAAATAACCACGGAGCAGGCTGTCCGCCGCCTTGAACGGCTCGGCTATACTATCGAGGACGAGTGTATACAGAAAGCAGTTCAGTATATGAGCGACTGCCTTGAGGGACGAAAGACCATTCCCGACAGAGTGGAAAAGTGCCACGACTGGAGCGTGTTCACCTCGCTGATACTTTCCACCGCAATTCGCAGATTTACAAAGGAGAATGTTACTGCAAACCGAGTTGCGGAGCAGTGGACGGAGGTAGTCACCGCAGCCTTTGCGGAGGGTACATACAACCACAATGCTTACATTTCCGCCTATAAGCGAGTTCTGAAGCCTAACGGCGGACGGATAAACGGCATTGAAACATACTATCCCGTGTCGCTGCTGTGCGATATGCTGGACGACAAGACCGAGTGCGCCTTTGTGGAGCATATCCTAAATTTCGATAAGGGGATTTATTATATCTACGGCAGCAGGCTGAGTGTATTGCCGCAGGAGTTTCAAAGCAAGGACGCAAGCTGTTATCTCGGTGCGATAGAGCTGCTTGCAAGGTACAGGAAGGCTCGGCATAAGCTGGACTTTGTGGTGGAATGGCTGAACTCCAGCCGCAACGAGAACGGTAGGTGGGATATGGGCAAGTCGGTAAATGACAAGCTGTATTTTCCTCTTTCTGACGATTGGAGAAAAAGCTCCGCCCGTGAAGCCGACTGCACCGAGCGCATAGAAAAGCTGCTTAAAGAACTGACAGAGGAGCACCGGAAATGAACACCGAACTGCAACAGATATTTACCGAAAACCCGCACTATAAATCCGCTTATGACGAGTTTCTCGAGCTTCACAAAAACGGCTACGGAAAGAACAGCACGCCTGAGGAGCTTTCCACATTCGAGGACTATTACGCACGGGATTTCCTGAACGGACTGAAAGCTCCCGAGGATACCTCTGTGCTGATAAAGGGCGAGCGGCTGACTATCCGCAGAGCGAGCCTTGCGGACGCTGATTTTATGGAAAGTGTGGAGCTTGACGAGGACAATTCCCCGTGGGTGGGACACTGGTCCTTAGGCTGGAGGATAGCGAAATTCGGGGACGGGCATATGCTTCAGACCATTATCGAAAAGAACGATAGTACACCCATCGGCATTATGATATTTTGTGATATGATGAATTGCGAAGCAGAGCTTCAATTAAAGCGTATCGCCATTTTCGAAAAGGGCAAGGGCTACGGCAAGGAGGCTCTGTATCTTGCACAGAAATATGCCTTTGAGGTGCTGGGTACGAAGTGCCTCAGCCTCGGCACAAAGGAGCATAACACAAGGGCGCAGAGCACCTACAAGGCTACTGGATTTACGCCCGATATGCCCGACCCCTGCACGCATTTTCACATTGCGGCAGAGGATTATTTCAGCGACAAATGAGACGATAGAGGTGTAAAACAACATCGGCGGAGTGAAATATCTCCGCCGATTTTTGTATGTTTAATTACCTATTCCGTAACTCCCCGAAAGAGGATCTCTGAACAGTGGAATCTGTGGCGTTGCAAATGTGAATATCACGAAAAGAACTCCGATCAGAAGAATGACCGCAAAGGCGATGAGCGGTGCTTTGCAATTAAGGCTGTCATTTTTGAGTAGCCGAGCCTCCACGATAAATGCCACCGCCGCCGAGACGAAGAATATCGCGATATTCACCCAGTCGGGAGTTTTGCCGAACACACCGTTCAGGGTGTAGAACAGAACGGGAATAAGCACAAGCCCCGTCACGATTCCTGCGAGCTTTACGCACCAATAGTCCTTGCGCTCCCTGAAAAAACGGCTCTGTATCAGAGTGAAAACGAGCATCGGGAAATACAGCAGCTTCATGTGCTCCCATGTCGATTCATTGACCGCCGAAAACGGAGCAGCGAGGAGGCTTCCGCCCGTCCGGTCGTACAGAAAGTGAAGCAGCGTTCCGAACACCGCCGTAAAGACGAAGCCTGCGTACCGCCAAAGGGATATGTTTTTTTTCATATTCTCACCGCCGAGTTTTTTGTACAGCTTATGCGGCTGCGGACGGGATTATGTTCGGGGGAATATCGATATTGTTCAGTTGTTATTCAACATATTTTCTCGTTCCATCGGGGGTAGTCTATATATGCTTTTCGGGCTTCGGTATCGTATTTTGCGATAGGCTTGTTGCAGACCTTTGCCTTGTTCAGCGCTGAGTGTACAGAAAGCATTATCTGCTATATTTGATGCATAACCTTGAAATATATCTGATTATGTAGTATAATAACTATATAACGAATGTCAAAGGTGGGAGAAAAGTGCCTGAAATCGTATTTATCGACAGCGAGATAAGCGTTACAACGCAGGATATCTGCGACCTCGGTGCGGTGAAGCCTGATAAGACCAGCTTTCACAGTGCTTCTCAGGCGGAGTTCTCCCGCTTTGTTTCGGGGGCGGAGTATGTCTGCGGTCACAATATCATCGGCTTTGATCTGAAATATGTCGGCAGACTTATCACAGGCTCATATACACCCATCGACACGCTGTACCTTTCGCCGCTGCTGTTTCCGAACAGACCTTATCACAAGCTGCTGAAAGACGATAAACTCCAAACAGAGGAGCTTAACAATCCGCTTAACGACTCCATCAAGGCTATGGAGCTGTTTTATGACGAGGTAGACGCTTTCCGCAAGCTGCCCAAGGCTATGCGTAGGATATTCTGCGCCCTTTTGTCGGACAAGTATGAGTATTCGGGCTTCTTCAAGTTCATTGGCATGAACGGCGATTACAACGCTGAAAAGCTGATCAGAAAATATTTTACGGCGAAGCTCTGCGAAAATGCAGAGCTTTCTTTGCTTATATCTAACCGTCCCGTTGAGCTTGCATACTGCCTTGCGCTCATAAATACGGGCGACCGTCAGTCGATAATACCACAGTGGGTGCATAGGAATTTTCCTGCGGTGGAGCAGGTCATGCGCCAGCTTCGCAGCAATCCTTGCGGAAAGTGCGACTACTGCAATTCCGCACTGAATCTGAGGTCGCAGCTTAAGTCTTATTTCGGCTATGATAATTTCCGCAGCTATGACGGAGAGCCGCTGCAGAAAAAGGCGGCTACTGCGGCTGTGGAGAATAAATCGCTTATCGCTGTTTTTCCCACAGGCGGCGGTAAATCAGTTACATTCCAGCTTCCTGCGCTTATGGCAGGCGAGGCTTGCAGAGGTCTTACGGTGGTCATCTCGCCGCTGCAGTCGCTGATGAAAGATCAGGTGGATAACCTTGCCAAAAAGGGAATAGCTGACGCAGTCACAATCAACGGAATGTTAGACCCTATCGAGCGTGCGCAGGCGTTTGAAAATGTTTCAAGCGGACTTGCTTCGCTGCTGTATATCTCGCCCGAATCTCTGCGTTCAAAGAGTATCGAAAAGCTGCTGCTCGGACGACATATCTCACGCTTTGTTATTGACGAGGCGCACTGTTTCTCCGCGTGGGGACAGGATTTCCGTGTGGATTATCTCTACATAGGCGATTTTATCAGGGAGCTTCAGGAGAAGAAAAACCTGAATTACACCATTCCCGTATCCTGTTTTACCGCAACCGCAAAGCAGAAAGTAATTTCGGATATCCGCGACTATTTTCAGAGGAAATCAGGGCTTACTCTCGATGTTTATGCAACGGGAGCGGCTCGTAATAATCTGCGTTATGAAGTCATCTACAAGGATAATGATGAGGAGAAATACCTCGCTTTGCGCAATCTTATCGAGCAGAAAAACTGTCCGACTATCGTGTATGTGTCGAAGGTAAAGAGAACCTATGAGCTTGCGAATAAGCTCTGTGCAGACGGCTTTTCCGCACTTCCTTACAACGGAAAAATGGAGAGCAGCCAGAAGATAGAGAATCAGGAAAAATTCATGCGTGACGAGGTGAAGATAATCGTAGCCACCTCGGCTTTTGGCATGGGCGTGGATAAATCCGATGTAAAGCTGGTCGTGCATTTCGATATCTCAGCTTCGCTTGAGGACTATGTTCAGGAGGCAGGCAGAGCAGGTCGTGACGAGAACATAGACGCTGAGTGCTATGTGCTGTACAAGGACGATGATCTTGACGGACACTTTATGATGCTCAATCAGAGCAAGCTGTCCATCAAGGAGATAAATCAGATTTGGAAAGCTATAAAGGACAACTCCCGATTCCGTCCGAAGTTTACACGCTCCGCATTGGAGCTTGCCCGTGACGCAGGCTGGAACGATTCTCAGGACGACATCGAGACCCGTGTGCGCAATGCCGTCAATGCCCTTGAAAACGCAGGCTATGTCAAGCGTGGAAAGAATATGCCGAGGGTGTTTGCGTCCAGTATCAATGTGAAATCCGTTATCGAGGCGAATGAGATAATAAACAAGTCCCACAGGCTTGACGAAAATCAGAAGAAGTCCGCTTCAAGGATAATCAAATCCATGATATCCGCACGCAGTATCGCAGAGGCAGGAAACGCTGACGCAGACAGCCGCATTGACTATATTTCAGACACATTGGGTATCCCTATGGACGAAGTCATTTACTGCGTTGATGTTATGCGGCAGGAGGGACTGCTTGCCAATGCGGAGGATATGACCGCATATATCCGCAAAGGAGATACACAGAATAAATCGGCTCGAGTGCTAAGCAGATTTGCAAAGCTGGAGAGCTTTTTGCTGTCCGATATCTCGGAGGAGGGGCACAGTTACAGTCTGAAAGAGCTTAACGAGGACGCAGAAATGAACGGCATAGCAGGAACTTCGGTAAAGGCTATCAAGACCCTGCTGTATTTCTGGACTATCAAAAACTACATCGAAAAGCACCACGATTCCACCGAAAAGGATACTCCGATATGCCCTAAATATACTCTGTCTGAGTTGAAAGCAAAAGCGGAAAAGCGACACGCTATCTGCGATAAGGTGTTGGAATATTTATATGAATCCGCAAGGGAGCAGACTTCATCGGATAAAGATGAGGTTATGGTGGAGTTCTCTGCACTGAAACTGCTTGAATATTGCAATGATAACCTCAGGCTTGTCATAAGCGCAGAGATCACAATGGACGAGGTGAAAGAGGCTCTGCTGTATCTCTCGAAGATAGGCGCTATCAATATCGAGGGCGGTTTCCTTGTACTGTATAACGGTATGGAGATAACCCGTCTGGAGCTTAACAACAATATCCGCTACAAGGTAGAGGACTACCGACAGCTTGATGAATACTACAAGCAGAAGATACAGCAGATACATATCGTGGGCGAATACGCAAACATGATGGTGCGTGATTATGACGCAGCCATGCAGTTCGTGAGCGATTATTTCGGCATGGACTATAAGAAGTTCATAGCGCAGTATTTCAAGGGAGAGCGTGGGGCGCAGATAGAGCGCAACATCACTCCCGCAAGACATAAGATGATCTTTGACGGGCTTTCCGATAAACAGCGTGAGATAATCGACGATAACGAATCGAAATACATCGTTGTCACCGCAGGCCCCGGAAGCGGCAAGACGATGGTGCTGGTGAGAAAGCTTGCTTCTCTCTATCAGATGGAGGATACAAAGCACGAGCAGCTTCTGATGGTGACATTTTCCCGTGCGGCGGCGACTGAATTCAGAGTAAGATTACGGGAGCTGCTGAAGGGCGCAGCTCGCTATGTGGAGATAAAGACGTTCCATTCCTATTGCTTTGATCTTCTAGGAAAGATAGGCAGCCTTGAAAGCTCCGACAAGGTTGTCGAGGAAGCTACTGCAAGGATATTAAGCGGCGAGGTCGAACAGGGGCAGATCACCAAAACGGTGGTGGTTATCGACGAAGCTCAGGATATGGACAAAAACGAGTTTGCTCTTGTAAAGGCACTTATGGAGCGCAACGAGGATATGAGAGTTATCGCTGTCGGCGATGACGATCAGAATATCTATCAGTTCAGAGGGTCGGATTCAAAGCACCTTGCTTCTCTTATCACAGAGTACGGCGCAAAGCAGTACAGCATGACGGACAACTACCGCAGCAGCCGCAGGATAGTGGAGCTTGCAAATGCGTTTGCCGAGCACATTTCGGTGCGCCTGAAATCAGAGCCTATCTGTGCTGTAAGCGAGGACGAGGGCGTGGTTAAGCTCACGCGTCATCGGTCAGGAAACCTTGAAATCCCTGTTGTGGACTGTATTCAGAATACATGGCAAAGCGGAACAGCGGCGGTGCTGACCTCCACAAATGATGAAGCTCTGCGAGTTATGGGACTGCTCATCAAGCGTGGAATACGTGCGAAGCTCATTCAGAGCCTGAAGGATTTCAAGCTGAACACACTGGCGGAAGTGAAATATTTCGTCAAGATGATAAGCGGCGACAACGGTTCGCCCACCATTCCGCAGGAGCAGTGGGAGAGGGCAAAGGAGCAGACAAAGGCATACTTCGACCGCAGCGAGTGCCTTGAAAACGTGATGAATATGATATCCGCATTTGAGGCGACCTGTGGAAACTCCATTTATCGAAGTGATTTTGAGAGCTTCGTTTACGAATCGAAGTACGAGGATTTCTACAGCGATGATGTAGGCGTTGTCACCGTGTCCACCATACACAAGGCAAAGGGCAGGGAGTTCGACAATGTATATATGCTGCTGAACGATGTTGACAGCTCCACCGATGAAAGAAAAAGAGTGCTGTATGTGGGAATGACGAGAGCGAAAAAGGCTCTGTATATCCACTGCAACAACGGCATTTTTGATGGCATAGATATAGAGGACATGGAGCGTTCCTCCGACAACACGACCTATCCCGAACCCGAGGAGATCGTGCTGCAGCTAGGTCATCGCGACGTGGTGCTGGGGGATTTCAAGGGCAAGAAGCCTGTGGTTTTCTCGCTGCAGAGCGGAGATAAGATAACGCTCTCCGATAACGCACTGTGGACAATGTATGAGGGCAAGCTGACGAAGCTTGCGGCACTCTCCAAAAATGCGAAAGCGGCTGTCGGTGAGCTTGTCGCTAAGGGATACTCGCCGCAGAACGCAAAGGTGAGATTTATCGTTGACTGGCACGAAAAGGATACAGATGTTTCGGCAGCAGTGGTGCTGGCTGATGTGTATTTTAGGAAGAATGTTTGATTCGGAGGTAGATGATAATGGCAATACCAAAATGCAATGAAATGTATAAGGAATTTTTACAGTGCCTTTCGGACGGTGTTCCGCGAATATGCTATAATATTTACAAACATATTTAAAGGAGAATATTATGTGCCTATACCACTACTACGACAGCACCATAGGCCCGTTCAAGAGCCTCACAGCGATATCTCCCGATGAGGCAACAGATGTGGTCGCTACGCTCCATATGTTCATCCTTTCCCAACGGAGGGTTGGGAATTTTGCTTCGCAAAAACGGACGAACCAAAGCAGTGCTTGATGAGATAAAGGCTACAAAGCCGAACTCACAGAGTGCGACAACACGATGTTGTTGCAGTCGCCCCCCAAAAGTGCGCCCTGCGACACGGTGTCGCACCTGTTTGTTAAGTCTACGATTCGTAGGTAGTAATTATTTAAAACTTGTGTTATCATATAAATACACAGGAGGGTGAATACAACTATGGATCAGGTGAAGATAGGACAATTTATAGCTGAACTCCGCAAGGAGAAATGTATGACACAGAGCAGGCTTGCTGAAACCCTTTGTATCAGCGATAAGGCAATTTCAAAATGGGAAACAGGAAAAGGACTGCCCGAGGTGTCGATGTTGCTGCCATTATGCAATGCGTTAGATGTAACGATCAACGAGCTGTTATCAGGGGAGCGGATAGCAGATGACAACTACAAGAGAAAAGCGGAAGAGAATATGATGCTTCTTCTTGAAGAAAAGCAGAACAAGCAGAAAAGATCTATATATATCTTGCTTGAGCAGAGCGAAATATATGATAAAATTAAAGGGAGAAAGTTTGAGCTGTCTAGCTATATGGCGACTATAAATTTGATCGTTGACATTTCAGAATGTGCTATGAATAATGGATTGTTGGAGATCAGAAAGTATCTGGACGATACTGAAACTCACCCATTTATCAAAGATATGATAAATGCTTCCACATCAGTGGATAACTTACTGTCAGACGATGAGCTGTTTGATATCTTTTCAAGCAGAATAAGGCTGTCCAATCTTAATGGTGATAAAATGCTTGAACACCTGATAATGCTTCAAGGGTACATTTATATCTTGCAAGGTCTTACAGCGGATAAAATATACAACAGGTTGGTCATGCTTTTCGGTGATTGAATAATATTATGATGCGACAGATATGTTCTGCCGCATTTTTCTTTTGCGACCTTTGCAGAAAATTGCAGTTGCACCTGCCTTATAATGAGCTTGCACGGGAGAGCGGCTCCTGTGACGTGCACGAAAAGGCAGGGGAGGACGCTTCCCTCAATTACCGAAAGGAGAAAAATAACATGGCAAATACGATCGAATACGCAAAGGTATTTCAGAAGGAGCTTGACAAGCAGATACTTGAGGGCGCTACCTCAGGCTGGATGGAGGAAAATGCTTCTCAGGTGATCTACAACGGCGGCGCAGAGGTAAAGATGCCCAAGATGTCGCTTCAGGGGCTGGGAACATACTCTCGCGACGAGGGCTATGTAAACGGCGCAGTGACCTACTCTTTTGAAACTTTTGCGCTGACACAGGACAGAGGCAGACGCTTCCGCATTGACGCTATTGACGTTGACGAGAGCGGCTTTGGTCTTGCGGCTGCGAATGTGGCTTCCGAATTCCAGCGCACAAAGGTAATTCCCGAGATCGACGCTTACCGTTACTCAAAGCTCTGTGAGGCTGCGGGCATTACTTCTGAGTACACACCTGACAAGTCTACTGTACTTTCCGAGCTGCTCGGTCAGCTTGGCGAGGTCCGCGACATCACAGGCGGCGAGGGCGAAGCGGTGATCATCATGTCCAGACCCGTTTACGACAAGCTGATGCTCTGCAGCGAGATCGCACACTGTATCGACGCAGCGCAGTTCACACAGGGCGAGGCTGACTTTACCGTCAAGACCCTGAACGGTGTTCCCGTAATTCCCGTCCCCTCCGCACGAATGAAGACGGCTTACACCTTCTCCGCAGACGGCGACGGCGGCTTCGCTCCTACAGAGGACGCTAAGGATATTAACTGGCTTATCTGCCCCAAGAATGCGCCTATTGCGGTCTCTAAGACAGATAATGTCAAGATCATAGCGCCTGAGCTTAACCAGTTCGCTGACGCGTGGGACGTTGATTACCGTAAGTATCACGACCTGTTCATTCCCGAAAACAAGAAGGCTGCGATCGCAGTTTCTGTAAGCGAGTAATCGTTGGCGGCGGGAGGGTTGGGTCAATCGACAGAAAGGAGATAGCAGCATGATAATTACCGCAGATGAGTACCGCGATATGGGCTTCACAGCCTCCGACAGTGCGGAGCTTGAACGCTGCTTGCAGCGTGCCGAGTATACCATTGCAGGTCTTACTGAGGGCAGATATGAAGCTGCGCTTGCTGCAGGCGGCAAAGCCGCTGAATATGTGAAACAGGCAGCGGCGTTCCAGACCAGAAAGCTTGTACAGCAGGAGGAGCAGATCGTAGCTGCGAGCGGCAACAGTGAAAAGGTCACGATAGGCGATTATTCCTACTCGGCATCTTCTGAAAGCAGCACTGCCTCGGCAGAAAGTGATGACTGCGTTTTTGATATGAGTATGCAGACTATACGCCTGCTGCGTGCCGCAGGCTGTCTTTTCGGAGGCAGGGAGGTGCGCTGATGGCAAGAGCTATTCCGCTGTCACTCCTGAATGACGAAATAACTCTGATGGTGCCTGTCGTTGATGGGTATGACAGCACTGAGATATATAATGTCAGAGTGCAGAAAAGATCGGCGGTGAGGGAGTATAACGCTTCGGCGGTGCGTGATATATCCGAGATAACGGTGTATTATGACTGCGAAAATTCCTCGCCGCAGGGTGTTGAGTTTCTCGCGGGAATGCTGATAGTGCATGAAAATATGCGTTATGAGATACTTTCAGCCGAGCAATTCGCCGCTGAGAAGCTTCACCACATCAGGATCACAGCAAGAAGTATATAAACACTGACCGCCGCGCGGCAACACAAGTCAAACGGCGGTCTTTTGGAAAGGAGCGCAAATGAGCGAGAAAAAAACTGCTGCCGCAAAGCAGGGCAGCGGCATTTCCGATAAGGAACAGAGCTATCGCCTTGCAAAGCTGCTGCGCTCGGGAAACAGAGAGCTTGAGCGTCAGCTAAACATCAAAAAAACTACGCGGCAGCGCTAACGGAGGTAAGCTATGACGATCTATATCAATGGTACGGCATTCGATAAGGTGACTTCGTTTTCTGCGGACAGAACTACGCGTCGTACCACAATAAACTACAACACCGATGGCGATATGCTTATCGACCTTGTAAACAGAAAATACAAGCTGAAGGCGGTCTTCGGGCTGCTGACGAAGGACGAGCTGAAAGCACTGCGAGAGCTTACAAAGGAGATATTCGTGACAGTAAAGTTCACTGCTCCCGAGGGCGAAGCAGAGGCTGAGTTCCACATCGTTGACGAGCCTGCACCGCAGCTCACCGTGATAAACGGAGTTGAGATGTACAGCGGTGTGGAGCTTGTAATGCTGCAGAAATGAGGTGAGTTGCATTGGTCCAGGTTTCGGATAAATTCATGCAGCTTGCAACCGACAACGGTCGTCATGTATACTGCCGTATCGAGGCAGGCGACGAGGTGTTTCTTGATGACAGGCTGATGGAGTTTGACTTTGATGATGTTGTCCACCCTGACTGGGTGACTGTGGGTACTGCCTGCGCTAACCGCTTTCATTTCAAGGCGCGCTTTGACGGCGAGCTTGCGGTAAATTCCGAGGTGCGACCGTACATCAGCTTTGACAATGAGGAATGGTGTCCGCTTGGTGTTTTTTATATATCGCGCCGTTATGTAAGAGAGAACGTCATCAGCATAACCGCTTATGACAGAATGTACAGCCTTGATGAAGAGTACCGCTACAACGGAGCGCTTCCGACAACGTCTTCGGCTATCTTACAGGACATCTGTGAAACGGCAGGACTTGAGGCGGACGGCTACGGTCATGACTATGAGGTGGCAAAGCTTCCGTCTGCATACACTATGCGCGATATGATAGGCTATATCGCGGGAATAAATTTCACCAATGCCAAGATCGACCGCTATGGAAGGCTTGTGCTTAAAAAGCCGCATCAGAACGGCGATCATTATTATATCGACAAGAAGAACTGCATGGATATCAGGCGCAACATGACACGCTCGGTGATAACCTCGCTTATCGTTACCACAGAGGACGAGGTGTTTACCGTCGGTGACGGTGCTGAGATATCCACGGTCGAGATGTACAATCCGCTTGTTACGGAGCACATGATGACATATCTCGGCTCTGCTTTTAAGGTGACACCGTTCTATGGCGCTGATATCGAGATGCAGGGACTTCCGTTCCTTGAGGCAGGCGAAATAGCGGCGGTAGTGGATAAAGGGCTTATATTCTATATCCACCTCAGCGAGATCGAGTACCACTATGACGGAGCGCTGACAGCGACAGTATATTCCAAAAACAGGACGTATGCCGAAACGGTAGTCCACATGGACGACCTTGAGGAGCTTCTGCGCCGACTTTCGCTGTCGCACAGCGTTGTATCTATGCTGAGCATAAACGAAGAGCAGATAGTGATAGACACACAGCCGCGTGTAATTGCGGACTTTACGTTTACTACGGCGCAGGACGCATTTGCACAGCTTGATCTCAGCATGAGTCTTTCTCAGAACAACGCGGACGGCGTGAGGTTCGCCATCTATCTGAACAGCGCTGACAGCGGACGGCATATCATACACACTGCTGACGGGTCGGGCGCGGTGCTTGTGCATCTGTATCATCTTCAGCAATCGCTTCCTATCGGCACCAACCGTATTTATATTACAGCACAGACAGGCGAAGGCACAGCTTATCTTCTCCCCAACGCTATGCACGCAGGTCTTGTTATCCATGGCGGAAAGTCAGACAGCGGAAGTGCCAAGGACAAGCTTTCATTGCATGATGATATAGCTGCGATAGGACTGAACAGGCTTGACATAGGTCTTGCCGATATCAGCGACTCGGCTTCGGCTGAAGTCTAAGAAAGGAGCAGAAAATGAAAGGAAAGGCTACTATAATACTTTCTGATGCAAAAACGGGCAGGGTTATAAAGCAGACAGAGGAGCACAACCTTGTCACAAATGCGCTGAATAATATATTCAATCCGCCGCACAGTGCGCTTGTACATGGGTTTGATTATTCCACGCTGTTTACAAAGGCACTTCCGATGTGGACGTATCTTCTGGGCGGTATCATACTGCTGGGAAACACTGAAACGGAGAGTGCCGATAACATCATGCTCGGAAAGGATATCATTCCTGTTGCTACGGCAGGCACGGAGTATGCCGGGAGCTGCGCTATGCGCGGTACGCTGAATCTCAATGAGAGCTACGCTACCGAAAACGGCTATCATTTCACGTGGGATTTCGGCACTGACAAGGCAAACGGAACAATAAGCTGTGTTTGCCTTACGAACAGAATGTTCGGAAATTCGGGCTTCGGTGCGGACAGTGAGGCTACAAATACCTTTATGCTGATGGCGCCCAATGCGCTGGATTCCACTTATCGTGATCCGTCCAAGATGTATGTGGAGAAAGGCTATGGTCAGTATGTCGGCACATACGAGGACGGGCTTCATGTGTATATGTACCTGAACAGCGACGGCAATATCGAGCTGCGCCGCTACAAGGGCTTTGATACCTCGGCGGTGAAGATAAACGATACCGCAGGGCTTGCGTCAGTGTCGGTGCCACAATCGGTGACGACAGTAGCGATGCCTGCGTCTGTTGCTTATGAGGACCGCTTTTTCGTGGATCCCGACGCAAGGATCGTGTATTTGTTTTCCGACGAGTACGCCAAAGATGTCACAGGAGATACGACTACTATTACCTATGTTGCGGTGGACATTGCAGCAGGTACAGCTACGGCGCATACAGTAACGCTGCAAAAGTATATAACCTACAGTTGTATCGGCGCGGTCTTCGGCGGTCATATCTATATGCAGTCGAGCGACGGAATAAATGAATTTACCGAAAGCGGCGCTTTTGTAAAGCTGCACGAGGTCAGCAGCCCCTCTAACTTGGCGTTTGCGGTGATAGACGGCGCTCTGTTTGTGAGAATACAGACGGGCTACACAAGATGTCTGAACTGGAACGAAAACGAGTTTGTCACAGGTCACAGCGAGTACCTTATGTCGGGAGAGTTTCAGCGACCTTATGTTGCGGTAGCTCCCAGATCGGGTCATGACTCAAACGGTGATTCGCGCGGAAATATAATGAAGCTCGTAATTGGCACATGGTACAAGGCGACGATAAACAATCTTTCGTCGCCTATCGAAAAGACCTCCGATCACACGCTGAAGATAGTGTACGACATCACAAACTAAGACAGCGGCGGCTCAAAATGGCGGCAGACATCGCTGTTACAGGACACGCGCGTGATATCCTGGAGCGTGCATAAGCCGTCCTGCTGCCAGCGGCAGCTTTCGCTGCAAATGATAAAGTTCATAAAAAGATCCCCCCAAGGCTATGTTGCACAGCTTCGGGGGGATTTATTCGGTCAGGTCATATTGCGTATGTCGTTATACTGTTCCGATCACGCGCAGTACAGCAGTGCCTGGCTGTACTATCCATTCGCCTGTTGTGGGATCCTGTGTGTAGGCTGCCGCAGGAACGGTGATCTGACCTGCAACCGTTGCGAAAGCGCCTGTCACTTCGTCATAGGTGTAGTCCGCAGGCTCTGTCCATGTCACACCGTTGAAGGTAACAGAGCTGATGCTGAGAATAGGATCGAAATTATCGGTGATCACAGCGTTGTCGGTAGCGATGAGAGCCTCGCTGCCAAAATTGCGAAGCGTGAAGGTATAGGTGATCTCGCCGTTTTCCGTAACTGTTTCGGGTGAAAGCGACTTTGTGATGGTGAGCTGCGGCTCGCTGAGTGCCGTGATGACCTCGGTCACAGTGATGGGTGTAGTAATGCCGGCTGTTGTTACAGTCGCTGTATTGGTGATCGCAGCGCCTTCGGCGAGCGGAGCAAAGCTGTTTACATCAGCAGCGTATACGATCACAGCATTGCCGCCTGCGGGAACGGAAATTCCGCTTATTACGAGGGGCGGTCCTGATGTAACGACAGGTGCAGCCTGAAGCACGCCGTTTACGAAATAGCGTACCGTGCCGTCGGCATAGGTGAGGGGAGTTACAGTACCTGCACCGAATGGATAAGCGCCGAGGTCGTCTGTTACAGTAATTCCTGTAATGGCAGCGGTGCCTGTGTTGACTAAGCTGATGATATAGGTCACTGTATCGCCTGCGGAGTAGGTTTCGGAAACTGCTGTCTTTGCGGCGGTAAGGCTTTCCACTATCTCGCCTGTTACGATATTTGAATTGGTGACGGTATCGTTATACGACAGCGTCGCCTGATTGTAAAAAATAGCCATAAAAGTCCTCCTTGCTAGTCATGGAGCATACGCTCCTGATACAGTATATGCAAACAGCGAAGTTGGGTGACAGTGTGTCATTTTTGTGCTGTTAGTTGTCTGTTTTGTGGTTGAAATTATTGCTGCTGTATGATATGATTATATCAACAAACGAGTTGATACCAACGAAAATATGAGGTGATATTATGGCTAATCCTTATCTTCCCGCTTGGGAATACATTCCCGACGGCGAGCCGAGAGTTTTCGGCAACCGCGTTTATGTCTACGGCTCGCATGACAGAGTTGATTCGATAGATTTCTGCGACTGCAAGCTTAAGGTGTGGTCTGCGCCCCTTGACAACCTTAACGAGTGGATCTGCCACGGAGATATCTTCCGTACAAGGGACGGTGTGGACTTGCCCTCCGAGGTTGACTGGACGGATAATCTGCTTTTTGCGCCCGATGTTGTTGAGCGCGAGGGCAAATACTACCTTTATGCCTATATCGTCGGCGCAAAGGGCTGCGTAGCGGTTGCTGACAGACCCGAGGGACCGTTTAAGCTGCTTTCAAAGTATAAGTATAACGTAGAGAACCACTATGACAACGGCACCTTCATCGACCCGGGAACGCTCGTTGACGACGATGGCAGAGTTTATGTGTACTGCGGCTATCAGGGCAGCTATATGTGCGAGCTGAAGGACAATATGTACGAAATGGTGGACGGCACATATCAGCCCGATATCATTCCGGTGGAGGAGCCGCACCGCTTCTTCGAGGCTTGCTCTCCCCGCAAGGTAGGCGATACCTACTACATGATATATTCGCCCCAGCGCGGTAGCTGTCTTGACTACGCTACCTCCGACAAGCCGACAGGACCTTTCACATACCGCGGCACTATCGTTGACAACGGCATTGACTACCCCGGCGGAAACAACCACGGCTCTATCTGCAATATAAACGGTCAGTGGTACATCTTCTATCACCGCATGACGAACGGCACTATAATGTCGCGCCGCGGCTGTGTTGAGAAGATAGAGATACTCCCCGACGGTACTATCCCGCAGGTCGAGATGACCTCGCTCGGATTTGAGGCTTACCTCAACCCCTACAAGGCAACTCCTGCCGAAACAGCCTGTGTTCTGAAGGGCGGCTGCTTTATTACCGAGCTGAACATCTTTGAGCGTGTTGTGACCAGCCTCACTGACGGTTGTGTTATGGGCTGGAAGTACTTCGATTTCGGCGAGGACTATTCCTCCAAGACCATGCAGGTGCGCATGAAGATACGCGGCATGGGCAGCAACGGCAGACTTCATATCCTGCTTGACAGCGAGGACGGCGAGGAGATAGGCGTTATTGATTTCAGGCAGGACGACTCCGTTATTGGCGGCAGGGTAAAGGCTGTCACAGGCAGACACGCGCTGTATATCAGGGTAGAGGCAGGCTACGAGGGCTGGTTTGCCGACGCAATGAAGGGCAGACATCTCTTGCAGCTTTCCGAATTTGTTTTTATCAAGTGATCTCACTCCATAAAGAAAGACCGCTGAGTTGGATTTCAGCGGTCTTTTGTGTTTTTATCCGTTGTTGACGATAAGCCTTCTTGTCTGCGGAACTTTAAACAGCACTATCGCACCCGCAAGCGTGAAGATAAGCTCGGGCAGCATATATGCTCCGTTGTAGAGCAGGCTGTAAAGCACCTCGTTGTCGGTGGCGAAGCCGTCCCACAGCTCACCGAAGCTGTGCCATATTACGATGCCGCTCAGGAAGTGCATGAGAAAGCGCAGCACGACAACCCCTGCGGTGCCTGCTATCCAGCCGACAGTGCCTTTTTTGCGGAATATGCCCCCAAGTCCCAGCACAGTGAACGGCATTATGTAGTCCAGCATTATGCAGGCTATCAGCATAACGGGAGTAAGTCCCCAGCCGAACAGTCCGTCCATAACACCCTGACCGAACTGGATAAGCGCGAAAACAAAGCTTGCAAACAGACCGCTTACAACTCCGTGTCGGATACTGTAAATAATGATGGGCAGCATTGAAAGCAGTGTAACAGAGCCGCCCCATGGCAGATGAAAAATGCGTATGTAGCTCAGTACGGCGGCAAGCGCCACCATTACCGCACCCTCAACGAGCGCGACTACCTTAGTGTGACTTTTTGTATTTTCAGACATAATGATTTCCTTTCTTTCGGACTAAGTTCGGAAACGCAGCAGTGAACAGAAATGCCCGAGTATCGCAGGCGCCTTGCGATCATCGGGCTGAATTCCGTATTCGTTACGTCGGTCAAAAAAATGCGTGCCGACGGATATCAGCACGCATCAGATGTCTAAAACAAGAACATTCTTTCCTACGTCGGCATTATCCGAATCAGGTATTAGGGTCTGTATCCTGCGATACACTCTCAGCCCCGCTTTCGGGAGCTCCCCTTTCAGTCCATAGACAGTATACTACAAAAAATCAGCTTTGTCAAGCCCTTACAGCAAAATTTCCGTTTCGGCAGGAGATATGCCTGTTAAAGCCTTGCTTATTTCGTCGGGCTGTGAGGTGCCTGCGTACAGCGTAAAGCGCGTTCCCGATACACTGCGGATACCGTTTTCGTCCACTGCTTCAAACGCGGAGCAGGGAACAGGTATCTCTATATCAGCGCTTTCGCCGCTGCCGAGAAAAACTCGCTTAAAGCCGCAAAGGCTGACGTTCGGAACATCATTTTCGCCATAGCCCTTGATATAGAGCTGAACAACGTCCTGCGAAGCCGCGCCGTCGTTCGTTACAGTGAGTTTTGCGATACCATCGGAGTAGGTGAGGGCTTCACAGCGGAATTTTCCGTAGGAAAGACCGTAGCCGAACGGATACAGCACATTGTCGCTGTCGCAGTAGCGGTAGGTGCGACCCTTCATGGAGTAATCCTCAAAATCGGGCAGCTTGTCGCTGTCCTTATAGAACGTAACAGGCAGCTTTCCCGAGGGTGACGCCTCCCCGAAAAGGAGCTTTGCAAGCGCTCTGCCGCCGTTCTGACCGGCATACCACATCTGTAACAGTGCGTCACACTCGCAGTCAATATTTATCGCACTTCCCGAAGCAAGCACGACTACCATCGGCTTGCCCGTTGCTTTGAGCTTTTGGAGCAGCTTTCGCTGACTTTCGGGGAGATACAGGTCAGGCTTGTCGCCCGAAGCATAGGCATTGCCTGTGTCGCCCTCCTCGCCCTCCAAAGACGCGTCAAGCCCCACGCAAGCGATGATGATATCCGAGCTTTCGGCGGCAGCTACAGCCTCAGCGTAGCGGTCGCCTGCCTGTGCAAGACCCTCTGTACGGTCGCTGAACAGGTGGCAGCCGTCGGCGTAGATAACTCTGCCCTCAAAGCTGTCCTGTATGCCCTCTAAGAACGTCACATAGCGGTCTGCTGTGCCGTTGTAGTTTCCTACAAGCGCCTTGCGGCTGTCCGCGTTCGGACCGATGACAGCGAGGGTAAGCTCCTCGGAGCTTTTAAGCGGCAGTATGCCGTTGTTCTTCAGCAGCACAGCGGACTTCAGCGCCGCGTCCAATGCAAGCTGCTTATGCTTCTTGCAGGAGATGACGGAGTAGGGGATATCGTCAAATCCTGTCCTGTCAAGCTGACCGAGGCGCACTCTTGTCCTCATAGCGGCAACACAGCTTCTGCGGATATCCTCGGGTGTGATAAGCCCCTGTTCAAGCGCGGAAAGTATCTTCATATAGGTGCTGCCGCAGTTTATGTTGCAGCCCATTTTCAGTGCAAGCGCCGCGGACTGCTCGGGGGTTTCCGTGACATGGTGGTGCAGGTGGAAATCCTGTATCGCCCAGCAGTCGGACACGAAATATCCGTCAAAGCCCCACTCCTTCAGCTTGTCCATAAGAAATATATTGGCGCAGGCAGGCTCGCCGTTTACGCGGTTGTATGCGCCCATCACGCCCTCAACATGAGCCTCCTCCACAAGCGCCCTGAACGCGGGGAGATATGTTTCCTCCATGTCCTTTGCCGAGGGGCGCGCGTCGAACTCATGACGGCTTGCCTCAGGACCGCTGTGAACGGCATAGTGCTTGGCGCAAGCGGCGGTGCGCAGATATTCGCCCTCGCCCTGAAGCCCCTTTACGAACGCAACGCCCAGCCTTGCGGTCAGGAACGGATCCTCGCCGTAGGTTTCATGACCTCTGCCCCAGCGCGGGTCGCGGAAGATATTTATGTTCGGTGACCACAGGGTAAGTCCCTTGTAGATATCGCAGTCGCCCTGCTTTTGAGCAGCATTGTATTTTGCGCGCGCTTCGGTGGAGATGACCTCTGCTATATCGTGAATAAGCTCGCTGTCGAATGCGGCGGCAAGACCGATAGCCTGCGGAAAAACTGTAGCAGTTCCCGCTCTTGCAACACCGTGCAGACCCTCGTTCCACCAGTTGTAGGCGGGGAGTCCCACAGAGGGCGCGGCAGGTGCGTCATAGCGAAGCTGCTCAGCCTGCTGCTCGGTTGAGAGTGCGTCGCAGAGCGCCTCGGCACGTTTTTGTGCGCAAAGTGATCTGTCACGGTAGAGTTCCATAATGTGACCTCCTGAAATATCATTTTGTTAATTGTAGCATAAACCGTTGCATATTTCAAGGTGAAACAAGGAGTTTTTTCTGATATGCAGTTGTGCAAATTTGACAAAAAATATGCAAGTTGTTGGCTCTGTTTTACGAAAATGCTCAAAAGCTATTGTAATTTTTTAGCTGTTGTAGTATAATATAAAAGTGCAGTTATGCATTTAATATGCTACATAGAAAGGGATATGGACATGAATATTTCTGATATTAAGGTATTGATCTGCGACGACTCTATTCTTGTTAGAAAAAAGCTGAGCGATACACTGAAAAAGCTCGGTGTTGCAGAGGTGTCTGAGGCTAAGGACGGCATTCAGGCTGTTGATATGTACAAGGAGCTGAAGCCCGATGTCGTATTTATGGATATCGTAATGCCCGGCAAGACAGGTCTTGACGCTCTGAAGGAGATAAGAGAGGCTGATGCTGACGCAAAGGTGGTTATGGCTTCCACTATCGGTACGCAGAGCCATCTTGTTGATGCTATCAAGGCAGGCGCATTTGAGTTTCTGCAAAAGCCCGTAAAGGAAGAGGACGTTAAGAAGGTCATTGCAAAGATCACAGGCTGATCTTCGGTGCATTCTACGGGGAATAATGAAATTACGAAAGGTTAGATAAATAATTATGTTTACACAGTTATTCGGACATTTTCTGCTTAACAGGAACATCATCACCGCTGAGCAGCTTGCTGCTGCGCTTGAAGCGAAGAATAATGTTAGAGTAAAGCTCGGTGCGCTGGCTATCGACGCAGGTCTTATGACAGCCGCGCAGGTTGATAAGGTCCATGAGGAGCAGAAGCATGTGGACAAGCGTATCGGTGATATCGCAGTTGAGATGGGCTTTATCACAAGAGAGAATGTAGAGGCGCTGCTTGCTAAGCAGAAGACCGCAAATATCGTGCTTGGTCAGGCTCTTATCGACCTCGGCTATCTGAACAACACACAGTTCGCTGATGCTCTTGCTGAGTACAAGGCTTCCGCGTCCTTCAAGGGTGACGATAATTCCGATGACGAGGCTCTCGCTAAGGACATCGTTACTATTTTCGATCTTGAGTACGATCCCGACAAGGATTTCTATGTTGATTACATAATGCTGCTTACCAAGAACCTTATCCGCTTTATCGGTGATGATTTCGTTCTTTCGGGCTGCGCAAAGAAGACAGATGTTTCTTACGACTATATCAGCACACAGGCTCTCACGGGCGAGCTTTCCGCATTCACTGCTATCGGCGGCGGCGACAAGGCATTCATCAACCTTGCTTCGCGTTATGCTGTTGACTCCAGCGATGACGCTGACGGTGATATTGACGAGTTCGGACTGTTTGAAGAGGTGGACGAGTTCGTTGAGGCGTGCGCAGGCGAGTTTCTGAATCTTCAGAACGGTCTGTTTGCTGTAAATATGTCCAACAACAAGAATATCGAGCTTGATCTTGAGCCGCAGGATATCCTGCACAACGACACCATAACTCTTGACAAGGGTCTAGCTGTCAAGCTGCAGTTCACATTCGGCGCACTTGATTTCATCATTGTAAGAAAGTAAATTTTATAATAACACCATAAAAGTCCCCCGATCGCTTGTCGGGGGCTTTTGCTTGGCTGATGTTGACATTATGCGTCGAATGTTGTAAAATGATATCATCAATATGATTGGAGAAAAGCAAATGGCAGATGTATTTATAAGCCACAGTTCAAAGGATCACATTGTATCCGAGCAGCTCTGCGAGGGTCTTGAGGCTAATGGCATAAGCTGTTGGATAGCACCGCGCGATATCACCGCAGGTACTGAATGGGCGGTCGCGATAAACAATGCTATCAGCACATCAAAGGTATTTCTTATAGTTTACAGTGAGAGGTCTGCGCAGTCAAAGCAGGTATCAAAGGAGCTTGGGCTTGCAGGCGCACGCGGGATTCCTATGATACCTTATAAGATAGACAGCACCCCGCTTGCTGCGGAGTTTGAGTATTATCTGCTCACCTCGCACTGGATAGCGGCAGATGATTCGACAGGCGATTATAAGTTCGGTGAGCTGCTTGCGGCGGTGAAGGCGCTGCTGGGGCAGGGCTCGGAGAGTGTGCCTGTATTGCAGACCGTACCTCCGCAGCCTGTGCAGCAGGAGATACCTGTTCAGCCCACAAAAGGCGGCGAAACCTCGGATAAGAAGAAAAAGCTTATCCCTATAATTGCGGCGGCAGCAGCACTTGTAGCGGTGATCGCGATCGTGCTTGCAGTCGTGCTTTCGGGTGGCTCGGGAGAGCGCGCGGACGGCGGCTCGACAGCAGTATCGGGCAGCAGCGTGGATAACGGCGGTGCAGGGGAGAGCGGCTCGCAGAGTGAGCCTGAAACTCCGCCTGTGATAAATTCCGACGCGTTGCTTCAGGTGGGTGTTGACATACAGCCCATTGAGAGCGAGGCGTGCAGAGTTCTTGCGAACAGCTATGATGAGAGCTTCTTTGTGGGCGGTGTGAAGTACAACACAGGTGTTCTGCTTACTGCAAGCAACAGCAAAAACACCGTCTTGTTCAACGTAGACGGCGCTTATGAGAAGATGAGCTTCCGCGCAGGACGTGTTGACGGAACAAATTACGACAACGATATGACCGTCAGAGTTTATTTTGATGACAATGAGCAGCAGCCGATAACGCTGACCAATTACGACATATCCAAGCTGTGTGAGTTTGATATCACAGACGTAAAGACCGTAAGGATTCAGTGTGATCATCGCTCGTTTGCGCCTGATATCGCGCTTACTGATTTTTATATCAGCAGCACTGAGGACAGCGGCATTCCGTCAAGCTACACATCGCCGTTTGACGAGTCTGCCGATATGCTGGCTATTCCGACGGACTATGCTCCCTATGACAGCGCAAAATGCCGCTGGCTCGCGGACAGCTTTGACGAGAGCTTTTATGTTGCAGGCGTCAAGTATAATACAGGTATTATACTGAATGCGGATCAATCCAATAATACCATGGCGTTCAACGTAAACGGCGCATTTGAAAAGCTCAGCTTCCGCGTTGGACGTGTTGACGGAACGCATTACGACGGTGATCTGACCGTTAGAGTTTACCTTGACGGCAAGGAACAGCAGCCGATCACGCTGACAAATTACAACATCACAAAGCTCTGTGAGTATGATATCACAGGCACAAAGCAGATAAGGATCGAGTGCGATAACCGTTCGTTCGCTCCTGAGATCGCGTTTACGGACTTTTATCTGTGTAAGAGTGCAGACGCAGAGGTTTCTTCAAGCTTCACATCACCGTTTGACGAGTCGGTTGAGATAATGAGTGTTCCTTGCGACTTTGTGCCTTATGACAGCGCAAAATGCCGCTGGCTCGCGGACAGCTTTGACGAGAGCTTTTATGTTGCAGGCGTCAAGTATAATACAGGTATTATACTGAATGCGGATCAATCCAATAATACCATGGCGTTCAACGTAAACGGCGCATTTGAAAAGCTCAGCTTCCGCGTTGGACGTGTTGACGGAACGCATTACGACGGTGATCTGACCGTTAGAGTTTACCTTGACGGCAAGGAACAGCAGCCGATCACGCTGACAAATTACAACATCACAAAGCTCTGTGAGTATGATATCACAGGCACAAAGCAGATAAGGATCGAGTGCGATAACCGTTCGTTCGCTCCTGAGATCGCGTTTACGGACTTTTATCTGTGTAAGAGTGCAGACGCAGAGGTTTCTTCAAGCTTCACATCACCGTTTGACGAGTCGGTTGAGATAATGAGTGTTCCTTGCGACTTTGTGCCTTATGACAGCGCAAAATGCCGCTGGCTCGCGGACAGCTTTGACGAGAGCTTTTATGTTGCAGGCGTCAAGTATAATACAGGTATTATACTGAATGCGGATCAATCCAATAATACCGTAGCGTTCAACGTAAACGGCGTTTACAAAAAGCTCAGCTTCAGCACCGGTATGCTTGACGGCTCGGACTACGACGGTGAAATAACCGTCAGAGTTTACCTTGACGGCAAGGAGCAGCAGCCGATCACTCTCAGCCCTGGCAGCATAAAGATGTGCGAGTATGATATCACAGATGCAAAGCAGATAAGGATCGAGTGCGATAACCGTTCGTTTGCGCCGAATGTCGGATTTGTAGATATGACGGTTTCCAAATAAATATTAAAGGGGTACGTTACTGTACCCCTTTGTGCTGCTTTGTGGGCTGAAATGGATTCCGCCGCTGCCTATTCTGATAAAACAAAACCCCCGCTCGTTTGAACGGGGGTAAGCTTGTGTAATTTTAAATTACTTGAGCTCGATTGTTGCGCCAACTGCCTCGAGCTTAGCCTTGATGTCCTCAGCCTCAGCCTTGGGAGCAGCCTCCTTGAGAGCCTTGGGAGCGGACTCAACCAGCTCCTTAGCCTCCTTAAGACCAAGACCGCAGATATCCTTAACTGCCTTGATAACGTCCATCTTCTTGTCGCCGAAGGAAGCGAGGATTACGTCGAACTCAGACTTCTCCTCAGCAGCCGCAGCAGCGCCAGCGCCTGCAGCGGGAGCGGCTGCAACAGCAGCAGCGGATACACCGAACTCTTCCTCAAGAGCCTTTACCCGTTCGTCAAGCTCCAGTACGGACAGCGCCTTAACTTCTTCAATCATAGCTAAAATCTTCTCAGAAGCCATTTTAAATTTCCTCCTAAAATATGTTTTGTTAAATTTAATTGTCTGCGTCAAGCAGCATTTAAGTTCTCCGCGTTACGCCGCGGAAGCGTTTGTCCGAAAATTAAGCGGACTGCTCTTCGTTCTTCTTTGCGATCTCGTTGATACCAATAGCGAAACGCTGAATGGGAGACTGCAGCATGAACACGAGCTGGGAAAGCAGAGTCTCTCTGGAAGCGAGCTTAGCGTACTGCTCAACCTCTTCCTTGGAGATAACCTTACCGTCAACAAAACCGAGCTTGATAGCGAACTTGCCATCGGAAGCCTCAGCCTTCTTGTTCAGAAGCTTGGGAGCTGCAATGATATCCTCTGTGTGGAGAGCGATAGCTGTTGTGCCGGAAAGTGCGGGCTCAAGACCCTCGATACCGGCAGCCTCAGCAGCGCGCTTGAGCAGTGTGTTCTTAACTACGAAGTAGTCAACGCCTGCCTCACGAAGATCCTTACGGAGCTTTGTGTCGTCCTCTACGGAGATACCCTTGTAGTCAACCAGAACGCCGCCTGCAGCAGCCTTCAGCTTTTCGGTCAGCTCTGCAACGAATGCCTGCTTCTGTTCGAGTATGCTTTTACTGGGCATTTAATTCACTCCTTTGTGATAATATTGCTGTTTCAAAGCACGGAAAATAAAAAATCCCTCTCTGACTTAAAGACAGAAAGGAACAGTAAATATCTTTTACATTTCCCATTCCTCGGCAGGCGGACTAGCCATTAAAGCCTTTCGGCAACCTGCTGTCTTTAGAACAGCACGATCATTATAACACATAAAAAAACATTTGTCAAGCGTTTTCTGAAAAAATTCTTAAAAATAAACGCTCCCGATGCTCGGGAGCGCTCTTGTCGTTTAAACTCTGACATCAAGCAAGGTGCCCTTGCCATCGGGGGAGGGCATTGAGTCCATCATTTTAATGATGTTTTCCATAGAAGCCTCGGTAGACTCAATGGTCTTTTTCATCATGCCGAGCGAAACGGCATTCTGCATATTGGACATTGCCATACCTGTTGCCATAGCAGCGATTGAAGTTTCCATACAAACGCCTCCTTGCAATTTCATTTTATTTAGTATACCATATTTTAAGACAGTTGTCAAGTATTTCGCGGAAATCCTGCGTTTTGAGTAGGGTTTATAAAGCGTATGATCACGGGGCATTGTACAGGCGAACATGGTCTTGAACTGCTTAAAAATGCGCTTCCTGACATGGTTCGGCAGGTGTCTAGTGGCTATCTGTTTGAAATATGACGAAAAAATTTAGATAAATAGCACAAATTTTACAAAACATATTGATTTTTGTGAATGTATGTTGTATAATATAGCTAGTATTATATACACTATATATTCCTATGTATGCAAAGGAGAATTTGTTATGGAATCTAATATACTCCTCGAAAGCGGCACCAACGAACTTGAGGTTCTTGAATTTATGGTCGGAGAACAGAGCTTTGGCATAAACATTGCCAAGGTAACTGAGATCATGAATTACACTCCTGTAACTCCAGTGCCTGATGCACCGCCTGAGTTTGAGGGCGTATTCACCCCCCGTGACACAGTAATTTCTGTTGTCAACTTACATAAGGTACTCAAGAGAGAGAGCAATGATGTGGAACATGATCTGCTCATTGTTTGTCATTTCAATCAGATGGACGTTGGCTTCCATGTTACATCTGTCAAGGGTATCCAGCGTATTTCGTGGGAGGATATCGAGAAGCCGCCTGCAATTTCGGGTGATGGCACGTCCAATATCGCTACAGGTATTGCGAAGTTCAAGGATCGTATCATTCTTATCCTCGACTTCGAGAAGATCGTATCCGATCTCAATCGTACCGCGGTGCTTGATACATCGGGAATGACAAAGGGTACAGGCAATCTTGATGAAAAGCATATCGTTATCGCAGAGGATTCGCCGTTCCTGAATACTCTTATCGTAAACACGCTGAATGAAGCCGGCTACAAGAACGTTGTGCACTTTGACAACGGAAAGGACGCATGGGAATACATCAGCGGTCATAAGGAGCTTGGCGGCGATATGCGCGAGCATGTCTCCTGCCTTATCAGCGATATTGAGATGCCGCAGATGGACGGACATCGCCTTACAAAGCTGATAAAGGACGATGCACAGCTTGGCTGTATCCCTGTTTATCTCTTCTCCTCGCTCATCAACGAGCAGATGCGCAAGAAGGGTGAGGCGGTCGGTGCAGACGCACAGTTCTCCAAGCCTCAGATCGGTGCGCTCATCAAGCATATCAACGAAAATGTTTAAAAGAACTATGCCGCTCCCTGTATAGGGAGCGGTCAGACCGTCGAAAAAGTCCCGTTGGGACTTTTCCGCCGAAACATCCGCACTGC
>CAYSYF010000031.1:0-27867 GCA_964435155.1 uncultured Ruminococcus sp. | reverse complement strand
TGCGTTGACAACGTTGCCTACAACGCCGCCGTTTGCGGCAAAAGCCGAAACAGACAGCATGGTAGCCATCACTGCCGCCGCTGAGATCGAAGCAATTCTTCTGAGCATAGCTTTTCTCCTTAAAACATAATATGCGTGTGACCACGCAGGATTATTATTTACAGGTTTCGACGCAATATGCTTTTTTAAATTTGCAAATTTTGCGATTTTTCACATCTGAACATAACGTTTCGGCGAGAAGCCCGCAGATACAAGGAAACCGCACAACGGCTAGGCTTTGTGCCTGCCGTTATGCGGTTGACGAAGTAGGTGTGGGTTTATCGTCGAAACGAATTTTTACTCTTCCCAGTTGTGCCAAACATTCTGCACGTCGTCGTTGTCCTCGAGCAGCTCCAGCAGCAGGTTCATCTTTTTCAGGTGATCCTCGTCGGTGAGCGTGGTGTATGTAGAGGGCACCTGCTCAGCCTCAGCGGAAACTACGTTGTAGCCCATACCGCGGAGCGCGTCCGCAACTGTGCCTACCTCGTTGGGGTCTGCTGTGATCTCAATGCAGCCTTCCTCAAAGCTGAAGTCGTCAGCACCGCTCTCCAGGATATCCTCCATAGCCTTATCCTCGTCGATGTCGCCGTCCTCGTTGTCGATAACGATGATACCCTTGAGCGAGAACATGAAGCTTACGCAGCCTGTTGTTCCCATGTTGCCGCCGCACTTATCGAAATAGTGACGGATCTCGCCTGCTGTTCTGTTTCTGTTGTCGGTGAGGCAGTCAACGATTACCGCAACGCCGTTAGGACCATAGCCCTCGTATACACAGTTCTCGTAGTCGTTCTTCTCACTGCCGCCTGCAGCCTTTTTCAGCAGACGATCAATGTTGTCGTTGGGAATGTTGTTGCTCTTTGCCTTCTGAATGAGGGTAGCAAGCTTCGCGTTGTTTGCGGGGTCTGCGCTGCCTGTTTCCTTGATGCAAACGAGTATCTCACGGCTGATCTTGGTAAATACCTTTGCTCTTGCGCCGTCCTTCTCACCTTTTTTGCGCTTGATGGTGCTCCACTTGGAATGTCCTGACATAAGCCTATATCTCCTTTATAAATAATACTTTATTGAACGCCCGCTTGGGCAATTTTTGACTAACTAAGCGGCTGAAAGCCCTTGCCGAACACCTCGCCCGCACTTGTCACTATCACAAACGCCGCAGGGTCGGTCTGCTTCACCAGCCTTTTTATCTTCGCATAATCGCTCTTGTACACCGCCGTCACCAGCACCTTTCGGTCTGATCCGCTGTACGCGCCCTCGCCCTGAAGCAGTGTTACTCCGCGCTCGGCTTCCAGCAGCTTTTTGGCAAGCTCCTGCGGCACCTCGGAAAAGATCATCAGAAGTCTGCTCTCCTGACCGCCGTACACCAGCATATCCACTATCTTCGCCTGAACGAATACCGATATCACCGCGTACAATGCCGCGTCAAGATCACGAAAGACCGCAAGTCCCGACAATATCACCGCCGCGTCAGCGACGAACTGTATCCTGCCTAGCTTCAGCTCGGGCTTGAAGCGGCTTACTATCTTCGCGACTATATCAGTGCCGCCCGAGGTAGCCTCTCTCGCATAGGTAAGCCCTATGCCGACGCCCATCAGCACTCCGCCGAACACCGCCGCGAGTATTCCGTTTCCGCCGTCCGCGACATAAACGGGAATATCCGCCAGCACATAGTCCGTCAGCAGCGTTATCAGCGCCACAGAGAGCAGCGTCTTTGCCATGATCCTTCTATTCAGCAGCACAAAGCCTGCGATTATAAGCGGTATATTCACCGCCGCAATAAGCGTGCCGAGGGACAGTCCCGTAAGCTCCGACAGTATTATCGCGATACCCGTGCCGCCGCCCGGAGCTATATCGTTGGGAGAGATGAAGCACACCACTCCCACCGAGAATATCACCGCCGCGGCTGCGATCACCGCTATATCTATAGTCCGGCTTACAAATGCCGAATGCTGCTTTCTGCTCATTTACGCTCCGTTCTGCCGCATATCGGCGGAGCGTTTTACTCCTTGCTTTCACCGACAGGCAGCGCTTTACAAATCTCACTGAAAAGCTGTTCTACCCTGTCGTGCTGTCCTGTTATGCTTAAATAGCCGAAAAGCGTTTCAAGCGCGGTCGCCCTGCGGTATTCCGAGGGCTTTGCACTTTTGGGAACGGAAATTCCGCCTGCATTCCTGCCACGGCGAAGGATATCCGCCTCCTTTTCGGTCAGCATAGGCTCGATGACCGACACCGCCTCGCACTGGTACGAGGCGCGCACCTGCTTTACAGCAAGGTCATGAAGTCTGCCTGCGTTGGTGCTGCCGCGGAGCACTACCTCCCTGCGCACCAACTGCTCATATACGCTGTCGCCGTAAAAGGCGAGGACATTGGGGCTGTATTGGGACGCTTCCCTTTCGGTAAGAGCCATGAGATCAACCTTTCAATATGTAATAAACGTAGCTGTATTCCTCGCAGTGAAGCTCGAACATATCAACTTCCTTTTTAAGCTCGCCCATGCCCGACAAAAGCTCGTCCTTGTCGCTTGCATCGGCATACCTCTGCGCGGCATCAAGCAGCGGCTTGTAGAAATTATCCGTCCAGTCGCTTCTTGGCGCGATGTAGAAATCCTCCACCGCAAAGCCGACCTGCTTTGCATACATCAGCACCCTGTCAAGCGGCTCGATAACGCCGAAGCGCTTTGCGCAGTAGCTTTTTGTGTCGGGTGACGGGTCGATGAGCCAGCACAGCGCGCGGAAAACTATCCTGCCGCCCTTTTTGCAATGCTCCTTGAGCTGCGCAAGCTTCAGCGCGACCTGTTCAAGCTCCGCGATGCCGTTGTACCAGATAACATCGTACTCGGCGCTGTTTTCGGGCAGCTCAAAGCAATTCACGAACTTTGCGCCGAAACCCTCTGCTCTGCTTTCGTCGGTAATGAGCGCCGTAACCTCACAGCCCGCTTCACAAAGCAGCTTCGGAGTAACGCACTCGTCACCGAAATATATTGCGCTCTTTACATTCGGGAGCATGGAAATCACCTTTTGCGAGGTCGCTTTGCTTCCTGCCGAGGAGCGCTCCATACCGCCGAACAAAACACCTCTGAGATTCATAAAATTCCCTCCGAAGCGTTATCTTATATAATTGAACTCGAAATCAAAGATGGAAACGAGGTCGTCCTCCTGAATACCCTGACGCTCAAGCTCGTCAATGATACCGCTGGAGCGCAGCACTCTCTGGAAGTACTGGAGGCTCTCGTAGTCCTCCATATTTACGGTCATGAGGATAGGCGCAAGCCATTCTGCCTCTACAACGTAAACATCGTCTATCTTCTCTACGCTGAAGCTGTGCTTTTCGGTTTCCATAAGCTCCAGCTCTTCAAGCGTCAGCGGCTGCACCTCAAAGCGCTTTGCGGGAGGCAGCTTGTCCAGCTCCTCCGTAACGCAGTCGATGAGCGCGTCAGTACCCTGAGTGGTAGCCGCGGAGATAGTAAAGAACTTAAGTCCCTTTGCCTCGATATACTGACGGAACTCCTCTATCTGCTCCTCGGTCGCCATATCGCTCTTGTTCGCGGCAACGATCTGAGGGCTTTCCGCAAGCTCCTCGGAGAAGTTAGCAAGCTCCAGATTTATCTTCTCAAAGTCCTCCTTGGGATCTCTGCCCTCGATGCCCGAAACGTCAACAACGTGAACTATCAGACGGCAGCGCTCCACGTGGCGCAGAAACGCATGACCAAGACCTACGCCCTCGCTCGCGCCCTCGATAAGACCCGGGATATCAGCCATTACGAACGAACGCTCGCCGCGCTTTACAACACCGAGAACGGGTGTAAGCGTGGTGAAGTGATAGTTCGCGATCTTCGGCTTTGCGGCACTGACAACGCTTATCAGCGTGGACTTTCCGACATTCGGGAAGCCTACAAGACCAACGTCAGCCAAAAGCTTCAGCTCCAGCACCACGTCAAACTTCTCGCCCGGGTAGCCGGGCTTTGCAAAACGCGGTATCTGACGCGTGGGAGTAGCAAAATGCTGGTTGCCCTTGCCGCCTCTGCCGCCCTTTGCAACAACAACAGGCTCGTCATCGGAGATATCCGCCATTATTCTGCCTGTGTGCGCGTCCTTTACTATCGTTCCTCTCGGAACGCGGATAACCGTCGGCTCCATCGACTTTCCCGAGCAGCGGCGTGCGCCGCCGTTCTCTCCGTCGGGAGCAACATATTTCTTCTTATAGCGGAAGTCTATCAGCGTGGACAGGTTGTCGTCAGCCTGGAACACGATGTCCGAGCCCTTGCCGCCGTCGCCGCCGTCAGGTCCGCCTGCATTAACATATTTCTCGCGGTGGAACGACACAGCGCCGTTTCCGCCGTTTCCTGCCTTTATGGAGATCTCAACCTTATCAACAAACATTGCGTTCCCCTGCCTTTCCTATCATAAATATCATACCACAAAATCGATACAATAACCAAAAAGCTATTGATATCGAGCATTTTCTGCCATATCGCTTTAAAACGATACACCAACGCTTAAAACGACAAATAAGGCGGATCAATGCAATCCGCCTCTGCCTGTCGAAAACCTTGTTTATGCCCGCGAAGCGGGCGTTTCAGATAAATTTTTTGACCGAATTCACTTCAGTCAAAAAACACCTCTATCTGCACAAGTGTGCAAGTTGAAAGCGAAGCTTTCAACGCAGTGCGCGCAGTGCAGATGTTTCGGCGGAAAAGTCCCAACGGGACTTTTTCGACGGCTTGAAATAAGGCGGATCAATGCAATCCGCCTTATAATGACCGTTAAGGTGATCAGTCAGCGTATACGCTAACCTGCTTTCTGTCTCTGCCGAGGCGCTCAAACTTAACTGTGCCGTCGATCAGAGCGAACAGTGTATCATCGGAACCGATGCCTACATTGTTTCCGGGGTGAATGTGTGTACCACGCTGTCTAACGAGAATGTTGCCAGCCAGTACGTACTGACCGTCAGCGCGCTTTGCGCCAAGTCTCTTGGACTCGGAATCACGACCGTTCTTCGTAGAACCGGCACCCTTTTTATGTGCGAAATACTGTAAACCTAATCTAATCATTGTGTTATCCTCCTGTTATTTAACCTCAAGCTTGATCTTCTTATGCTCTGACGCGATATATTCAATATGCGAAAAGAGCGATGCCAAAAGCTGCTGCGAGGGCTCATGCTTTTCATTGAGAGTGAGGCGCACCTCATTCTCGAAAACATCAGCCTTTGCATTAGCGCCGAAGAACCCAGTCACGGTGTTGCAGGTAAGCTCTACCGCAGAGGTGATAGCCGCACAGACTATGTCATTGCCCTCAGTGCCGTAGCCCGCATGCCCCGAGATGCTGAATCCCGTAAAGCTTTCATTTTCCTTATAGAAAACCGCTTTAAGCATTATGCGTTGATAGCTTCAATTCTTACCTGGCTGTAAGGCTGTCTGTGACCCATCTTTCTCTTGATGTGCTTCTTGGGCTTGTAAGTGAATACTGTGATCTTCTTAGCCTTGCCATTCTTCAGGAGAGTAGCCTTAACGCTTGCGCCGTCAACATAGGGAGCGCCAACGGTAACGCCGTCGTCCTTGCCTACCATGATAACCTTGTCGAATGTGATCTCACCTTCAGCTTCGAGCTTCTCGATGAAGAGGATATCGCCCTCTTTAACCTGATACTGCTTTCCGCCTGTTTCGATTACTGCGTACATATTTTTTACCTCATTTTTATCAGACTCGCTGCGTCAGGGCGCAGTTATGCTTAAAACCCTGCACATGCGGCTTAATAAGTATATCACAATCAAAACGATTTGTCAAGGGGGACGGAAATATTTTTCCTTTTTGCACTGCTTTTCGGCATTGTCAACATATATTGGCTCGAAAAAGTGAACTTAATGTACAAATTTCCGACATTAGTCAAATATTTTATTGACGTATAATAATATTCATGATATAATTTATATTGTTAAGTCAAATGTCGTGTTTGACATTTGTAATATCCAACAGGAGGAAAATATGAGTACAAACAATATCAAAACAGGAGCTAACAGCAAGATCGTATTTATGCATGGCATTATTGTCCTTGCTGTGTGCATTATTTTCGGAATCATCAATTTTATGCAGAGCAGCACCTTGAACGCTATCCTTATCATCGTCTTCGGTGCGGCAGCTTTCGGAACTTCCTGCGCACTGAAGAACAGGGCTTCCGTTACAACAAGAGGCTTCATTCTCTCAATAACCCAGCTTGTTATTATAATAGTAATGTCCGTTGCCAACAACGAAATGCAGGATATGTTCGCGCTGATGCTCGGCTCTATGGCTATCTCAGCGATCTACTATAACAAAAAGTGTCTGTTTACACACTGGGCTCTCATGGACGTTGCCTCTATAGCAGGTCTTTTCATGAACGATCTGTTCTATGGCGGCGCTGAGCCAAGCTCGCTCATCAAGGGTATCGTAGGCATCAACGTCGGCTCTTTCCTTATCCTTTATCTCGTTAAGTGCAGCCTTGGCTTCATCAGCGACGCTCAGAAAGCAAAATCCGAGGCAGACACTCTGCTTACCACAGTTCAGAAGCACATGGACGAAACCGAAAAGCTTGCAGCTCAGCAGCGCGATGTCGTTGAACAGATCGCTGCCGTTGCAGAAACTCTCACATCTTCGGGCGAGCAGATGCGCAGCGTTTCCGACACCATCAGCATCGCAGCAGATAAGCAGCAGGTGGCTATCGAGGAGATCAGCAGCGAGATCGCAGATATCACAAGCGAAACTCACAAAAGCCTTGAGGCCGCAAAGAACGCTTCCGTTTCCGCCGCAAACAGCACCGTTCTCCTTAACGACAACAATGAGGAAATGAAGAAGATGGTAGCTGCTATGGAGGAGATCGAGGATACCTCCACAAAGATCCAGGATATCGTAAAGGCTATCGAGGATATCGCATTCCAGACAAATATACTTGCGCTCAACGCTTCCATCGAGGCAGCAAGAGCAGGTGCAGCAGGCAAGGGCTTCGCAGTAGTTGCCGATGAGGTAAGAAACCTCGCAGGAAAGAGCCAGGACGCTGTACAGAACACCGCCGAGCTTATCAATGCTTCTATGGAAGCCGTACAGCGCGGAAAGGTAGTCGCAGATGTAGTCGCAGAGCGCATGAACGAGGTTATCACAACAGCCGAAGAAAGCGCGGCTCACGCAGACAGCATCGCGAAGCTCACCGAAAGACAGGCGGCTGCGCTTGATGCCGTTAAGGAGCGTGTAGGTCAGATCTCCGAGATCATTGCAGAGAACTCGCAGACAGCCGAGGAAAGTGCGAACATCGCAAATGCCGTTGCGGACGACACAAGAAAGATGGACGATATCGTAAAGACATTCAACGAATAATTACTATATTACATAAAAGAGCAGGTCAGATGACCTGCTCTTTTTATTATCCATTAAGGTTCTTTACGCTTTCACGGCGAACCAGCTTTCCTGTGACCAGCGTTCTTCCGCGCTTGTAGCTGCCGTCGCGTATCTTGTGCAGGATTATATCCACTGCCTCCGCCGACATTACGCGGCTGTTTACGTCGATAGTGGTTATACGGGGCATACTGATGGTGGAATAGATATGATTGTCGTAGCCCACCACCGACACGTCGTCGGGTATGGAATATCCCGCTGCTTTGAGTTGGTTCACCAGCTTGTAGGCGGTTTCATCGCAGTTGCAGACAAAAGCTGTCGGCATATCCTGAGGAAGCGTGAACTCGGGGAATATATCGCTCTCGTTGGAGCGGTCACTGATTATCCAGTCCTGTCGAAGCGGTATCCTGTTCTCCAGCAGCGCCTTGTAATAGCCAAGGTATCTGTCCTGTATGCTCGATGTGGAGCTTATGCTTCCGAGGAAGCCTATCCTTCTGTGACCATTCGCGATAAGGTGGCTCGTCAGCATATATGCGCCGTAGAAGTTATCTGACAGTACAGACTCCGCGTCCTCGCGGCTGCCGTAAAAATCAAGGAAAACCGTGGGCAGCCCATAAGCCATAAGGCGCTCAACATAGCTGTCCGCAAACTGTCCCAGCACGATAAGTCCGTCTACCTTCTTATCCAGCACGGAATTAGGTATCTCCGCCGAGCCGCTTTCAGCGTCGTTTATCACCTCAAGCATACCGTAGAAATTCTGCGTCTGAAGCAGCTCAACGATATGACGGTATACTACCCAATAGAAAGAGCTTGCGTCACCGATAAAGTGCCGCGCTACCACGATACCGATGTTATAGCTGAGCCCGTCATGCATACCTCTGCCGCCCGTGTGCATACGATATCCCATCTCGGTAGCCTTCTGCTTGATGCGCTCGCGCAGCTCATCGCTTACGCCGTCGCGGTCGCCAAGCGCCTTTGATACCGTCACGGTGCTTACGTTCATCACCTTAGCGATATCGCTCATCGTTACTGATTTTTTGATCATTATAACGTCGTCCCTTCCGAATTAAACTTGCTTAATTTACCGAAGCTAATCTCTATTTATATTTTAAGTAAAAACTATAAATTTGTAAAGTAATATTTTACACGAACTTTCGGTAATTTTTTTGTGCAAAAAGCTAAAAACGGTCTTAAGTAAACTCAAGACCGTTTTTATCATGCTATATTTTCATACTTATCTACCATATTGCCGCCGATATTATCAAAAATACCGGTTACTCTTCCGCTGGGTCCGTCACCGCTTATGCCCTCTGTAGCCACGATAGTCTTTTTCAATACATCATTGGCATAAACGCAATATTCCGCGCCTGAGATTATATCATCGGACGAAAACAGCATGGTGCTGCTCGCGCAAGGTACTACAGTGCTGAATATGAGTTCGCCTGCGCTGTCGATTATCTCAACGATGCTGCCCTCAGCAATATCCGCAAGTATAGAAATGCAGGGTCTTGACAGCACACTGGGAGCTTTGGTCGCGCCGTCCGAGCCAAACGCAGCAAAAGCGCCGCCGCTCAGCGCAAAATAATCCCTGTGATCTACCGAGCCGAAAAGATCGTTATCACCCGAGTATACTGTCAGCATACCGCCGCTGACAGTTGCGGCTCCGCCTGAATTTATACCGCTGCCGCCTGAATTAAGGCTGACATTTCCGCCCGAAACGCTTATATACCTGTCGGTAAGGTCAGTCGCCGCAAAGGACGCAAGCTGTGTTCCGCCTGCCGCAACTATTCCGTCGCGCCGCGAGTTGAGCATTATATCGCCGCCGCGTATCTCTACCATCATGCCCTCGATGGAATTGTAGCTCTCCTCTACCGAAAGCACACCGCCCGAAATGATTATGCCGTCATCAGAATGAATACCTTCGTCGCCGGAATTTAAAGTAAGCTTACCGTCATTGAAGTAAATGCTGCCCCTTGCATAAATACTGTCATCTGCCGAAGTTATCTCAGCCTCGCCGCCGTTTATCACGACAAAACCGCCCGAGCGGATACCCTTCTTGCTGCTGACGGAGCTTCCGTCGCCCGAAACAAGGTCGCTGAAATCATACTCCTTATCACCGCCCGCTGTATAGCCGCCGTGCATTCCGCGCAGATATCTTCCGCCATGGTCATTGAACATCACCGCAGAGCTTCCGCCGCCGCTGCTCAGCTCGATCCTTCCGCCGCTTATAAACACAGCATTTTCTGCCTGTATACTGTCCGTTGCAGAGGTTATGTCCAGCGTTCCGTCGATAACGCTGACATAGCCCGCATCATCACTGCCTGTATAGGTAACCTTCAGACCGTCGCCGCCGCTCGTCATCGACACGCTGCTTCCCGCTGCGATTATATGACTTGCGCTGACTATTCCGTCACCGTCAGAAACGATATACAGCTCACCGCCGCACAGCCTTACAGCTCCGCCGCTTCTGAGCGCACTTTTTCCGCTCGCTCCGATATGCAGCTCACCGCTGCCGTTTATCGTGATATCCGAAGCGCTGTATATTCCTGTTGAATCATCGCTGCTGCAAAATATGCCATTATGCGTATTCTCTGCAAGGGTAACGATAAGGTCACCCTCGCCGCTGTTTTCTATCGCTGCGCCGTATCCGTTATTCAGCATAAGTCCGTCAAGTATCAGCGATACATCATCGCTGCTTCTGACGATCACCCTGCCGTCCGCACTCTCACCCGATAGCCGATATACTCCGCCCTCGGTTATAACTGCGGCATTGCCCTCAACTCCGACACCTTCGCCGCGCACACCTATGCTATCCTCGGCAAAGGTGATCGTGCAGTCGGTGCTCTCGGGGGCATCAAAGCACTCGGGGGCAGGTGTTTCGGGTACAAGGGAAGGCTCAGCGACAGTTTCCTCCACCTTAAGAAAGGACGAAGAAGCATTGCTGTCCGACGAGATCTGATCGTTCCTTGCGGCACAGCCTGTATTAAGCGACACTGCGACCGAGCATACTGCCGCAAGCGTCCTGAAACTGAAGCACATCTATATTCTCCTTTTACATAAACAAAGGTTTTTTCTGTTCTTACGACATAAGTATACCCCTGCAATGTGAAAATGGTATGAAAAAGCACTAATATTTACAAAAAAGCCATGCAAAAGCAGAGCGTCAGCCGTTGCGCCCTAAAAGCATGATATTGAAAACGGGCGGAAATGGATTCCGCCCCTACAACTCAATTATTTCTGCGCAGCATCTCCTCGGCTGTCCTGAGGCTTGCTTCACTGCTGCCGTCACCGTCGATGATACGCGCAAGCTCTGCCTTTCTGCCGTCAAAATCAAGGGTCTGTATGCGCGTGAACGTGCGCTCGCCCTCGGTGTTTTTCTCGATAAGCAGATGATGGTCAGCCTGCGAGGCTATCTGCGCAAGGTGAGTTATGCACAGCACCTGTCTTTTACGCGCCGTTTCGGCAAGCTTTATGCCTACCTTCTGCGCCGCTCTGCCGCTTATTCCTGCGTCCACCTCGTCGAATATCAGCGTAGGGATATCGTCGTTATCCGCAAGCACGCTCTTTATCGCAAGCATGATACGCGAAAGCTCGCCGCCGCTTGCTATCTTGTTTATAGGCTTTGGTGTTTCGCCTGCGTTGGCTGAAATAAGCATCTCGACCCTGTCCATGCCGTTTATAGTGACCTTGTCGCGCTGTACGGCAATGACTATCCGAACATTCGGCATATCAAGGAATTTGAGCTGCTCGCATATCTCGGCGGAAAGCTTCTCCGCAGCTTCAGTGCGAAGCCTTGTTATCTCAGCCGCGAGAGCCTTTACCTCCTCCGCGAGGTCATGCTTTTGCTGCAAAAGCTCCTCCAGCTCGCCGTCCGCCCCCGAAAGCTCCAGCAGCTCGCCGCGGCACTCGTCAAGGTAATCCACAAGCTGATCAGCGTCCATATTGTACTTACGCTTTGCGTGCTTCAGCGCGGAAACTCTGTCCTCCAGAGCCGCTTCACGCGCAGCGCCGCCGTCATCGTTCGTCCCTGCCGATATCTCAGCCGCAATATCCTCCGCCTCGGGCAGGATATCCTCGATCCGCTTTGCAAGCGCGTCAGCCTCGGGCATAAACTGCGATATGCCGTTCAGCGTGTTCATGGCACGGCGAAGCAGGTCAAGCGCGCCGACTGTATCCTCGCCGTTAAAGCAATTGTACGCCGAATACAGCGCCGCCTGTATCTTCACAAAATTGCGGCACTTCTGAAGCTCCGCTTCAAGCGCGTCGCCCTCGCCCTTTTCGAGGTTAAGCTCCTCAAGCTCCTCAACTATCGAGGTAAGCTTTGCTACTTTGAGAGAGCGCGTTTCGTCCTCGCTCTGAAGCTTATGTATGCGCTTTGAAACTTGCGAAAAGCCGCGGAATTTCTCGCGATACTCCGTGAGCCTGTCGCCTATTCCCGCGTAATTATCCAGTATATCGCGCTGATTGTCCTCCGACATCAGCAGTCTGTTTTCGTGCTGACCGTGGACGTCCACCAGCATCGAGCCTATCTCGCGCAGCATGGCAGCCGTCACCGAGCGTCCGTTTATCCTCGCACTGCTCTTGCCGTCCGCGGTTATCTCGCGCATAAGCATAAGCTCGCCGTCTTCTGCCGAGAAGCCCATCTCGGAAAGCTTGTCCTGAACGCTCTGCGATACCTCGTCAAAAAGCGCGGTTATGACCGCCTTAGGCGCGCCTGTACGCACGATATCCTTATTTGTACGCTGACCGAGGATAGCATTTATTCCGCCGATAAGTATACTTTTACCCGCGCCTGTTTCGCCTGTGAAAACGTTGAAGTTTCCGCCAAACTGCGCAGTCGCCTTTTCAATTACCGCAAGATTTTCCATTGATAATTCGCGAAGCAAGCCGCTCCCTCCTCTGTCAGTTCTTTTTCATCATCTTTTTAAGATGCTCGATAAGCTGTATTGCGTGATTTTCCGAGCGCGTAAGGGCGAATATCGTATCGTCACCTGCGATAGTACCTACCACAAAGCCGAATTTCTGCTCGTCAAGCACCGCGCAGGCAGCGTTTGCAAGTCCTGCCTTGCACTTTATCACAACGGTATTCATCGCATAGTCAAGCGAAAGCACAGACTGCGCAAACATATTGTTGTAGGCAGGCGATCTTCCCATGGCGGGCGAAAAGTAGCAATTCACGCCGTTTTCGGACATACCCTTGTTTATCTTAAGCTCCTGCATATCGCGCGATATTGTTGCCTGAGTTACACGAAAGCCCTTTTGCTTCAGCAGTATCTGAAGCTCCTGCTGGGTTTCTACCTCGTTCTCAACGATAATAGACAGCAGCGCTGCGTGTCTTTGTTTTTTATCCATGAAGCTTCACCTGCCTTTTGTCGTTATTTCAGCGGCGTCATCAGCTTATCCCTTACAGCGCCGAAGAAGCCCTCGCCTGTTTCAATAAGCTGCAGCGGCTTTTCAAATCTGCTGAGCACCAGCGTATCGCCGTCCCCGAAGGGGATCCCGCGCTCACCGTCAACGCTTATCGTCACAACGCTGCCCTGATACGACGCAACGCGCAGCGAGATATCTTTCTCAGCCGAGAATATCATCGGGCGCGAAAACAGCGTGTGCGGACACAGCGGCGTACACTCCACGCACTCCATATCGGGCGCAATTATCGAGCCGCCTGCCGACAGTGCATAAGCGGTCGAGCCTGTGGGAGTGCTGAATATCACTCCGTCCGCGTGAACTCTGGAAACCTCGCTGTTGCCGCAGGAGATACGGAATTCGGGAAGCTTTGAGCTTCTGTCGCGCTCCGCAACCACGTCGTTCAGCGCCTCGCGAGTTTCGCAGCTTCCGTCGGCGCGGTGTATCTCAACATTCATCATCATACGTCTGCTTAGCGGCAGCTCACCGCTGAGTATCTCGGGTATACACGCTATATCCGACGGCTCTAAGGTAGCCATAAAGCCGAGCCTGCCGCGGTTTACTCCGAGGAGAGGCACTTCACACAGCGCAGCGAGCCTGCCCCAATGAAGTATCGTGCCGTCGCCGCCGACGGTTATCATGCAAAGCGCGCCCCGAAGCTCATCTACTGCCGCGTCGTCAAAAAGCACAGGCTGAAAGCCGCTCTCCGAAAGCAGCGCACAGATCGCATTAGCAAGCGAAGCCGCCGCCTTATCATGCGTATTATAGGTTATTATGACACGCTTACTCATCATTTCGCCACCTTTTCGATGCACATAAGATACTCAATATTTCCATCGCCGCCATGTATGGGAGAGTCGGCAATTCCTATCAGCGCGAAGCCGCACTGCTGTGCAAATTCCGTTATGTCCTCCACCACCCTGCGGCGCGTTTTTTCGTCCTTTACTATGCCCTTTTTGTTAAGTGCGCTGCGCCCTGCCTCAAACTGCGGCTTTATCAGTGCCACCGCCCTGCCGCCGATTTTAAGCAGCCTGTCGATATGCGGTATAACAGCTTTCAGCGAGATGAACGACACGTCAGTGCCGACGAAATCCACCGTTTCGGGAAGCTCGGCTGTGCGGATATCCGTCTTTTCCATCGAGATAACGCGCTCATCGGTGCGAAGCTTTTCATCTAGCTGGTCTGTGCCTACGTCCACCGCATAGACTTTTGCCGCGCCGTTTTGCAGCATACAATCCGTAAAGCCGCCCGTAGACGAGCCTATGTCAAGGCACACCATGCCGTTTATATCAAGCCCGAACGCCTTCAGCGCACCCTCTAATTTAAGTCCTCCGCGCCCTACATATCGTAGCTGCTCGCCCGTTACCTCAACCTCATCGCTGTCAGCAAGGTCAAACGAGGGCTTTTCGCAGGGCTTTCCGTTTACCGAAACGCCGCCGCTTTTTATAAGGCTCTGCGCTGCCGTGCGGCTTTTGCAAAGTCCGTTCTCGGTAAGGTATACGTCAAGCCGCATGGGTTCACCGCCTTTAAAACTCCGTCAGTGGAGTGAATTCAATTCCGTTTTCGGTAGTCGCACCGCTGTACAGCAGGTCTGTTTTGCACCCCTCTGTCAGATAATGCCGCAGCATACACGCCGCAGAAAACGGCATTTCAAGCTTTAATATCTCCTCGGGTCTGAAGCTGCGTATCTCGCCCTCAGTGCTTTTCAGCGCAGTCGGCTCGTTCAGCTCTGCAAAGAAATAATAGTTCTGCCGCACCTCGCCGTTTTTAAGCCTTTGCGTGATATATCTGAATTTCAGGTCATGTATATCGTTTTCCGTAAGCCCCGTTTCTTCGCGAAGCTCACGAAGCATGCACGTTACGGCGTCATTAAGCTCGGACGGCTCAAAGTGACCGCCCGCAGTGCCTGTGTAGCAATCCGTGACAACACTGCCGCCCTGTCGGTACAGCAGATAATATTCGCCCTGATATGACAGGTAGATCGCTGTCATGTTACGAAGCCGTCCGTCCATATCTTCTCCTTATTTCAGCTTTTCCGTCATGCTCTCCTTATCAAGCCCGAACATCTGAAGCTGCTCCTCGACAGTTGCCTGCGGCACGAAGCGCTCCGCACCCACCATCTCAAATCTGCCCTTGAAGCCGCGCTTTAAAAGCTCTGTGCCTAGCTTCTGCGCAATTCCGCCGTTAAGGATACCCTCCTCAAAGAACACAACGCGCTCATAGCAGGCGGCTATCTCGAATATCTTTTCATGCAGCGGAGATATCTTTACTATCCTGAGCCAGTCTGCACCTGCGCTGTCCGCGCACTCGTCCAGCCACGCAGCTATCCTGCCGTAGCTTACCGCAAGGGTCTTGCTGCGCTTGCCGCTGTAGGCGATATCCGCCGCGGGGTGCAGGAATTTTCTGTACTCCGAGCCCTTCGGGTATCGCACCACCGCAACGCCCTTGGTGTCGTATATCGCACGCTTTAAGCTGCGGCGAAGCTCCTCAAGGCTTGCGGGGGAGAATATCGTCACATTCGGTATCTGCGACAGCATCGGAACATCGAATATTCCCTGATGCGTTTCGCCGTCCTCGCCTACAAAGCCCGCCCTGTCCACAGCAAGCACGATGTGGGTGTTCTCGATAGCGCAGTCATGTATTACCTGATCGTAGCCGCGCTGTAAAAATGTCGAATACACCGCGAATACAGGCAGCATTCCCTCTGTCGCAAGACCAGCCGCAAAGGTCACCGAGTGCTGCTCGGCAATGCCTGTATCGAAAAAGCGCTCGGGACAGGCGTGGCTGAAATAATTCATGCCTGTGGCATACTTCATGGCAGCAGTGATACCGCATATCCTGCTGTCCGATTTTGCAAGCCGCTCAAGCTCCAGTCCGAAAGCCTCGGAGAAGCTTACCTCGGGAGTATTGGACTTTTCCTCGCTGCTCTTACGAGAAACAGCATGGTACTCGCCGGGGTTTTCCTCCGCAGGCTTGTAGCCCTTGCCCTTTGTCGTGAACACATGAACGACGCATGGTCTGTTCATCATCTTTGCGACAGCCAGCGCCTCTATCATATCCTCTATATTATGTCCGTTTACAGGACCGATGTATGCACAGCCGAGGTTTTCAAACATCGTGCCTGTGCCGTAGATCATGTCCTTTACGAGATTTTTTGCGGCTCTTACCGCTCTTTCAAGGCGCTCGCCCACCAGCGGAACGCTTGACAAAGCGCTTTTGAACTGCTGCTTTGCACAGTAGTATCTCCTTGTCGCTCTGATATGTGAGAGATACCTCGCAAGCGCGCCTGTGCTTTTCGAGATACTCATAGCGTTGTCGTTAAGCACCATAACAAGCCCTGTGCGGCTCTTTGCGGCATTGTTCAGTCCCTCATAAGCCATGCCGCCTGTAAACGCGCCGTCACCAATCACCGCCGCAACAGTGCCCTTTTTGCCCTGAAGCTTCAGCGCCGAGGCGATTCCGCAGGCAGCCGACACCGATGTACTGCTGTGACCCGAGATAAACGCGTCCGCAAGGCTCTCGCTCCTTCTTGCAAAGCCCGAGATACCGCCCTTGCTGCGAAGCGTGCCGAAGCGCGAATACCTTCCCGTAAGCAGCTTATGCGCATAAGCCTGATGTCCTACGTCCCACAGGATACGGTCGGTGTTTACATCAAAAATATAATGCAGCGCAACGGTAAGCTCCACCGTGCCGAGGTTTGAGGCAAGATGACCGCCTGTCTGCGTTACTGTCTTTAAAATACAGCCCCGCAGCTCACGGCACAGGGCTTTGAGCTGCGGAAGCGTCATATTTGAAATAATGTCGTGGTTAATATTGTCGTCGAGATACATTTCGACCCTCCGAAAATGGTTTATACCCGGCTTTGCTCAGATATCACGGCTTGGGGAATATCATGGCTATGATGATACCAAGCATAGCTCCCGCAAGCACCTCGATGGGAGTGTGACCGAGAAATTCTTTAAGATCCTTCTGATCGGACAGCTCCTCGATATCGTCTTCGTCTGCACCGCTGAGCTGAGATATCTCATCGTCCATATCATCAATGATCCTGCGCATACGGTTGAGCTCCTTTGCGTGCAGTCCCGCATTGTACCGCACGCTCATAGCGTCGTATATAACGATAGCCGCAAGCAGCATTGCAAACGCGAAGAACGGGCTTTCAAAGCCCTCAACTCTCAGCGTGTAGATAACTACCGATACCACCAGCGACGAATGCGACGACGGCATACCGCCTGCGCCGACAAATCTCTCGGGATCGAAAGACTTCGCCTTGATGGCATGAACTATCGTCTTGATTATCTGTGCGGCAAACCATGAGATAACGCCCACAGACAGAATGGGATTAGCCATTAAAAAATCCATAATGTTTCAACCTTTGCTGCTTAATAATTTCGTTTCAATAAAAATTCCGTTAATTGGACAAGAAATCCTGTATCTTCAAACGCGTCAAGCGCTTTTATTGCCTCGTTTGTAAGCCTTTCAGCTTCTTTTTTCGCTTCCTCAAGCCCCACAGCCGCGACGTATGTATGCTTTCCGCATTCAGCGTCGCTGCCTACGGGCTTTCCCAGCAGCTTTTCGTCTGCCGTAACGTCAAGTATATCGTCAACTATCTGAAAAGCAAGTCCCAGCTTCTTCGCGTACTCCGACGCAGCAAGCTGCTTATCAGCGCCCGCACCTGCCGCGATACAGCCTGCGCGACAGCAGAAATCAAGCAGTGCGCCTGTTTTCATGCGGTACATCTCAAGCAATATGTTTGTGGGAAGCTCTTTGCCCTCGTTCTCGGTGTCTATCACCTGACCGCCTATCATGCCGAAGATACCTGCGCGCTCTCCTAGCAGCGCTATTATCCTCAGCGCCGCATTCTCGCCAATGCGCTTTTTCAGCGCAGCCTCGGCTATTATCTGATATGGCAGCATAGCAAGCGCGTCGCCTGCGAGCAGCGCCGTACCCTCACCGAACGCCTTGTGGCAGCTCGGCTTTCCTCTGCGCATATCGTCATCGTCCATGCAGGGCAGGTCGTCGTGGATAAGCGAAAAGGTGTGCATCATCTCAATGGCGCACGCAACAGGGAGCGCGTCCTCCGCGTCGGCTCCGCACACGCGGCAGAACTCCATCACAAGCGCGGGTCTTATGCGCTTTCCGCCTGCACCGAGGCTGTACCTTGCCGCCTTTATCACGCTTTTCTGAAGGCACTCGGTATCGGGGAGATACTTATCCAGTGCCGCTTCGGTTATCTCGGCATAATATTCAAGCTGTTCTTTTACCATCATATCACTCTGCCGCCTCAAGCCGCTCTACCGTCAGCTTTGCATTGTTTATATATTCCTTGCACTGCTTCGTAATCTCCACAGCCTCGGTGTAGAGCTTCATGGACTCCTCCAGAGGAAGCTCGCCGCTCATAAGCTCGGATATCTCCTGAAGCCGTGACATCGACTTTTCAAAATCCATTTTTATTTCCTCTCGGCGTCGATTATCTCAGCTCTCGCACTGCCGTTTGCAAAGCGGAGCTTCACCTCGTCGCCCTTGTTAAGCTCGTCTGAGCCTGTAATTATCTTTCCCTCACGATAGGTCACGGAATAACCGCGCACCAGTATGCTCATGGGATTCAATGCGGATATCATCTCCGCACTCGCTGAAAGCCTGCTCTCTGCTTTATCGAGAGCGGCATGAGCCTTGTCCTTTATACTGCTGTGCATACTCGCAAGCCGCACGGTAAGGTTTTTCAGCCTCATCTCGGGAGAAAGAGCCTTTATCACCTCGCCGCGATAGGCGAGTGTGTTTTCATTGTCGGAAATACAGCGCTTCGCGTACGCCGCTATCCTGCTGCGCATACCGTTTATTGCGGAAAGCATCACCGCCACGTCGGGCACTGCAAGCTCTGCCGCCGCTGTGGGCGTCGGCGCTCTCATGTCCGCTGTCATATCGGCTATGCTGATATTTATCTCATGCCCCACAGCCGAAATAGTCGGTATAGCGCTGTTATAGACAGCCCTTGCCACTATCTCGGTATCGAATGCCGCAAGATCCTCCGCCGAGCCGCCGCCGCGTCCGAATATCAGCACATCTGCGCCTGTGGTCTGTGCGCGCTCTATCGCTCCCGCGATAGACTTAGGCGCTGTCGCACCCTGCACCTGTGCAGGAATTACGACCAGCTTTACAAGCGGATATCTGCGCTGCAAAGTAGTCATTACGTCATGTATAGCCGCGCCGCCTGCCGAGGTAATAAGCGCTATCTTTTTCGGCACTGCCGGGATAGGTCTTTTGCGTGAGAACAGACCCTCGCTCATAAGGCGCTTTTTAAGCACCTCCAAAGCCTGTGCCTGCTCACCCTCGCCGTCCGACTGCATCTCTGTGCAGTTTATCTGATACACACCGTTAGGCTCGTAGACGGTCACCGCTCCGCGGCAGATCACCTTTGAGCCGTTCTCGGGCGAAAAAGCCACCCTTGCCGCGTTGTCCGCAAACATCACGGCTTTGAGCTGTGTTTGCTCGTCCTTTAATGTAAAGTACAGATGACCTGTCTTATAATGCCTCGTGAAATTTGATATCTCGCCGCGCACCGCAACGTTTTTAAGCCTGTTGTCGCCCTTTATCAGCATACCGACAACACGGTTTACCTGCGATACGGTAACAACGGGCGGTGCCGCATTATTCGGCAGCATCAAGCTCACCGAGATAAGCGTTCAGCACACCGTTTATAAAGCTGCTGTCAGCCTTGTATGCGTACTTCTTTGAAAGCTCAACAGCCTCGTTTATAGCTGCGGCATTGGGAATGCGCTCGCAGTATTTCATCTCATATACGGCGATCTTCATGATCACCATGTTTACCTTTGCAATTCTTGCTACGGAACGTGTGGTGCTGTACTTTGCGATTATCTCCTGAAGCTCGTCGTTGTGCTCCAGTACGCCGTTTACTATCTCATCGGTCTCCTCATTTTTACACAGACCGAACGCCTCCTCGTTCGCCTCGCAGATCTCTGTAAGATCAGCACCGAACAGGGTCTGATAAAGTATTATAAATGCGCCCTCGCGCACCTCACGTCGTGTAAGCTTTTCTTCCATTATGTCTTCCTCGTGTTATTTATTGAATTTTATGCCTGCCACATTAACATCGACCTTTGTTACTGTGAAGCCTGTCATGCTCTGAACAGCGGATTTTACGCTCTTCTGGATACTCTCGGCAACTGTTACCGCATTGTAGCCCTCAAGCATTACCACATTAAGGTACAGTGCAGCCGTATCGCCGCTGAGCTTGCACTTTACTGAGCCGAACATCTTGGACTTTGCATTTGCGGGAGCAAGGCTCTGACCGTTGCAGTCAACGCCCTCAATCTCGGTAGCTGCCACCTCAGCGATCTTAAGGATAACGCTGTCGGATACCTTTATGCTGCCAACGGGCTGATTTGCTTTTGTTTCCATATAATCTGCCTCCTATAATATTTAGGGTATACATACCTATTCTATTTTAGTATATCATATTTTTTGCGTTTGTACAAGTATTTTTTCATAAATTTCCTGTGCAAAAATAGTCAATTTGCACTTTCGGCGGCAAAAAAGCGACCCGAGGTCGTCCTCGGGTCGCTTATAACTGAGCTTATCTTACAGAAAACTCGTAGGTAGTGGTGAAATGGTAGGTGTCCCCTGCCTTCAGCAGACAGCTCGGGAACTGGGGCTGGTTGGGAGAGTCGGGAGAATACTGGCTCTCAAGGCAAAGACCTGCGTACTTGTTGTAGCTTGCGCCGTTCTTGCCTGCCTCTCCGTCAAGACCGATACCGATATAGAACTGGATAGCGGGCTTGTCGGTCTTTACTGTCATAACTCTGCCTGACGCAGGCTCGTACACCTCGGCTGCGGTGCGCATAACACCCGGCTCACCGAGAACGTAGTTGTGATCGTAGCCGTTGGGCAGTCTGCCGTTATCCATATCCTCGCCTACGCGCTTGGGAACCATAAAGCAGAAAGGAGTGCCTGTAACATAAGCAAGCTTTCCTGTGGGGATCAGCAGCTCGTCTACAGGTGTATACTTGTCGGCATTGATCTGCACGATGTGATCCTTGATATCGCCGTTTCCTGCGCCCTTGAGGTTGAAATAAGCGTGGTTTGTGAGATTTACCACAGTATCCTTGTCGGACTTTGCGACGTACTCTATCTCAAGTCCGTTATTTGCGGTAACGGTGTATTTTACCATTATCTTTACTGTGCCGGGGTAGTTCTCCTCGCCGTCGGGGCTTACATAGCCAAGCACTACGCAAGGCTCTGCGCCGTCAAGCATACTCTCTACCGTCCACACGCGCTTGTTGTAGCCGAATGCGCCGCCGTGCAGGTGGTTTACCTTGTTGTCGTTGGGTGTGAGCTTGTACTCCTTGCCGCCTATGGTAAACTTAGCGCCGCCGATACGGTTTGCATAGCGTCCTACAAGTGCGCCGTGGGAGCTGTTGCCCTCAATGTAGCCCTCCAGTGTATCGTAGCCAAGCACTACGTCCGCCATATTGCCGTCCTTATCGGGAACGTCAAGACCTACCAGCGCACCGCCGAAGTTTGTGATACGCGCGGTCATGCCGTTACCATTTGTGAGTGTGATAAGGTGGCACTTGTAGCCGCGGAAAAAGCCAAATTCCTTTGTTGTTATCATGATGTTTCTCCTCCGAAATTTTATTGTGTGAGCGCACAGCGCTCTGATTTTTATTTTCCGAGCAGTGCTATGCACTTCTGCGGACAGGCATTTGCGCAATTGCCGCAGCCCGTACATTTCGCACCGTCAATGGACGCATGGTTATTCTCGACCCTTATCGCATTGACAGCGCACTTCTTCTCGCATATCTTACAGCCGATACAGCCGTTCTTGCAGACAGCCTTGGTTATCTTCGCGCTGTCTGCATTGGAGCACTGCACCGCGTATCTCTGAGCTGCGGGAATGATGTCGATAAGCCTGTTCGGACAGACCTTGGCGCATTTGCCGCAGCCCTTGCACTTTGTGGGATCAACGACAGCCACCCCGTTTATTATGGCGATCGCGTCGTGTTCGCATACTCTTACGCAGTCACCCAGACCGTCACACGCGCTTCGGCAGATTCCCTTGCCGTTGTAGAAGCGCTCTGAGGCGACGCAGGTCTGTGTGCCTGTGAAGATATATCTGTCCTCAGTAGCTCCGACGCAGCCGTTGCAGCGCACAAACGCCACCACAGCCTCGGCGTCCAGAGCCTCCGTACCCATTATCTCGGCAAGCTTCCTTGCGCAGTCGGCGCCGCCCGGCTTGCAGAGATTTGTTGCAGCCTCGCCCTTTGCGATAGCCTCGGCATAGCCCTCGCAGCCCGAATAGCCGCACGAGCCGCAGTTTGCGCCCGGGAGCGCCTCGGAAAGCTGTGCCACAGTTTCATCGCTCTCAACGTGGAATACCTTGGAGCATACCACGAGTATCGCGCCTGCCGCCGCACCGATGACAGCAAAAATAAGTATCGGCAGAATGTAGGTCATAATAAATTCCATCATGCACCTCCGAACATTCCGTCAACGATACCGCCGAAGCCGAGGAAGCTCAGCGATACTATCGCCGCTGCTACCAGCGTTATCGGCATACCCTGAAAGGTCTTGGGGATATCGCAGCGCTCAAGTCTGCCGCGAACGCCCGAGAATATCAGCATAGCCATCATAAAGCCAAGACCGCCGCCTGCGGCATTGACGATAGACTCTAAAAAACTGTAGTCGTTCTCGATGTTGAGCAGCGTTACGCCGAGCACCGCGCAGTTTGTCGTGATAAGCGGCAGATACACGCCAAGCGTCTTGTACAACGCGGGAACGTACTTTTTCAGCACCATCTCCACGACCTGCACGAACAGCGCGATTATCAGGATAAACAGGATAGTGTTCATGTATTCCAGACCCATCGGGACGAGGAAAGCATGATACAGCGGATAAGTGACGGCGGTGGCTCCCACCATTACCGCGATAACGGCACAGCCCATTCCGAGCGACGACGAAGCCTTTTTCGACACGCCGAGGAACGGACAGATGCCCATGAATTTCGATAAAACGAAGTTGTCGGTGAGTATTCCCGTAAGGAGAATAATCATCATGCTTCTTGCAAGCTCCATTACTTATTCTCCTCCTTTCCCTCATCGGAGGAGCAGTCACCCGCGCAGCCCTCTTTATTGGGACAGCTAGCGCAGCCTGCGGCAGCGGGAGGATTGCGCTTAGCTATCTTATTTACCAGTGCGATAACACAGCCAAGCACGAAAAATCCGCCTGCGGGGAATATAAATATCTGCATAGGCTCAATAAAATCGGGACGTATCTGCATTCCGAACCATGTGCCGCTGCCGAATATCTCTCTTATCGAGCTTACCGCGAGCATCGCAAGCGTAAAGCCTACGCCCATTCCAAGTCCGTCAAGGACGGAAGCCGCGGCATTGTTCTTGCTTGCAAACATCTCGGCGCGCCCGAGTATTATGCAGTTTACCGTAATGAGCGGCAGGAATATTCCGAGCGCGTCGTATATCTCAGGCAGCGCCGCCTGTAAGATAAAGCCTGCCACCGTAACAAACCCTGCGATTATCACTATGTATGCGGGAAGCCTTACCTGCGACGGAATGACCTTTTTCAGCAGCGAGATAACGAGGTTTGAGCATACCAGCACGAATGTTGCCGCAGCGCCCATTCCGAGTGCGTTTGAAGCCGATACCGTCACCGCAAGCGTCGGGCACATACCCAGCAGCGATACGAGAGTGGGGTTCTCCTTTATAAGTCCCTTTGTGAACTCGCTCATATAGCTCATTCGGCTTCACCTCCCCCGTTTGCTGTGTCGTTATTTATAAGCGCGTAAGCCTCCAGCGCGATATTAACAGCCTTCGCAACGCCCTTTGAGGAGTAGGTCGCACCTGTCACAGCCTGTATCTCGCCCTCGGTCTTAGGCGCGGAGGTAACGATAGTTACAGCCGAGGAACAGCCCTCAAACTGCGCGAGGTAGTCGGGAGCGGCAGTCTTTGTACCGAGATCCTTTGTTTCCTCGCCTGTGGACACCGCCGCAACACCTGCGACCGCACCCTTGTCAACTCCAACAAGCAGAGTGTAGCCCTCCTTGTAGCCCTTGACGCTGACCTCGAATGCAAGGCTGCCGTCATTCTTTTCTATCACCTTTGTGACACGCGAAAGCTCCTCGTTTGCGGCAGCGTCAAACAAAGGCTGCCACTCGTCCGCTGAAACCACGGAATAATCCTCCGCTTCGCCGCCGTAGATAGCGACAGCGGCGGCTGCCTGCTTGTCTGTGATGATATTTGAGGTATCGACATAAGTCAAATTGTACGTAACGATGACCAGTGCCGAAACTATCGCCGCGATAGCCGCAAGCACCAGTGCGGGTTTAAATCTGCTCACTTCTTTGCCTCCCTCTTTGCACCGAACGCTCTCGGAACGGTTATTTTATCTATGTAGGGAGTAAGTATATTCATCAGCAGTATCGAATAGGACACACCCTCGGGAATCGACGCAAACTCTCTTATCGCAAAGGTAAGCAGTCCGCAGCCTGCGCCGAAGATAAGCTTGCCCCATGATGTAAGCGGAGTTGTGGAATAGTCGGTAGCCATGAATATAGCGCCGAGCATAAGTCCGCCCGACATCACACCGTAAAGCATTCCACCGACGTCGCCGCCATTCGTGAAAAACGTCAGCAGCGCAACCGTGCCTATGAACGCACATGGGGTCACGGGCGAGATCACCTTCATCACCACGAGGTAGATACCGCCGATAAGCAGTGCAAGCACGCACGTTTCACCTGTACAGCCGAGGCGGTCGCCAAGGAACATCTGCATAAGCGTGGGCAGCTCCTCGGGAGCTGCTGTCAGCGGAGTTGCAGAGATCACTGCGTCAACATTGCCCTGATAAGCAAAGGGCTGCGTCCATGCAGTCATTGCCGAGGAAAAGGACAGCATAAGCACTATTCTCGCTGTGACAGCGGGATTTGCGAAATTCTGTCCGATACCGCCGAACAGCATTTTAACTATAACTATCGCAACAAAACAGCCGATGACAGCCATGTATTCGGGTATCTCAACGGGGAGATTGAATGCAAGCAGCATTCCCGTAACGATAGCTGAAAGGTCTGAAGTCGTGCGTTCCTTTTTGGTCACAAGGCAAAACAGATACTCAAACAGCACACAGCTTGCACAGCAAATAACTGTCAGCGTCAGCGCACGCACTCCAAACAGCACGACAGCAGCTATCAGCGCAGGACACAGCGCAATTATAACATGGAGCATTATGCTGCGAGTTGTGACGTTGCTCCTAATATGCGGTGACGGTTCTACGATAAGCTTATTCATTTGCCCGACACCTCACTTTTCTTGGTTTCTTCTGCTCTGAGGAAATCCTTTGCAAGCTGGTTCTTCTCCGCAAGCGAGCGCTTTGCGGGACATACGAAGCTGCACGAGCCGCAGTTCATGCACAGATTTACCTTGTAGCGCTTCAGTGCAGCAGCGTCACGCGCGTCATAAGCGTGCTCAAGCTCTGTTGGCATAAGCTTTATGGGACAGGCTCTCACGCATCTGCCGCAGCGTATGCAAGGGGATTCCTTATATAACGGTGCGTCACTGAACAGCAGCACCGCGTTGTTGGTCTTTGACAGCGGTGTATCGGGATCAAACGCACACGCTCCCATCATGGGACCGCCGAGGATCACCTTTTCGGGGTCCTTATAAAGGCTTGCCGCCGCCACGACGTCATGCAGCGGAGTGCCTATTGCTATCCTGAAATTCGCGGGAGCATTCACGATATTGCCGTCAACCGTTATCCTGCGGTTTATGAGCGGCATACCTGTTCTGATATAGCTATGGATAAAGCCTGCCGTAGATACATTTATAACTACACAGCCGACATCGGCAGGAAGCTTGCCCTCTTTGACTGCTCTGCCTGTGAGCGAATAAACAAGCACCTTTTCTGCGCCCTGCGGATATGCAGAGGGCAGCTTTACCACCTTTATCGCAGGCGTAGGCGCTGTGAGCTTTCTGAATTTCTCGATAGCCTCGGGCTTATCCTCCTCAATGCCAATGACAGCACGTGGAATATCAAGGTTTTTCATAATAAGCTTGATACCGCCGATAACCGCGTCGGCATTCTCCATAAGCTCACGGTAGTCGGAGGTTATGTACGGCTCACATTCAGCACCGTTTACAAGCAGTGTGTCGATCGGAGTTTTTTCGGGATCGAACGCAAGCTTTACATGGGTGGGAAAGCCTGCTCCGCCAAGACCGACAGCGCCGCTCTCACGGACAGCTCCGATGAAATCCTCGCGGCTGTTTATTACGGGCTGTTTGATGTCAGATGAGAGCTGCATACGGTTGTCGCTCTCGATGACGACGGTCTTGCAATTCCTGCCGTTCAGAGCAACTACGTCCTTTACTTCCTTTACAAAGCCGCTGACGCTCGCATGGACGGGCGCGGACATGAATGCCTCTGTATCACCGATCTTCTGACCGACCTTAACGTATTCACCGACCTCGACCAACGGCTCGCACGGAGCGCCGATGTGCTGTGCCATGCTGATACGCACCACAGACGGCGGCTTAAGCTTACGCGTCATCTGATCTTCCGAAGCACTGAAATGCGGCAGCTTTATTGAATGAAGCTTAAACAGATTAAACAATTTACTTTCACCTTTCTATTTTTATAAACAAACCAAACCTGAACTTTATTCCCCATATATCAAAATAAACAACATCTGTTTATCGGACAGGCATAGATATATAAAAATTATACAACAACTCACAAAAAAAATCAATACTTTTTTGCGATTGTCTACAAACTAACAAAGAATATTTACCAAAACTTATGTATATATTAGATCGGAGGTGTTTATGAGTAAATTACGGACTTTTTTACAGGGGCTTGTGATCGGCTCGTCTATGAGTATCCCCGGGATAAGCGGCGGAACGATAGCAATGATACTTGGCGTTTACAACGATCTGCTCAGCAGCGCAAGCAATATTTTTAAGAAGCCAAAGCAGGCAATGCCCTTTCTGATTATAATCGCAGCGGGCGGTATGCTGGGTATTTTTACGGCAGCCAAGCTGCTGACTGCATTATTTGCGACTGCTGCAGAAGTACCGCTGAAATTCGCTTTTTTAGGAGCTGCGGCAGGCTGTATACCTACGATGATGAAAAGCTCAAAAGCTCTTCCGCTCACCCCCAAAAAGCTGCTTTTGATAACCCTCGGCGCGTCCATTGCAGCGATCATCACATATCTTCCGCAGAACGTTACAGCAAGCGGAGGCTTTCGCTCTCAGCTCTTGGCAGGCCTGCTGTCAGCAGTAGCGCTGGTACTGCCCGGAGTTTCGCTGTCCCAAACACTGCTTATGCTGGGAATGTATGAGCCTATCATGGATTCACTTGCCAATGGCGAGCTTACGGCACTGCTACCGTTTGCGCTGGGCTTGCTCATGGGTATTTTCCTCACCGCAAAGGTGCTGTCGTACCTGCTGGAGCGCTTCAAGGGCGTTTATCTCGTTATCGTGGGATTTATGATATTCTCGCTGACGCAACTGGTACCGCAGACCTCGGGCGGAACAGAGCTGATACTTGGGCTTGTTTCATGTGCCGCAGGGCTTGCGATGTCACTTTTGATAAACAAAAAAGATCATGATATTGTACGCGAAAGCGCTTGACAAGCACAATATGTTGTGTTATAATAATATCACAAACTACAGAAAGGTATGAGGTGATATTATGATCCGAGTTAATGTTACAAACGGAACTCTCTCCCAGCGCGAGATAGACTGCTATATCGACGCTGCACAGAAAAAATACCCCGACAAGGTGCTGACTGCTGTTGATTTCGACGTTGACGGCGAGTATGTGAACTGCGCTTATCATTTCGCGAGCGAGCCTTTTCAGCGCATTCGCAGGATCACAGGCTACCTCGTTGGTACGCTGGATCGCTTCAACAACGCAAAGCGCTTTGAGGAAGCTGACCGAGTAAAGCATGGACTGAATTAAATGCAAAAGCCGCAGTTGGAGCTGCGGCTCAGACCGTCGAAAAAGTCCCGTTGGGACTTTTCCTGTGCGAAACTCTGTTGCGC
>CAYSYF010000030.1:0-28228 GCA_964435155.1 uncultured Ruminococcus sp. | reverse complement strand
GAAGCAAGAACTTCACCGATATCCGTCAGTTCAACCTGATGTTCAAGACCTTCCAGGGCGTTACAGAGGACAGCAAGAATGAGATCTATCTCCGTCCCGAGACCGCTCAGGGTATCTTTGTGAACTTTGCAAATATCCAGAGAACAAGCCGTAAAAAGGTTCCCTTCGGCGTTGCACAGGTTGGTAAGTCCTTCCGCAACGAGATCACACCCGGTCAGTTCATCTTCCGTGTAAGAGAGTTTGAGCAGATGGAGCTTGAGTTCTTCTGCAAGCCCGGTACAGACCTTGAGTGGTTCGACTACTGGAGAACCTACTGCAAGAACTTCCTTATCGACCTCGGTCTTAAGGAGGAAAATCTCCGCCTGCGCGACCACTCTCCCGAGGAGCTTTGCTTCTACTCTAAGGCTACGACAGACTTTGAGTTCCTGTATCCGTTCGGCTGGGGCGAGCTGTGGGGTATCGCAGACAGAACGGACTACGACCTCACTCAGCATCAGAACACAAGCGGCAAGAGCCTTGAATACTTTGATCCCGAAACAAACGAGAAGTACATTCCTTACGTTATCGAGCCTTCGCTCGGCGTTGAGCGTCTGTTCCTTGCTATCGTTTGCGACGCTTATGACGAGGAGGCACTCGAGGACGGCACAACAAGAACAGTAATGCATCTGCACCCTGCACTTGCACCTGTAAAGGCTGCTATCCTGCCCCTGTCCAAGAAGCTTTCCGACAAGGCTACAGAGCTGTATGAGGAGCTTGCAAAGTACTTCCCCGTTGATTTCGACGAGGCTGGCGCTATCGGTAAGCGTTACCGCAGACAGGACGAGATCGGTACACCCTTCTGTGTAACGATCGACTTCGACACTGTTGAAAAGGACAACTGCGTAACAGTTCGTGAGCGCGACACCATGGAGCAGGTAAGAATCCCGATCTCCGAGGTAAAGGCTTACATTGAGGAAAGAACGTTCTTCTAATAGAATAATTAAAGCCTGCGAATTATCGCAGGCTTTTTTATGCTTATTGGGTCATTTCCGCTTTCTTCGGCATAGGCGCGTAGCTGTTCTCCACCGTGATAACGCAGAAATGGTCAGGGTGATTGAGGCTTACAAACCGCGATATCTCGGCTTTCAGCTCCTCGTCCGACATAGAGAATTTATGGGGCACCACGCAGTCGAATATAACATTCGTGTGGGAGGGGCCCGGCACCATGCGCAGGTCGTGTATCGACAGGCGCTCGTCTATGCGATGAACTATCTCGGATATCTCATGTCGCATATCTCCGACAGCGGCGTCAGAGGTCACTATCGGGTCAAAATGGACGACAAGATTAAGTCCGCTTTGCAGGAAATCGCGCTCGATGTTGTCGATGACATCATGGCTTTCCAGCACATCGCGCTCCGCCGCCATTTCGACATGAACGCTCGCGAAAACTCTGCCCGGTCCGTAATCATGCACCATAAGGTCATGAGTACCAAGCACGCCGTCGTAGGACATTATCTTTTTGCGGATATCTTCAACCGTTTCCTCGTTGGGCGCTTTGCCGAGCAGGGGGCTCATTGCGTCGCGCACGAGGTTCACTCCGCTGTAGAGTATAAACAGCGCTACCGCAGCACCCATATAGCCGTCAAGCTGAACTTCGCAGAAATGAGAGATAAGCGCTGCGGCAAGCACCACCAGCGTAGAGATAGAGTCGTTTCTGCTGTCGGCGGCAGTTGCTTTCAGCGTTCCTGAGTCGATAAGCTTGCCTATCTTCAGATTGAACAGCATAAGCCAAAGCTTTACGAGGATAGAAGCTCCGAGAACGCCCACAGTTACCCATGAAAACTCCACTGCGGTGGGGTTAATTATTTTGTCGATACTGCCTGTAAGCAGCTCAAAGCCGATTATCAGCACGATAACTGCAATGATGAAGCCCGAGATATATTCGTAGCGTGCGTGACCGTAGGGGTGTTCTTCGTCGGCAGACTTTTCGGCAAGCTTAAAGCCAAGCAGGCTGATTATGCTGGACGCGGCGTCCGAGAGGTTGTTTGCGGCGTCTGCGGTGATAGAAACGCTTCCCGAGATAAAACCTACGATGAATTTACCCGCGCACAAAAGCAGGTTGCAGATTATTCCTACCCAGCCCGAAAGCTTGCCGTAAGCGGCGCGGACGTTCGGCTCGCGGGTGTTGCGATGATCCTTTATAAACGCATTTATAAGTAATTTTGTCATGAGTCCCTCAATGTCTGATAGTATTTTTGCAGTTTAATTGCATTTTCTTTTATATCATAACCTGCCGTGCTTAGCTGTTCGGCGGCTTTTTTGTTTCTGAGCCTTGCACAGCAAGTTGCGGCGCACGCCCAGTCGGCAAAGCCTGCTTTAAGCGGTAAAAACTGCGCACTGTCCGTAAGCTTAGCTTCCTTGCTTATCACATCGGAGAAGATACAATAAAGTCCTGCCGCCTGTGCTTCAACGGCGCTCAGGGGGAAGCGCTCTTTTTTATTTGGCAGTAAGAAGCAGTCAAATGCGCTGTAAAGCGCCTCGTTTGCGCGATGCAGGCACTTTATCCTGTCCGCCGCACCGCTTGCAGCTATGCGAGCCTTGATAAACTCGCTGTCCTTGCCGTTACCTGCAATGATCAGGACAGAGTTTTTGTTTTCGTTAAGTATCTCTTTGAACACGTCAATAAGAAATCCCTGATTGTTTTCAGAACAAAGCTCGCTTACGCAGCCGAAAACAAGGCTGCTGTTGGGAATGTTCAGCCTTTTGCGTATTTCATGGCTTGATGATGAGCGGTATTTCGACACGTCAACAGCCGCGGGCAGCAATCTGGCTACAGCGACGGGCGGAGCGGCTTCGCTCAGCGTGCAGATCGGCATTGCTCCGAAGCATTTCCGCGCGTTACGGTCATTGTCCGCAAGCAGGTGAGTTGCGTATTTTTTCGCTGCACCTGCTTTTTTCGCGCCGTCGTGACAGTGGAGTATCCTGTTTTTCACTCCTGCGTTTTTGGCGGCTTTAAGGCTGACAGCGGCAAGAGGCTGCAAGTGACAGTGTACGGTGTCGTAGCAGTTTTCGCTAAGCAGCTTTTGCAGTACAGCGGCGTATCTTTTTTTCTCTATGGACGGCGGCAATACGAATATTTTTCCGCCAAGCTGCTTTATCTCCTCCGCAGGGAGATACTCGGAGCCCTTGCACAGAAAAAAGTCAAACTGTATTTCATCGCGGTCGATAGCGCGGTAGTAGTTCATCAATATCTGTTCGGCGTCGCTGCCGTGAGTTTTGCCTAGTATATGAGCTATACGCAGCATAGCACACCTCCTTCAGCGGTAATATCTATCGAATATTGTACCACAATAAGGTAGAATTGGCAATATAAAAACGGTTAGCGGGGAGAAAAATATAAAACATTGTATATTATGGAAAGGATCAGGCAAAAATATTGTCACGATCCAACAGCGGATCGATCCATAGTCATGATCATGAAAGGAATAACGCAATGAAAAAGTCAAAAAGATCACTCCCCGCAGGAAAGGGCATGGCGATCGCGGTAGTGCTTGGCGTTGCGGCGGTAAGTGTAGCGTCGCTGACAGCCTACAATCGTACTATGAGCCGTCTGACTCCCACGGAGTCGGATACCTCGCAGCAGAACACATGGGTATTTGACGCAGGCGATGTAGCAGATGATGTTCCTGCAAACAACAGCGCTGACAATGTGCCGATGGACGAGATAGCCGAAGCTCCCACCGTTGACATAGACGCCGCTGAAGCCGAGGAGGTAAACAAGCCTGTCGTTATCGAGTCGCGCAATATCATGCCGATAAGCGGTGAGGTATCGCACCCGTTCAGCAACGGCGAGCTTGTGAAAAGCGAAACGCTTGGCGTATGGAAAACGCATGACGGCTGTGACATTCTGTGTGAGCTTGGCACAGAAGTAAAATCAATGTCCTCGGGAATTATTAAAGAGATCGACGAAGATCCTCTTTGGGGTGTTACTGTGATCGTAGAGCAGGACAACGGTCTTGAGGTACACTACTGCGGACTTGCAAAGGAGCTTGATGTAAAGACGGGTCAGACCGTACAGGAGGGCGCTATCATCGGCAAGACCAGCGACACCTGTCAGGCGGAGATAATGCAGCAGCCGCATCTGCACCTTGCTGTAAAGCAGGGCGGAAAGTGGATAGACCCGATGTCAGTAATCACGACTGCGGAATAAGAAAACGACCTGAGAATTTTGTTCTCAGGTCGTTTTGTGTAAATGGGTTGGTGTCATAAAATCAGTTCAAAAAATAATTCGGCTCGCTCATTATCGTTATATTTTGCAGTTTCTTTGAAACCGCAGCTTCGATATAAATGTTGTGCCGCCGAAAACTGCTTGCGAGTGTCCAAGCATATTTTATTATAATGCTGCTCTCTTGCGTATGCTATAGCGTGTTCTAAAAGCGATCTTCCATAGCCCTTGCCTTGATATTCGGGCAGTACAAACATACGCTTGAGTTCAATTACTTTATTTTGAATATCATTTACTCGTACAGCGACAGTTCCTATAAGCACTTCATTATCAAATAAACACCAAAAGCAGCCGTTTTGCATATAATATCGTTCCACATCTGCAATATCAGCGTGCCTGTCCTTCGGCGAATATGGTATATCAACCGCTGAAAAGCATTTTTCAAAAAAATCTTCCACCGATTGCTGCATATCGGATTTAAAATTCACAATACACATTGATATACCTCCGTTAAGTACTTATTCATCACCTGAACTGCGCCCAGTGTGCAAGTGTAAGCGTTTCAAAGCCCTTTGGTGAAAGGATAGGCTTTGCGAGCTTTTGCTTTGTAGCCTCGCACAGCGTCCTGTTCTCCGCAAACTCCGCGCCTGCCGCGGTGACATCAGAGAGATAGCCCTCGCGCTGACGCTTTGCGTTGTCGGTAACGAAAAGCTCACCCTCGGGACAGAGGATAGCGGTGTATTTGCCAACGCCTGCGATGAGGTCGTACTGCGTTATAAGCGATCGGTACATATGACCTGCGTCAACATATCCGCAGGTAGAGATCACGACAAGGCTCTTTTTGTGCATAGACTCATCGCGCAGCTCGTGGAAGGACGCGTCCTTGTCCTCAACGATATTGCCGAGATACGGCAGAGTAAACGGCAGACATCGGTCAGTCATGCATTTTAGCTGCGACGGCATTCCGAAGAAATACAGCGGAAAGCTCTGCACTATCACATCAGCCTCGCGTATCTTGTCGGAAAGCATACCCATATCGTCCTTGATAACGCATTTTCCGGGAGTTTTGTCCCAGCAGGAATAGCAGCCCATGCAGGGCTTGATATTAAGCTTGTTCAGCGTTATATGCTCTACCTCTGTACCCTCGGGAAAGCCCTTTATGAATGCACGGGTGATGTTCATTGTATTGCTGCGCTCGGGACGGGGGCTTGCATTTATGACTAATACCTTCATATCTACCTCCGTCACTCGCTGAAAATGCTGTAATAATACTTCTTGCCGCAGGCATGGATAATGCCAGTCTGATAGCCGTCTGCATGGAAATTGATATTGCGCAGGTCGGCAAAAACATCGCCGCCGCTGTGCTTAATGAATGCCTCGCGTCTTGTCCAGATCGTGTAAAAAAGCGCCTCGTCCTGCGTTTTCAGAAATTCCGTATAGTCCTTTGCGGGCATGAATATTTCTGCAAGCGCGGCATTTTTCTCGGGCGTATATGTACGGATACACTGGATATCGCAGCCTATCCTTGCTTCGTCGCCTATCATAAGACAGCACATAACTCCGCCATCGGAGTGTGAAATACTGAAATCAAGGTCAAACCTGTTGATAAGGCAAGGTCTGCCGTCGCCGTTCCGCGAGATAACAAGACCGCTTTTGTCGATACCGTGCTTTGCCAGCAGATTATCCAGCAACAGAAAGCCGCAGGCACTTTCCGAGAAAGTGCGCCCCGACTTTGACATTATGCGGTTGAAATACTCCTCGCTCATGGGGGAGTAAAGCTCGCGAGCCTGTTCTATTCTTGGGCGGAGGTTATCTCCCCCCGAGGTCATGCAGGCGGAAAAATCAATTATCTTATCCATAAACTGCGCTCTTATCCATTGTTGTAAACAGCATATTGCCCTTAGCCTTGGTAACTCCGTCCACCGAGATAACTGCGGAGAACTCGTACAGTCCCGAGGACGCAAGCACTACCTTAACATCAATTGTCAGTGTATCGCCGGGGATAACAGGCTTCAGGAACTTGAAGTCCTTCACCTTAAGCAGCACATACAGCTTATTTTCGTCATTTGCCGCATCATCGGGCGCGATAACAAGGCTGCAAAGCTGTGCGGCGGATTCAATTACAAGCACACCGGGCATTATGGGAGCGTCAGGAAAGTGACCGACAAAATAAGGCTCGTTCACGGATACGTTTTTGATCCCCTTTGCGGAAACGTTAGGCTCCAGCTCCAGCACACGCTCTATCATCTGAAAGGGCGGGCGCTGCTTTATGCGCTGATTTATTTCAAGCAGATTCATCATAAGCTTAATCCTCCGTCAAGGACAAGCACCTGTCCCGTCATATAGCCGAAATTATCGGAGCAGAGCTGCGCAACGACATTTGCGACGTCCTCTGCCTTGCCGTATTTGTGCATAGGAATAGCCTTGATGTATTCTTCCTTTTTCTCCTCGGGGATAGCGTCCATCATCTCTGTTTCGATAAAGCCCGGAGCTACTGCGTTCACAAGGATATTGCGGGGAGCAAGCTCCTTTGCGAGGGTAGCAGTCATGGAGTTTACAGCGCCCTTTGTTGCGGAGTAAACACCCTGTCCCTCGACTGCAAGCACAGAGCTTACAGAGGAAACATTCACGATTCGGCCGCCTGTTCTCATCATCTTGAGGGCTGCCTGCTGTGCGCAGTGGAAATAGCCCTTGATGTTTATATCGAGGCTTCTTGTGAGGGAATCCTCGTTTATCATGAGCAGATAAGCGTCATCAACAACACCTGCATTGTTTACAAGGACATCAAGCTGTCCGAAGGTCTTGTGTACCTCGCGGAACATATCCTGTACCTGCTTTAAGTCAGCCGTGTCAGCTTTCACTGCAATAGCCTTCTGTCCGAGAGCTTCGATAGCGGCGACAACTTCCTGAGCCTTTGCCTCGTTGCTGACATAGTTTACAGCAACATCATAGCCGCACTCGGCAAGCTTTATAGCACAAGCCTTTCCGATACCGCGGGAAGCGCCTGTTACGATTGCAACCTTAGCCAAGTCAATAACCTCCTGTTATATAGTTGTGAAAAAAATCTGTGCGTTATATATTTGGCGGACTTATTCAGTCCGCCAAAACTTATTGTATCAAGCCTTTTTCAGCACTGCTGCGGAATAAGAGCCGCCTGCACCTGCCGCAACAGCAAGGATATATGTATACTTGCTGTCAGCCGCACTGAGCAGCTCGGCTGCACGGGCAACCTGCTTTGTTGCTGCGGCTGCTCTTGCCTCACCGATATCGTTTCTTACATTGATAACGGGAAGCTCCTTATCAAACAGCTCGCTGTAAACGGTAGCCTCCATAGCGTCAAGCGCCTTGTTGCCGTTAGCAAAGCCGCATACAGCGTCGATATCGTTTGTTGTGATACCTGCCTGTGCGCAAGCGTCAGCGATAGCGCGCTTCATAGCGTCCTCAGAGCCTGCAAGTGTGCCGAACTCCACAGCCTTGTGGGTCATAGCAGTGCCGACGATCTCGCAAAGCTTCTTTGCGCCGCGCTTGTCTGCGCTGTCCTCGGTTTCGAGGATAAGCGAAACCGAGCCCTCGCCAAGCGTGAAGCCCTTGTCGTCGTCTGCTGTATAACCAAGCTTTTCGTAAAGCTCGTAGGTAACATCTGTATTTTCATCTGTACCCGAAGCCACCATGATGGATTCCTCGCCGTTGTGGATAACATCGGCAGCGTAGCAGATGCTCTGGATACCTGCCTGAACGCCGTTTGCAACAGTAACGTTGTAGCCCTTTATTCCCGCAAAAATGCTGAAATAGCCGCCAGCCGCGTTATATACGGTGTTGGGGAAGCTGAACGCGCTGCCGTTTGCTGTGCCCTGCTCGATAGTCTGCTTCTGGAAGTTTACGATCTCGGTAAGAGGGCCGTCCGCAGTACCGATGATGATACCGATATCATTTTCGTTGTCCTCGCCAATGGTGATGTTTGCATCGGCAAGCGCTCTCATGCCCGAGATGAGCTGAAGCTGGCTGAAGCGGTCAAGCTTGCGGTAGAACGCCATCTTGATTCCATGCTCCTTGTAGTCATCGGAGGTTATCTCGGCACGCTTGCCCTTGTTGTCCTCGGTGACTGCATTGCCGCAAAGCTCGCCTATACCTGTGATATAGATGCGCTGCTTGTTGGTGTTGTCGGGGATATCATGCTCCTTTTTGGAGAACACGATACTTGCGTTATTGCCGCCGAAAGCAAAGGAATTGGAAACGGCATAGTTTACTGCCTTTTCACGCTTGGCGTTGGCGATAAAGTCTATCTCGCCGGCCTTTTCCTTCAGCGTATCAAGCTGCTCATCGGCGTAGCCGATAGTGGGAGGCAGCCTATCCTCGCATACAGCCTTAACTGTCAGCACAGCCTCGATAGAGCCTGCTGCACCAAGACAGTGACCTGTCATGGACTTGGTAGAGCTTACCGAAACATGGTCGTTGCCGTCGAAAAGGGTATGCAGAGAGAGGAACTCAGCCTCGTCGTTCTTTGCTGTACCTGTGCCGTGAGCGTTTATGTAGTCGATATCTGTGAACTCAAGTCCGCTGTTCTTTACAGCGCGCTTGATAGCGGACATCTGACCCTCGCCGTCGGGACGGGGAGCGGTGATGTGGTGAGCGTCGGAGCTTACACCGCCGCCGAGTATCTCACAGTATATCTTAGCACCGCGCTTTACAGCGTGCTCATAGCTTTCAATGATAAGGATACCTGCGCCCTCGCCGAGGGTTATGCCGTTGCTCTGGTTAAACGGAGAGCATGGACCTGCCGCAAGCGCATGGAGCGCATGGAAACCGCTGAATGCAAGGGAAGTAAAGCTGTCGGAGCCGCCTGCTACAAAAGCGTCAGCCTTGCCTGCACGGATAAGGTCGCAGGCATAGGAAAGGCTCATCGTACCTGCCGCACAAGCGTTTACGATGTTTGCTGTAGCGCCGTTCAGTCCGAAGTGCATAGCTACGTTGTTTGCGATAGCAGCAGCGGGCATCTTCAGGATATCGGAAGCCTTTTCGCAGCCATTCTTCTTATCTGTATAATATACATCAATGCTTGCAGCACCGCCTACGCAGTTTCCGACGATAACACCTACGCGCTTGTCGTCAAAGCAGTCGGCGGAATAGCCTGCGTCTGCAAGAGCCTCGCCTGCCGCCTTTATGCACAGCAGGGAAGCGCGGTCATAATCCTCGTGGGAAAGCTCGCTGTTTGGCAGGGATACCTCAGCGCCCATATTTGCGTAACACTCAGAGGTATCAACGGACTTCACCTCGCGGATTCCTGTGATGCCGTTTACTGCGGCATTCCAGCACTGCTCGGTGTTTTCACCGAGAGCGCAGATGATACCAAGACCTGTTACAACGCATCTTCTGGAGTTTTCCATATTATGCACCCATGTTTGCCTCAACGTAAGCTGTGAGGCTCTCGATTGTCTGGAAGTGCTCTCTTGCAGCGCCTGTCATCTGTACGCCGAACAGGCTGTCGATACCTGCGATGATCTCGATAGAGTCGATGGAGTCAAGACCGATATCGTCGCCGAACAGCTCAGATGTGAACTCCAGCTCATCAGCGGGGATCCTCAGGTTTTCAACCAGCATTGCCTTGATCTTTTCTGCGATTTCGATGTTCATAATAAATACCTCTTTTATTTTATTTTTGCGGATAGACCGCTTATTAACTTAGTTAGTGACAGCCTCTTTTTCTGTCGTTTCGGATGTAAAGTCATCGTCTTTATAAACGGGCAGCTTGCCGTATTTCTGCTGGAGCACGCCGTACAGACGTCTTACCTCTGCTTCGGTCTGTCCCGCAAGCATTCTTGCGTATTTTGAGTGACGCATATTATCGGGGCAGCTACTTTCAATAGGTTTTCCGATAAGCATTTTCTGACGCTTGCCGAACACCTTGGCGTATTCGCCGTATATTGCACAGGGAACTATTACCGCTCCTGTTGAAGCAGACAGCAGTGCTGCGCCGGGCTTGAACTGCTGCATCTTTCCGCCGCGGGCGATAGCACCCTCGGGGAATATCACCATCGAGCCGCCGCTTTTCACCAGCGCCTCGGCATTTATGTACCAGTCTGCGTCTGCGCTGTTTATATCTATCGGCATACATCTGCACCAGCGTATTGCAGTACCGACGCCTTTCTTCTCGTACCAGCTTTTCTGCACAAGCACATAAGGCTTATATCGCCCTAAAACAGCGCCTGTAAAAGCGCCGTCGAAATGGCTTGTATGGTTTGCGACGAAAACCGCAGGCTGCTTTTTAAGCTGCTTTTTATAGCTTTTATCCTCCCATATAATTTTAGGACGGAATAATATATACGCTGTGGCAGAAACAAGCTTTTGGAATATCTTACTCCAAAGTGACTGCTTCAGAGCGCTTTTTTCTTCACTCATTTATTAGCTCCTTTTGGCGGCACATCAAGCAGCCAAAGGGCAGATGCCCTTATACATTATTTTACTTTACTATTATACATTACTACACTAAAATATTTCAATGGACGAAGGTGGAATTGCTGTCCCTAAAGCAACGATACATAGCTTTGCTGTGGCTTTTTAACGATAAGTTAATACTAATTCTGGCAAAACTCACACAAAGGCTTGACTTCAATGGTCTGAAATTAGTTATTTTTACGATTTTGCGACAAAACAAGATGGTTTGATCCGCTAAAGGCGGCAAATACGACAAAGTTCTTTACCGAAACTTTGCATAAAATACCATAACAATGCGAGTTTATACGCATTTTTGACAGAAAAAATAAAATTGCGAAAATTAAATTATGAATAATGGGGAAAATTAAAAAAAGTGTGAAAAATACTGTACATTTGCGAAAAAATCCTGTATAATAAATTTGACTACGAAAAAGTTATGACGAAAGCGATAAAGAAAGATCGCTCAAAATGCAAAGGAGAACACAAATGGACCTTTTATTATTCCAGACAATCTCACAGGCAGTGTCAACAGAAGCGCCTGCTGCTGAATTTGGTATCTTCCAGATACTTGCGCTTGTCGGCGGACTTGCGATGTTCCTTTTCGGAATGAATACACTCAGCGCCGCTCTTGAAAAGCTTGCGGGCGGCAAGCTTGAAAAGTGGCTTGAAAAGCTTACATCAAATCCTATAAAGGGCGTGCTGCTCGGTCTTGGTGTCACGGCTGTTATCCAGTCGTCATCGGCTACTACCGTTATGCTGGTCGGCTTCGTAAACTCGGGTATCATGAAGCTGCGTCAGGCTATCGGCGTTATCATGGGTGCAAACATCGGTACAACAGTTACCGCATGGCTGCTGTCCACAAACTCTATCGAGGGTACAGGCTTCCTTGAATTTTTAAAGCCCTCCGCATTTACACCTGTTCTTGCTCTTATCGGCATCGTGCTTATCATGTTCACAAAATCCGACAAGAAGCACAATATCGCAACTATCCTGCTCGGCTTCGCTGTTCTGATGTTCGGTATGGATCAGATGTCTGATTCTGTTTCGGCGCTTAAGGATATCCCTGAATTCACTCAGGTAATGACCATGTTTACAAACCCGATACTCGGCGTACTTGCAGGTGCTGTTCTTACAGCTATTATTCAGTCGTCCTCCGCGTCGGTGGGTATCCTCCAGGCGGTTGCAGACTCCACAGGCACTATCACTCACGCAATGGCGCTGCCCATTCTGCTTGGTCAGAACATCGGCACCTGCGTGACTGCGCTTATTTCCTCTATCGGTGCAAACAAATCCGCAAAGCGCGTAGCTATTGTTCACCTGTACTTTAATATAATCGGTACAGTTGTTCTGCTGAGCATTTTTTATCTGATAAATTCCTTTGTGAATTTCAGCTTTATGAACGAGCCTCTTGCAGGCACAAGTATCCCGATAATCCACACAACATTCAACCTGCTTGCAACCTGTCTGTTCCTGCCCTTCACAAAGCAGCTTGAAAAGCTTGCCTGCCTCACTGTCCGCAATAAGCAGGGTGAAGAAGATGCACAGATGCCTATGCTGGACGAGCGTCTGCTGGTTACTCCCGGTGTTGCGATCGAGCAGTGCCGTAACGTATGCATCAAGATGGCTGACCTTACAAGAAAGACCATCATCGACGCGCTCCAGCTTGTTGACAAGTACGACGCGAAAAAGGCTGCTGAGATCATTGAAAACGAAACCGCTATTGATATTTACGAGGACAAGATCGGCTCTTATCTGCTGAAGGTAACAGCAAAGGATCTCAACGAGCATGACAGCAAGGTAGCTTCCAAGCTGCTGCACACTATCGGTGATCTGGAGCGTATTTCTGACCATGCTGTAAACATCGTTGAGGCTGCCGAGGAGATGCATCAGAAGAAGATCCGCTTCTCTGACGAGGCGCTCAAGGAGGTCGATGTTATCACAGATGCAGTAGAGGAGATACTCAACAAGTCTGTTGATGCATTCATCACTTCCGATATCACTCTTGCAAAGCAGGTAGAGCCTCTCGAGGACGTTATCGATGACCTCAGGAGCGAGCTTAAGAGCCGCCATATCGAGCGTCTGCGCGAGGGCAAGTGTACTATCGAGCTTGGCTTTATCCACTCCGATCTGCTGACGAACTTGGAGCGCGTTTCCGATCACTGCTCCAACATTGCGGTATGTATGATCCAGGTCAAGGAAAACAACATGGATACTCATGAGTATATGACAGAGCTTAAGCGTGCAGAGGTTTCTGAGTTTATCACAGCGCTTGAAGACTACAGAAAGAAGTATTCACTTCCCGCTGCGCAGAACTGATAAAAACATCAAAAAAGCTGCTTTTAAAAAGCAGCTTTTTATTTTGCGATATTCAGTATATTTTCAATATCTCCGTAATAATCAGGGACGAACGCATCATTTTCAATGATAACATCTCCGATATATTCAAGAGCTATCGAGTTTACTTCTTCAAATACTGTTTCGGGAAGAGCACCCATATCACGGCACAAAGCTTCATGAGTTCCGTTATCCAGTGCTCTCAGTACCTTTATCAGGCGGCTGTCGAGCGCTTCGGCAAACGAACGCCACTGTTCTGATAGGGCAGAGAAGTCGTACTCTGTGCGATTTTCAGATATTGCTTGTTCGGTAAGCTCCTCAAATACCTCGTCAACTATCGCTGCAGTCATTTCGGTGATCTGTTCCTCGGGGAGTGCGTCCTCGTACTCCTCGATTATCAGCTTTTTTGCAGTTTCGTCTGCCTCGCGGCGGATAGCTTCAAGCGCCGACAGGTCTATCTCCACCTTTTTAGGCGCGGCAGCGACAGGCTGATATTGAGGGCTGTCGCCGTAATCGGGCTTTTTCTTTCGCTTAGGCTCTTTTCGTGGCGGGAATATGCCGTGTTCGTCGCAGTAGGCATTTACTGCATCAGGCACTACCGATGCAAATTCCTGCTCGCTCACAGCCTTGTAAAGCTTCTCGCGGTTGAAGAAATCGTCCAGCACTACCGAGAGATTGGGCACTATGCTGTATCGAAAGCCCGTGCGCTCGCGGAGCACGGACTCCGTGGCTTTGAGTATATATCCGATAAAGCTTCTGAACGGCGCGCTTTCAAAGCGCTCAAAGCAGGGCTGACCGCGTTTTATGCAATAACGCTCGGTGCTGCTTATGCGGCAGGTGCGGAAACCGTCCATGCGCTCACGGTCTACATACGCACCTGCAAAAGGACTCCAGCTAAAGTCTTTTTTAGGTCTGCCGCAGATCAGCTCAAACAGGGATATTCCGTGCGCTCGGAAGTAGTCCCCCAGCGAGGAGAGCGCAGCTTCGACCGCTTCGTTCAGCAGGGGTATATGTTCATCGGTAAAGAATATGCTGCCTTTCAGGTTATACGACGAATGCCCCAACAGATATTCCAGCTTGTTCTTATAATTGCCTTCCATAAGCTCAGAGGTAACAAGGTCTGATATTTCAGGCTTTATGGGAAAACTCTCTGCAAGCGCTGAAAATTCTCCCTCGATGTCATTAAATGCATAGAAATCCTTCAGCCACACGGGCATTATATTATCAAGCGAGGGGCAGAATTTGCGGCAGTTTTCCCATACTCCCACAAGACGGTTGAATGCGTCCTGAGAGGACAGAACTCCGATCTTGTTCATCAGCTCGTAGCAGTAGAGGGTGACGTATGGCTTGTCTGTCTTATAGTATGTGCCGCGTCTTACGTCTGTGCGCCATGTAAAATATGTGCGTAGCTGTTCAGCCGATAGTGCGCCGTAGATAGGACGCTCGATAGCGCAGAAAGCACTTCTCACAAAGTCATCGGTAACGTCCTGCATAAATTCGCCCTGCTTCACAAGGGTAAGCTCGGCGCACTGGCGTACCATATATCCTTTGTAAAGCGTTTGTCCAAGCTCACGCATCTGACGGATTTTGTCGGTTATGGGAGCGCTTTCGTCGGGGGCTTCGGGGGGATATGCAAGCTCGTCTTCAAGCAGAGTATGGTTAGCGCTTCGCTGCGGAGCTCTGCCGTAATATACGGTGTCGCGCGGCGGTATCTTCTCACCGCGTTCCTCTTTGGCGTCACTCATTGCCTTGTCAACGACGTTCTCTATCTTCGCACGTATAAGGCGCTGAAGCTCGTCCTGAATTTCTTTCTTACTGGTTGCTTTGCTGCTAAAAAACAGTTTGAATTTGTCAGACATTGCTATCCCTCCTTTCCGAGATAAGCAGAGCCGCATAAAAAGCGGCTCTGCATTTATTTGTTAATTATAAGCTGCTCCTCCCAGTCGTCGGGGAAGCCTATGTGCGAAAGCCTTATAACATCGGAGTTTCGCTTTATCATTTTTGCGATGGGCTGTACTACCTTTGTGTTCCAGTCGTCTGCATTGTGGTATACCTGCTTCATTATCATCATATAGCCAAAAACGTTTGGTTCAAGCAGATAATCAAGCTCACGCGGTGTTTTCGGCTCGACAGGAAATGTATTACCGTAAAGGCGATTGTAGTGTGCGCAGTAGTTGCGAAGCTCGTTCATGCAGAAAATCCAGTTGTCAAGCTCTGAGCTTGAGCAGTGGTAGAACTTGTCGGCAAGCTCTTTTTTGTCTGAGCTGTGCATATCCTTGTAGAAGAAAGCAAGTGTGCCGAAGCTGAAAAGCTCCATTATTACCCACAGCGGAAAATCGCCGCGGTATTTATTATTATAGTGCTTTACGAACTCGCGGTCCTCGTTTGCTTCAACAAGATGACGTATCTTTCCGCAGAATGCATTATGGTTGTGACGGAAGTCGAAATTTGTGGCATTGAGATAACCGAGGGCGCCGTATTTCAGCGAATGATAGTTGGATATTGCGGCACGAAGCGCGATCTCTATCTCCTCCAGAGCCGCGATAAGGATACTGCGCAGTCTGCGGTCTATCTCATAAACGCGCATGATGTTTTCAAACGTCGTTCCGTCCTCGTACCTGTCCTTTGCAACACTGAACGGCTTGAAGTAGTTTGAAAGGCGGAAATAGTTGATGTATTTCAGCGTTTCTTCGGCGTATTTTTCATCGTTTATGATACAGCCGCGCTCTTTTAGCTTTGCTATCTGCTGCTTTATGGTTGACGGCAGTTTTTTCTTTGCCATTACGGTCCTCCGTTATCAGTCGTCCATCCAGAACACTTCACGCTCGTGGCGCGTCTTTCTTGTCATAAGCGAAACGATGCTTTCCTTCGGATCTGTGCCGTTATAGCAGATATTGACTATCTCCTCAATGATCGGAGTGTAGATATCGCGCTCCTGAGCAAGTCTGAATGCGATCTTGCTGCTGGTGTAGCCTTCGACAGTACCTATCTGTTTTACTGCATCAGCGGCATTCATGCCCTCGCCGATGAGAAAGCCTGCGCGGTAGTTTCGGGAATGCTGCGAGGTGCAGGTAACGATAAGGTCGCCGATACCTGCCATGCCCGTAAAGGTCTTCCAGTTAGCGCCCAGTGCTACGCCGAGCCTTGTTATCTCGGTCATGCCGCGCGTCATCAGCGCGGCTACTGTGTTGTCGCCAAGCTTCATGCCTCTTGCGATGCCGCAGCCAAGTGCGATCGGGTTTTTCAGCACGCCGCCAAGCTCACAGCCTGCAACGTCATCGTTTCTGTATATCCTGTATTTTTCGTTGGAAAGAGTTTTCTGTATATATTTTGCGGTATCGGTATCGTAAGCTGCGCATACCTCTGTTGTGGGGACAAGGCGCGCTATCTCCTCTGCGTGACAGGGTCCTGTCAGCACTCCGATAGCATTGTGAGGAAGCTCGTCCAAAAGTATCTGTGACAGGCGGTTTCCTGTATCGCCCTCAAGTCCCTTGCTGACATTTATCACGACAGCATTTTTGTCGATATGCTCCTTTACCGCTTGTACAGCGTCGCGGTAGAAGGGCGAGGGAATCGCTACTACTACGATATCCGCGCCCGCAACACACTTCACATCAGTGGTAACGCCAAGGTTATCGGGGAGCTTTACGCCCGGAAGCAGGCGCTTATGCTCACGCTGTGTGCGAAGCTGCTGAGCCTCTTCTTCAAACTTTGTCCATGTTATAACTTCATGTCCGTAATGGCTGTACAGCACACCAAGAGCAGTGCCGTATCCGCAGCCGAGTATTGCGATCTTTGCCATAACATCCTCCTTAGGAACTTACTTTTTCGCCAAGCTTCTTTTCGGTGTGAGTGAGAAGCCTGTGGATATTTCCGCGGTGCATGAATACGATCAGACCTGCTGACATTGCCGCGAGTATAACGTTTATTATCCATGAGGGGTCCTTATCCACAAAGCCGCTCCAGATAAGCGTTGTCACAAAGAACAGCGACGACGCTATGCAAGAGCCGAGCGAAACATATCTTGTAATGGCGATAAGCACGATGAATACTGTAAGCAGAATGACCGCGCTGCGCCAGTCAAGCGTGAAGATAGCGGAGATAGCAGCGAGAACACCCTTGCCGCCCTTGAAGCCATAGTAAACAGGGAAGATGTGACCCACGATGACCATAAAAGTAGTAACATAGCCCACCCAGTTCATTCCGAGCGAGAGATCTGTGGTGTCGATACCCCCGATGTAAAGGAACGAAAGGCGCACAGCCCACACTGCAAGCACAGCCTTTGCGACATCGCCAAAAAGCACGATCATAGCCGTGGACTTGCTTTGTGTTCTGAGTGTATTTGTGAAGCCTGCGTTTCCGCTGCCCATAGTGCGGATATCCTTGCCTGTCTTTATCTTAGTGATTATTATTGAGGTATTGATGCCGCCGAGCAGATAAGGCACGACAAGCATTATGATATAGCATATCCATTCCATTATACGGTTGTTTCCTTTCGGTCGGCATTGCCGATTATTTTTATATTGGGATTATTGCTGCGCAGAAAAGCATAAACTATTCCCGCCATGCCATGAGCAGGGCAGGGAATACGCAGCGGCTCCTCGCTGTTCTTCATATACATCAGAAGATCACGACCCTTTGGTGCTGCGCCTGTGATGTCTGTATACTGAACAGCGTATATATTTCTGCCGCGGAAGAATACCATCGCACGGCTCATATAGCGCTGAGTTCCGACTTTTTTTGCCGTGGCATATTCGCGCAGAAGCTCGTCCTGAACGTCCTCGGGGAAAGCGCTGACCTGCTCCTTGTATTTCATAGGTGCAATGCGCATAACGCTTACCAGCAGAATTATCAGTAGCGCAATCATAAATACAAGCACCGCAATACTTATCCAGAACAGCACGCCGCCGATTTTGCTTTTTATAAGCGCTGCTGCTGCACAGGCGATGGTTGTGAGCGTATATCCGAGAATCGTGGGAAGCTGATATTTGTAGAAGTCCTTCAACACTATGCGGTGTTTTGACCAAAACTGATCCTTGCGAGTGCCTTGTGTCATTATTCGCCTCTTTCGCGTATCGTGAGCTTTATAGGAGTTGCTTCAAGACCGAATGTTTCGCGTATCTGATTTTCCAGATATCTCTGATAGGAGTAGTGGAAAAGCTCCTTGCTGTTGCAGAATACAACGAAGTTCGGGGGATTTGTGGAAGCCTGCGTCATGTAGTATATCTTCAGGCGCTTGCCCTTGTCGGACGGCGGCTGAACTCTCGATGTAGCGTAGCTCAGCATATCGTTCAGAACGCCTGTTGAGATACGGATACCGTGCTGCTCATGCACGAACTTTATCATATCGAACAGCTTGTTTACACGCTGACCTGTCTTAGCTGAAATAAACACGAACGGCGCATAGGACATAAACGAGAAATCCACTTCAAGCTTCTTTGTAAACTCGTTCATGGTCTTGTCCGTCTTGTCCTCGACAGCGTCCCACTTGTTTACGGCTATAACGCACGCTTTGCCCTTGTCGTGAGCATAGCCTGCAACCTTGCTGTCCTGCTCGGTGAAGCCTACCGTTGCGTCGATAACGATAACGCAGACATCGGCTCTGTCTACTGCCATAAGCGCACGAAGCACGCTGAAATGCTCGATATTCTCAGTGACCTTTGCCTTGCGGCGCATACCTGCGGTGTCGATAAAGATGAATTTTTCGCCGTTACGCTCCACTGTGGAGTCGATAGCGTCACGTGTAGTGCCTGCGATATCGGAAACGATGGAGCGTTCCTCGCCTGCGATGTAGTTTATCAGCGAGGACTTGCCTACATTAGGCTTTCCAATAACAGCGACCTTGATAGCCTCGTCCTCATAATCGTCGTCGGTATCGGGCGGAAGCTGGTCGAACACAGCCTCAAGCAGATCGCCTGTGCCGTGACCGTGAACGGAAGAAACCGCGATAGGGTCGCCAAGACCGAGGTTATAGAACTCGTATATCTCGGGCGGCGGCTCGCCTATGCCGTCAACCTTGTTTACCGCGAGAACGATGGGCTTACCGCTCTTCATCAGCATAGCCGCAACGTCGCTGTCGTTTGCGGTAACGCCTGTTGTGATGTCGGTAACGAAGATTATAGCGTCTGCGCGCTCGATTGCGAGCATAGCCTGCTCTCTCATCTGCGCGAGAATGATATCGTCCGTCTTGGGCTCGATACCGCCAGTGTCGATAAGCATGAATTCCTTGTCCAGCCACTCGCACTTGCTGTAAATTCTGTCGCGTGTTACGCCGGGGGTATCGTCTACGATAGACAGGCGCTTTCCGACAAGCTTATTGAAAAGTGTGGATTTGCCCACGTTGGGGCGTCCCACGATAGCTACTACCTGCATTTTTTACCTCTCTTTCATTCGGGGTACTAGATATATTTTTCAGCGTAGTACCCAAACATACATATACTATTATAGTATACCACGTGCAGAGTTTTTTTGCAAGCGAAAACTGCATTTTTATTCGGGTTTTCTAAACCTGTCTGTAAAGAGCGCAATTACCTTAGCAAAGCGAAAAAATTTAATTTGATTATTGATTATTTTGTGGTAATATGCTAAAATAAAGAAAAGCACCACAGAAAGGACACGGCTATGAATATTGAAGAACTTATCGCAAAGCTTATTAACTATGCGCTGGATACCGCTCTCATAACTCCCGAGGACGAGGTCTATGCGCGCAACCGCTTGCTCCAGTGCCTTGGGCTGACCGAGTGGAACGATACCGACGCTCCCACAGAGGAAATGACCATCGACGAGATACTGGACGCTATCAACGACTATGCCGCAGAAAGCGGACTTATCAGCGGCACAGGAGAGTCACGTGACCTGTTCGATACAAAGATAATGGGCGAGCTTACAGCATTTCCGCGCGAGGTCATAGGCAGGTTCAACGCTGACTATGCCGTATCTCCGAAGGCTGCAACGGACAACTATTTCAAGTGGAACAAGGATATAAATTACGTGCGCGCAGGTCGTATCGCAAAGGATCTGAAATGGGAGTACGAGTCCGACTACGGCACGCTTGATATTACTATAAACTGCTCTAAGCCCGAGAAGGATCCGCGTGACATTGCCGCGGCGAAGTCTGCAAAGAGCGCCGCTTACCCGAAGTGCCAGCTATGCTATGAGAATACGGGCTATTCGGGAAGAGTCGGTCACCCTGCAAGACAGAACCTTATCCCTATCCCTATGACGATAAACAACGAGGGCTGGTGCTTCCAGTACTCGCCCTACGGCTATTATAACGAGCATTGCATAATCTTCAACGCGGCGCACGTTCCGATGAAGATAGACGACGCGGTATTTGGAAAGCTGTTTGACATAATCGGCATACTGCCGCATTATTTCGTTGGCTCAAATGCTGATCTGCCTATCGTTGGCGGCTCGATACTCAGCCACGAGCATTTTCAGGGCGGAAACTACACCTTTGCTATGGAAAAAGCGCCTGTTGAGTATGAGTTTTCCATGAGCAAGTTCCCCGATATCAAGGCAGGAATAGTAAAATGGCCTATGTCGGTGATCAGACTTCGCGGTGCGGACAGAGCGCAGCTTGAAAAGGCTTGCGCGCATATTCTCGCGGCATGGAGAGCCTACAGCGACGAGAGCGTGGGAGTTTACGCATTCTCGGGCGAAACTCCGCACAACACCATTACCCCCATTGCGCGCAAGAAGGGCGATGAGTTCGAGTGCGACCTTGTACTGCGCAACAACCGCACCGATGACGAGCACCCGCTCGGTATATTCCACCCCAATCCCTCGCTCCACCATATCAAGAAGGAGAATATCGGACTTATCGAGGTAATGGGTCTTGCGGTGCTGCCCTCGCGCCTTAAGACGGAGATGGAGAAGCTTGCAGATGTGCTGGTAAGCAAGGGCGTTTCGGCGGTAAGAGCGGACGAAGTCCTCGAAAAGCACGCTGACTGGGCAGAGGAATTTGCGCCGAGATACGATATCACCGCCGACAATGTGCGAGAGATAATAAATAAAGAGGTCGGCGCGGTATTCGCGCAGGTTCTCGAGGACGCAGGCGTGTTCAAGCGCGATGAAAAGGGCATTGCGGCGTTCAAGAGGTTTGCGGAAACGGTGTCGTAAAGGAGAGTACCATGTGCTTTATATGTGACAGGATCGAAATGATAAAAGACGGCACTAATCCGTACTTTGTCAAGGAGCTTGAAACAGGCTATGTGGTTATAGGTGATAACCAGCACTTCAAGGGCTATACGCTGTTTCTCTGTAAGCAGCACAAGACCGAGCTTTTTTATCTCGACAAGGAATTTTCGACTAGATTCATGCAGGAGATGATACTGGTCGCGGAGGCTGTAAAGAACGCTTTCGGCGCGGAGAAGATGAACTATGAGTGCCTTGGACAGGGCGACGCGCACCTACATTGGCACCTGTATCCGAGAAGAGAGGGCGATATCGAAAACTACGGCAACAACGGAAAAGGCCCTGTATGGTGGTATCCTATGGATAAGATGTACAGCGACGATAACCGCCCCACCGCCGAGGAGCTTGAAGAGCTGAAGCGCAAGCTGTTAGTTGAACTGGATAAGTTATTATAATCAAAAACTCCTCCGAGAAAAATCGGAGGAGTTTTTCAGTCTTTTTTCAGATAAAATGCGGTAACAGTCCTTTCCTCGCCCGAAACATGGTCGAAGCCTTTCAGCACTATTCCGTCGTGGGACATAAGCTCGCCCGCGGAGAGCTCGTCCAGTGTGCAGGCGAAAACGCTCTCGCCCGAGCAGACTATGTGCATTTTGTCCCCGATGATGTTCAGTGCGCCGTCTGTGCCGAGACGTATCTCCTTATATGTATCGGGGTCGCGCATAGAGGCGTACTGTATGCGTTTGTAATTCAGCGCAAGGATAGACTCCAGCGGCATGCTGTCCTTGTGCTTTTTCTTTTTGCGTCCGAACATTTGGTTGCTCCTTTCATTAGTCAATAACTAAATTCTCCATAGACTTTTCCTTTGTGACCTTTTCGCCTAAACAATTAGCCCATTTTTCTGTAAAGAACGAAAAATACGACAGCTTCTCTTCGCGTCGTTTTTTGTTGAGGCTGGGCAGAAAGCCCCATAGCGTTGACGGTATACCCATAACGATGAGATACAGCGGACCGAGGATAAGCGATTGGATAGTGTGACCGTATTCATGCACGCGGAGCCGCGCGGATAGTTCTTCCATGCTGTATTCGTCCTTCAGCTTTTCGTAAAAATACGGTTCTTTGGTAATGAAAACAAATAATCCGAGCGAAACGCTGGACTTTGGCTGCCATTCTGTTATTATTGCGCCGTGGTAGAAATAGTGTCTATCCTTTATGTGGCACAGGAACACAAAAAAGCCTAATAAGGACTGCAAAAATCCCCATGTGCATTGCCATATAAAATACAATATCTTTCTCATCGATATCACCTCGCTATACTGAAATTATACCAATAACATTCATAAAAGTCAACACAAAAGCCGCCTCCCCTTAGGGAAGCGGCTTAGCTTTAATATCAATCCTCGCCAAGCTTGAGCGCCTTGTTGATGTTTATACGTCGGATAATTCCGCCGAGTACGGTGAAGCCGCCCAGCAGCATAAATGCGATGATTATATACATCTTTATATAGTCGCCGCCGTCGCCGTTTACGATAAACGGCGGAGTCTGGCTGGCTGCGTCGTACATGGTGCGGAACAGCGGTACGAACAGGTCGCTTGCTATGCCGCCGACTACAAAGCCTGCCGCAATAGAAGCAACGCTGACTAAGAGCTGCTCATAGCCGAGAGTAGCGATTATCTCCCTGAAAGTTACGCCCATAGCGCGAAGCACACCGAACTGCAGCGTTCTGCCGCGTATCGACAGTATCCAGTAGATAAGGAAGCCGATTACCGTCATAAGCATGATGACTACAAATCCGAGGGTAAGCGCACCGTTCATACCCTGAAGCTCGGGGTCGGTCTTTTCCTCGATAAGAAGCTGCGAGCTGTCGGTGATCCTCTGCAGCTTGATGTTCTTCGCCTCGATATCGGCGTAAAGCTGCTCGCTGGTAGCGCCGTCTGCAAGCTTCAGCCATATCTGATAAGGCTCGAAATCAACTAGCTTTCTTATGTAATTGTAGTTGCATACAAGGAAGTCCTTGGTTGCGGTTTCACCTGTACGGTCGTTTATCACGACGGTTTCGTTCGGGTTAAGGCTGGGCCAGTAGTCTACAAAGGCGATCACAGTAAGCTGCACGGGGTCGTTTCCGCTCCATCTTACCGTAATGGTGTCACCGAGCTGAACGCCCTTTTCTTCCCACGAGCGCGAAGCGATAACGCCCGACTGGCACTCAACCAGCGCGCTGCAGTAGTTCCACCAGTGAACGGGGAGCAGGTCATCTCTGAACCATGCGGTCTGCGAGAATTTGCCCGGCTCTATGCACATGAGAGTGCTGTCGCCCTCGTTCTTTATTGAGCCCATCGAAGCCGAAACATCGGTTTTAAGAACCTTTGTTGCGGTTTCAACGCCGTCAAGGTTTTCGTAGATAGCGAAGTCGTTTTCGACATAGCTTGTGTCGTCGTCAGCGGACTCCAGCCGCCAGAATGCGTCAAGCACGATATCTGTGCCTGTGTTGTAGTATATCCTGTCGGATTTGCTGTTGTTTATCGCACGTGCGGTGTTTGCGGAGAATATTCCAAGACCGAATGTGATAACAAGGAACAGCATAAGAAAGCGCTCCTTGCCGCCCTGAGAACGCGCGACCGCTGTGATGGCGATGTACTGCGAAGCGCTCCACACGCGCTTTCCGAGATTATAGATAAGCTTCAGCAGGTGCGGGTAAAGTCTTATAAACAGCAGACCCGCGCCCATTATGAACATCGTTGAGAATATGAAGTACAGCGGATTTATACCGCCGTCGGTAACAAATGTGCCGTCCTCAAACTGGGCGGTGATCTTCTTTGCAGTGAAATAGTACCACGCGAGCGAGCCGCCCAAAAGCAAGATATCAACGCATATCTTCTCCCACAGCGCCATTTTAACGACTTTCGCCTTGCTCTGCTTATACTTTACGATAGAGAGCTTGGACGCGGGTATTATCGGCACCATTGTGGTAACGAAGAAGATGATTATTGCAATAAGTGCGTACAGCACAGCGTCAAGGCTTAATTTAGCGGCAAGACCTGTTCTGTTTACAAACTCAAGGAAGCCGTTGGATACGCCGAGGAACGAGCACAGGCATAGTCCTATAAAAGGCGCTATGATAAGCGTTGCAAGTCCTAAAAAGCCGGCCTCCATCGCGTAGATACCGAATATCTGCTTTGAGGAAGCGCCGCGGCTTTTGAATACTGCGATCTCGTTCTTTTCCTGTTCAACGTTAAGCTGCGATACCATGAACAGATAGAATGCAAGCATTACTATCGTCGGTATCTGAAGCACCCACAGCATGGATTTGAGATTTTCCGCACGTACCGCGTATTCTGTCAGTATGTCGTAGATGCCCATGGAGAACTTGAAGCCATAGGAGGGGTACAGCTCAAAATCCTGCTCTATCTGCGAGGTGATGTTTGCGAGGGAGTTTAGATCCATCTGCTGATAATCGAACGCATAGCGTGCGGTGATATCGGACAGCATTGTTGTTCCTGTTGTGAGATATTCCGTCAGGAACGTATCATAATCCATTATCAGCGCATTTATATAGGAGTCCATCGTTTCCGACCAATAGCTGTCGTTTTCGCTGGACTGCTCAAATACGCCGACGATCTTTACGGTCAGCGGCTCGGTTTTGCTGTAGAAGCTGTTCTGCACGCTGTAGGTTTCGCCGCATACTACGTCAAGCACCTTAAGGCATTCCGCGTCGCAGATTATTTCAAAGCTGCCGTCCTCGGCTCTGCCGGGGTTATACATACGACCCTCGATGATGTTGATGTGATCCTCGATATTGTTCATCGCCATCATCTTTACGCGCGTATTGGAAGCGGCGAGAATATAAACATACTCGTCCGCAAGTATAGTCTTGCTGTTAGCCTGCGGTATATCTATCGCAGAAGTGCGCTCTTTCAGGAGATAGTCCAGCGTTTCGACCTTGGCTATGCGCTCGTCGTAGCTTGCTTTCATCTGGAGCGAGGTGGTGACCACGTATTCTCCCGGGTAAAGACCTGTTTCGGTCTGATACTCCTGCATATCCTTGATAAGTATACGCTGGAGTGATGCGTCCATATAGACGGGGACGGTACTCATCATACCTGCCGCGAGTAAAAATCCTATGAAAAGGCACAGCACCATCCATTTGGTATTGCGCATTTTTCTGAAAAGAAGTGTAAACAAACCGTACCTCCGATAAATTCAGTGTTATGTCAGTCGAATAATGCGCTCAGCGTACTACTACGCGGTCGCCCTCTTTCAGTCCTGTCAGAATTTCGGCTTCGGTGGCGTTCGTTATACCTACGGTCACATCGACCTCTTTTTTATTGTCGTTTTCGTCGAGGATAGTCACATAAGTGCGACCCTCGTCCTCTTTTACAAGGTTTTTGGAGATAACTATTGCGTCCTCGTGTATCTCATATATCGCGAGGATATCAGCGAGCTTTCCTACTGTAAGATAGCTTGGTACAGAGCCTTTGAACTCGCAGTAGATAGATGTTGTATCGGAAGCGATAGTCGGGTGCTCGTCATACAGACCCTCTATCATATCGGAGGGAGTCTTGGAAACATAGCCCGAATAGTCCATGCCGTCAACGGTGATGGTAACCTCTGCATTGACAGGGAATGCTCTCAGCGTTGAGGAGCTGTATTTTACAAAAAGCTGTGTGGGGTCTACTATCTTAACGATAGTCTTATAGGCGGTAACCTTATCGCCGGGCTTCATATCCTGAATAAAGCACACCTGACCCGACATTCCCGCATACAGACGGGAAACATTCATCTGTCGCTCGTACTCGGTGAGGGTGTTCTGCTCCATCTCGTAGTCCAGCTTGTCCGTGGAGCTGCCTGTTGCGAGATATGTAAGACGCGCCTTTTCGGTGATGAGCTTCTGCTGCTCGTAGAGGTATTCGAGGTTGCCTGTGTCGAGCTCCGCGAGAAGCTCACCCTCCTCCACGAACTGACCTACCGTAACATATACCTTTTTAAGAGTGCCGCCGCTTTCCGTGAAGCTGCACTCGTTCTCTACCTTACTTGTGATATAGCCCGAAGCCACGGTCTGGTTTGCGATGTCCTTCACCTTAGCGGTGTAGGTGGAGTAGGCTACCTCCTCTATCGGCACTGTCGGCGGCTCTAAAAGCTCCTCCTCCGCGGGGAAGAAATAGCAGCCCGAGAGCGACATAGCGGCAACCGCCGCAGCGATGATCCTTACTATCTTGTTTTTCATTGCTTTACCTCTTTATATAGAATAATGAAATGGATTACATAATAATACAATTATATAATATCACGGTTTCAAAAAAAACACTAGTAGTAAAAGGACAAAATCGTAACAAATAAATAAAAACGCACAATAAGTTTGTGCGTTTTTGACATATTTAGTAAGAGGGGCTATTGGTTATTGCGTGATTGCAGCGTTATCGTCGGGCATAACATAGATAAGCTTTTTATAGGTGCTGCGCATTATTATAATAGAAAGAATGCAAGCGACAAGCTCTGCCGCCGCGTAGGCATACCATACATACGCAGGGCCGAGGAGGTTCAGCAGCAGTATCAGCACGGGCAGCAGTACGATAGCCTGTCTTATCGCGGAGATGAGCAGGCTGGAGAAGCCGCGTCCGAGCGCCTGAAAAACGCCGCTGCATACTATCGCTACACCCGAGAACAGGAAGCTTATCGAGATTATCCTGAATGCCTCGCAGGCGGCGGTCACCGTAGCAGGCTCGGGGTTGAACAGGGAGAGCAGAAGCTCGGGGAATACCCAGAACAGCAGCGTGCCGAGCGCCATTACAGATAGCGCGATCACCAGCGAGAAGCGCAGTGTTTCTCTGATACGCGACTTTCTGCGCGCTCCGTAATTGTATGCAACTATCGGGATAACGCCGTTGTTAAGTCCGAAAACGGGCATGAATACAAAGCTCTGCACCTTGAAGTAAACACCGAGTATCCATACGGATATCTCGGAAACAGGCATGAGCAGCGCGTTTACTATCATTATAATAAAGGAATTGAGTGCCTGCATGATGATGGACGGAAAGCCTACTTTATATATAGTAAGGATCATAGCGCCGTTGGGCTTCATCTGTCGCAGGGAGATCTTCACTTCCTTAGTCTTTTTTACTATAACGATAACGGAAACGAGGGCTGCGGTCCACTGACCTATAACGGTCGCGATCGCTGCGCCTGCAACGCCCATGGGAGGAAGTCCGCACCAGCCGAAGATAAATATCGGGTCAAGAATTATGTTTACCACAGCGCCTATAAGCTGCATTATCATGCTGGCAAGCGCTGCGCCTGTACCTTGAAGGATACGCTCACAGTTTATCTGCACAAAAACGCCGAGCGACCAGGTACAGCATATCTGAAGATACGGGATACCCATAGAGAGTATCTCGGCATTGTCTGTATTAGCCTCGAAAAACATTTCGGTGAAGAATAAACCGAATATTACAAACATGAGCGAGCTGCATACTGCAAGGAAAAAGCCTTGATTAGCGGCAATGCCTGCGTCCTTGAAGTTTTTTTCGCCGAGCTTTCGGGACATAAGGCTGCTCATGCCGACGCCTGTTCCGACAGCAAATGCGATTATGAGCATCTGTATCGGGAAAGCAAGGGAAACTGCCTTGGTGGCATTTTCATTTATCTGCGCTACGAATATACTATCTACTATATTATAGAGCGCCTGAACGAGGTTTGAGATTATCAGAGGCAGAGCCATTGAGCCGACTAAGCGGCGTATAGGCATAGTGCCGAGCTTGTTTTCCTGCGGCTTAGCCGCGATCGAATTAGACAAAATTCTACACTTCCTTATATTATATCTGATTTTTTTACATCACACAGTGTAACATACTTTAATACGTTTTGTCAATTGGTTGGATAATAATATACAGCGAGTAAATGGCTCTGTTGTGCAACTTGCTTATAAATGTGGAGTAATTGCTAAACTTAGTGATTATTTTGCACAGAGTTGCAAAAAAAGCCGAAAAACCGCTTGACAAAAAACTTTTTGGGTGGTATAATACAAAAGCTGTCCGCGAGAGAGCAGCGGATCACAAGAGTTTCGGAACGGTCGAAAAAACTTTTTTAAAAAAATTTAAAAAAGGGGTTGACAAAGAGGGAACGATGTG
>CAYSYF010000029.1:0-28288 GCA_964435155.1 uncultured Ruminococcus sp. | reverse complement strand
TTATCTAAAAAGCTCGCTCCGCGAGCAAAAACATAGTTTTTCGACAAGCTGAAAGCACCACAGCTTATGCCGTGGTGCTTTGTTATTATGCTGTAATATCAAATGGGATAAGCGTTGATAGTAGTTCCTTCTACGATCAATTCAAATCCGTCGCCTGTAAGGTTGTCGTTGCACCAACCCTTTGCAACTGTGCCAAGCTTTGTCTTGGCGGTGATCTCCGAATCACCGAGGCTGATAGTAATGGTGTTTTCACCTGTGCCTCCTTTGCCGATTGTCAGCAGCTTGCCCTTTGTAAGTACGATGGTGCAGTCGTTGTCAGAAGCAAGTGCATAAGTGTTGACCGTATTGCCGAATTCAACGCTGCCGTCAATGGTAAGTGTCTTTGTTACCTTTACAGCGCCCGTTACCTTGCTGTTGCAGAGGAGTGCGTCAACAGCGGTAAGCTTTCCGTTGAGCGTGCAGCCGTCAAGTGTGATAACAGAGCCGGCCGTGCCTGTAACGGAAGTGATCTTGCCAAAATCAACATTGGTTGCTGTAAGTGAATACTTGCCTGTAGTAATAGTGTAAGCTGCAACAGCACCCTTTGCGTTAGCGGCACACAGTATGATATTATTGAGGCTGAGGTTTCCTGTCTGCTTGATAGCGCCTGTAAACGTCAGTGTATAAGCATCGCTTTCATCAGGTGAACAGATGATCAACTGCGCATATGTGCCTGCCTTAGGCATTGTAAGTGCTGCACCGATCTTGTGATCGCCTGTGAGAGTAACAGTATAGGTTGCGTTGGCATTATTTTCGGTGTTTACCATCGAAACAAAGTCTGTCCAGTCAGCGTAGCAGTAGCTGTTTGTGCCGTCGGTGACATCAAAAGCGATAGCTTTCAGACAGATCTTACCGCTCTTGTTGGTAAGGATATAATCTCTGCTGTCAGGCAGGCAGTCCTCGTCAAATTCTATTGCTGAAATCTCTGCCTTTGAAGCTGTTGCAAGCTGCTGTCCGTCTGTGAAGCTTGTGTCCTGTGTAATGTAAACAGTACCGTTTATAAGACCGCTGATATTTACGGGAGTAGCGCCGTCAGAATAACAGATAACAATCTTATCATTGCAGTTTATCGTTGTAAGCTTTACAGCAGAGCCTTTCTTAATGTTGAGTGTAGGTTCGCCGTCCGCATCAACCGTTACAGCACTGAATGCAGAGCTTATATTGAGTACAGGAGCGTTCGTTAGATCAAGAGTTCCAAATCCGCTTACGCTGTAGTCAATATCGTTTTCTCCGATATAGCAGAGCGTGCTTGCGGAACTTCCCGTAATAGCGGAGAGGGTAGAAGAGGTAAAGCCATCAAGCGTCAGGGTAGATGTTGTGTTTATCTTGAATGCCTTTGTGCTGTTAATGGTAACATCGTTCAATGTAACAGGTGCAGCCATCGAAACAGCGGTCAGGTCCTGTAGCTTTATAAAGTGAGAAGCACCGTTGATAGTAAGACCGTCCGTGAACTTCGGAACAGTGAATGTATCGGTGGTTATATCACAGTTCAGAGTGAGTGTTATATTCTCAGCCGTAGTGGGAATTAACGAGAATGCCTTTTCAATGCTGGGATAATAAGTGCTTACACTTTCATTTCCGTATGTATAGGTAGCTTCGACCGCTTTTGCATATTCAACGTAGTAAGCCTTCTTCTTTGCGTTAAGCTTTGCTGAAAGCTTATCGCCGCTGTCGGTTGTGTTTGTGATCGTCACATATTCGGATAAATCGGCGGTGCTATAGAACAACAGTGAACCGCTGGGGAGTGAAGCAGTTTCACCGCTTTCGTCGATTACAGCAATTGCAATTGCTGCATCTTCGGCTGCTTTATTGATAGTAAGCTTGCCTGTTGTCCCAAGATCGTTTGCAACAAGCTTGATATCGGCTACACCTGCTGAGGTTATCGTTATGTTGGACTTTACAGTGCTTGCGGTAAGATTACCGTTGAAGCTTGCGATGCCGCTTGTCGCGCCGCTTACAACCAACTCGCCCGCAGACGCGTCAATGCTTGCAAAGGTCTTGATAGTGGGTGCATTGACTGTGCCTGTTACGGTAAGCACAGAGGTCTTTGCGCCTGCAAGGCTCTTGAGGCTTGCGTCGGCAAGTCTGAGGTTCTTTGATGTTGAAAGTGCTGTGCTTTCGGCAATAAGCTTGCAGTCGAAATATGTGTTGAGAGTCAGCTTAAGAGTCTTTCCTGTAAATGTCAAATCGCTGCCTGCAAAAGTTATGCTGCCAGCATATTTCGGGAAAGTAAGCTTGCTCGTTGTAACAGGAGTATTAAGTGTGATGGTGTAGTCAGTAGTGCTGCTCTTGTTGGCGTTTATCACCTCAAACGCCTTATCAAGATTAGGATAGTTGGTGCTTTCTCCGTTATAAGAAAGCGTCAAAGCATCGGGCCATTCAGCCTTTATTGCCTTTGAATAGTAATAAGGCTTAAGTGGCGCGGACTCCGAGGTAGTGTTAAGTACTGTTATTCTCTCAGAGATGTCCTTGCCTGCCGAGTACATAACTGTTGTTCCGCTTGCGATTGCTGTTGCAGAGCCTTCGCTGTCGCAGATCATTACAGCAAGTTCCGCGTCCTCAGCGACAGCGGTAACGGTAAGCTTTGCAAATTTATCGTTTGCAGCATAGAGTGAAATTTGATTTGTGATACCGTCATAGCCGACAATGTTGGTGATCGCAATAGTTGAAGCGGCATCTAATGCGTTTGCCTTACCGGCAAAGTTTTTAACACCCGCAACCTTGCCGTTCAGATCGATATAATCGTCGCAGATCACATAATTGAATGTGTTGATGTCGGTTACGGTAAGGCGTGAACAGTAAAGATCAGATGTAGTTGTGCCCTTGATAGACTTGATTGCAGCGTCCGCAAGTGTAAGGGTCTTGCCCTTAACTACGGTAACAGCAGCGTTGGCAGCAACCAGCGAGCATTTGAATGCGGTATTGCTGTTTATGGTGAGCTTTGCGTTGTTCAGTGTAAGCTGCTCTCCCTCAAATGTAATGGACTTTGCTGCCTTGGGGAGAGTGAGATTTGCTATTTCAAAAGGCTGATTAAGCACGATCCTGTAGTCGCTGCTGCTGTTATTTACAGCAGCCAGCGCAAGCTCAACAGAGGGGAAGCTCCTTGTGGACACGCTGCCGTTCGTATCGGTGATGAACATCATAACAGCGCTTGCGTCCTCAGCTTTGATGCACTTGGAGGAAGCATAGTAAATAGGTGTGAGCGCCTTGCCGCTCTCTGAGGTGTTTTCGATAACTATATTTTCCGAAATATCGGAAGAGCAGTAAAGAACGGTAGTTCCGCCTGCAAGAGCTGCGCCTTCATTTGCATTGATGGTAAGTGTAGCTCCGTTAGCAATGCTTGTGACAGTCACCTTGGGCAGTGTATCGCCTGTCATATAGGAAATGCTTGAGTCATTGCTTATCTTGGTGATAGAAGCAGTGCTTGAAGAATTTGTGAGAATAAGCGTGCCGCTGAAGCTGCTTACAGCAGATATAGTGCCGCTTGCAGTAAGTTCTTCTGCATTGATTGCATTAAAGGTGTTGATGTTGCCTGTACTCATCGCATCGCATACAAGGGAGCTTGTAGTGGTGCCTGTTAAGGACTTTGTAACACCATCTGTAACCGAAAGTGTTATTCCCTTTGCAACTGCAACAGCAGTGTTTTCTGCGTTCAGCGTACAGTTGAATCCTGTGTTTGTAGGTACATTAAGCGTGGAATTGTTTACAGTGAGAGTATGATCGCCATTGAAGGTTATAGCGCTAGCTTTGGTTGCTTGGGGGAGTGTAAAGTTGTCAATGGCAGCGTCATCAAGAAGAGTTACGGTGAATTTGACGGTGGAAGAGCCATTTGTGTTGATATATTCAAGTATGTCACTCCACTGGGAGTATATTCCGACATCTTCAAGCTCGAATACAGGGATATCGTAAACAAGTGCATTGTTCCTGTAAACTACCGAGAATGTATCGCCATTGTCGTTCTGGCTGTTTGTAGTAAAGTAATCGGATAAATCCTCCGAAACAGTCATTATCTTCTGACCGCTTGTCGCAGATGTGCTGTAGATGGTGATAGGAGTGCTGTCAGGCAGTGTTACGGAGCCTGTGAGCGTGATAACATTGCTGCTATAAACATTGAAACGGCTGTTTCCGGCAGAGGTGATGTTACCGATCTCTGCCTTTCCGCTGTTGAACGAAATGCGGTTATTCTCGCCGCTCATGACAAGCTCGTCGATAGTCATTTTGTTGACAGCAGAAAAGCCGATATCAGCATCGCCGCTGAGTGTAAGGCTGTTGAGCAGGATATCGTTGCCTGTGCTTTCGGTGTCAATGAATGTTACAGTGCTGTCATTTACAACGATATAGACGTCGGTAGCAGAGCAGCCGTTAAAAGAACTTACGTTTGTGCAGGAATTGTATGTAATAGTATGACCATTACCGTCAAGTGAGCCGCAATAGAAGTTACCGCCAGTTGTGAATTTAATATCGGTATCAAGCGTTACGTCACCTGTGAGCATGAGAGAATTGCCGCTGTAGGTTATGGATTTTGCTTTGCTTGTGAAAGTGATATCATCTTGAATGTATACAGTTTCTTCAGCTCCTGTGAAGGTGATGGTATAATCCTTTGTGGAGTCGTTCTGCTCCTCAATGTACTCGATCGCTTCGGCAAAGGTGCAGCGCTGTGCTGAAGCAGTGCCGTTGGAAATGGTGTAGTCAGCAGTAGCACAGGGCATATAAAGATATACGTTGTCAACGTTGCAAACGCGGCTTACTTCGTATTCTGTTTCGCTGTCAGTCGTTATGTAAACAAAGTTGAACAGCTCTACAGGGTATTTTTGACGTGTTACAACAGAAGCAAGACCCTCTTCCATGTTTGCTGCTGCCACATTTACAACATCGCCTGTGATATCGCCGGAGATGATGAAGTACGGCTCTTCGTCGATAGATGTAACGCTGAGCCAAGAGTTATCGCCTACGGCAAGCGAAGTGAGATAGCCGTAGCCGTGATCGATCGAGAGTACGGCATTGTCATTAAGTACGACATCACCGGCTTCAAAACCGCCGTGGATATTGACGTACTCGTTCTCACAGACCGTCAGCCCCTCAACGCCTGTCAGATATAAAAGGCAGCAGTCGTTATCATCTTCAAGATCAACGGACACTATACCTGTCGTTTCGCTGCTCATATCATAGCCGCTGATAAGTGCAGGTAAATAGTTGGTCATCGTTCCGCTGAACGAAAGGGTGTTGTCGTTAAGATAAATATAATTGTAGTCGTAAGTTGAGAAGTAGCCATTAGCATAGATCTGATCAAAGGTATAACCGTTGAGGTTTTTGATAGTGAGATCGCCGTTCATATCCATGCAGTCTGCAAATTCTATGCAGTAATCTGCGCAGTCGATGGTAAGCGTATGCGAGGGCATGGTGGCGCCGTTATAGGTAACATTGTCAAGCAGGGTGATAGTCTGACCTGCTGTTGAGGCTGTGATAGCAGCGTCAAGAGAGGTATACTCTGTTGTTCCTATTTTTGCAACAGGGTCAGTCGAAGCCAAAGTATAGTTAGTGCTGTGGTTGCTGTACGAGTATGTAGTCGAACTGCAGGTATAAACAGGGTAGATGTACTCATCATCGCCCTCGGAAAGAGCAACGTGCGCATTGACAACAGAACCGTTGTAGGTGGTTCCTTTTGTAAAGTCGTATACAGTTCCGTCGCTGTCGACTGCGTTGAAGTAGTTGAAGCTGTAGCCATTTGTGGTATCGTCCCATGTAACATCAATGTTGTACCATTCGGTAGTACCGTTGTTATCAAGACCAACCTGATTCCACGCATGAGCGCCGCCGTTTCCGAGTCCTGTTACATACAGAACGTCGATCTCCAGCGCGTTCATGAAAAGCTGGAAGCACTTTGCATAGGACTCACACACAGCCGCACCGTCGATAAGCAGACCTGTGATATCGTGAGCGTGAGTAGCATTAAGGTCATAAACGGTCTTGTCGCACAGGTAGTTGTGGATATACCATTCCTTTGTGTACTCGTTGCCATAAGCGGCAGCACCCTCGACAACGGACTCTATCTCCTCATAAAGCGCAGCTCTGGTAGTCATTCTGTCAGAGCCTGAAGCGTAGTCGGCAGAGTCAACGCTAAAGTAGAAGTAAGCCGCGCCGCTTGAATCCGTACCAGACAGATATGAATGACCCATCCAGAAGAACTGAGGATTGTCGTTAGTAAGTGCGACATATACCCTGTAAAGAGTATCTCTGTCGGCTGCGCTGTCGGCGTATTTCATGGCAGAGTAGAAATAGCCGCTATAATTGCTCATGTACTCAGCACTGTAATCAGCAGAACTGTCGATAGTGTTTGCAAACGCATAGAGAGTGTCGTAAATTACCTTTTCGTCATCAGACAGCGCGTTGTACGCAAACGAGCTGTTGTAGTTTGTCTGAGCTGAGTAGTAGCTTGGAACCCTCGAAACGTCCAATTCTGTTTCGCTGGTTTCGATGTCGCTGCAGTCTATAATATAGTATTCATAGGGCAGCATACCCTCGCCCTCGATATCCGAAACGAAATGGTAAACTTCGGACTGTTCGGGTGCAGTGTCTTCAGCCTCTGTGATAACAGCATCTAAGCTTTCGTATGTGTCTGAGGCATCTTCGGCTGCGCTTGAATCGATGCTCTCCACAACGGACGCTTCTGTAGCAGTGATGTCCTCAGCCGCAAATGCAGTTGCGGTAGATGATAAGGTCATCACAGATGCCAGCAGCAATGAGAATATACGTTTTCTGATGCTACTGTTGTTCTTTGGCATAATTTATCCCTCCTAAAATGGCAAGCATAAAATGCTTATAATTATACATAATAATTATAGCACTTTTTGCTTTAAATAGCAACAGTTTGACAACCGATTTGGTCATTGTACTATAAAAATAATAGTTGATGTTATTGAAAATGTCAGGCAATATTTTACAAAACAAAAAGCGGAGCATATAAGCTCCGCTTTTGCGTAAAAATATTGATTTATCTGTTATTGATAAGCTTTGTCAGCTCAACGGGGTCAACGATAGTGCCGTCCTTGTATACACGCATATTACCGGAAGCGATCTCGTCGATGAGGATTACCTCGTTGTTGTTATAACCAAACTCAAACTTGATATCCCACAGATCAAGACCGATAGTCTTGAGATCATCAGCAACGATCTTTGTGATCTTGAGTGTCTGCTCCTTCATGCTTTCAAACATTTCGGGAGTCATAACGCCGAGAGCCGCAAGACCCTCGCTTGTTACCAGCGGATCGCCCTTCTCGTCATTCTTGAATGTGCACTCAACATAGCCGCCAGGGAGAACAGTACCGTCCTTGATGTACTCGCCGTATCTGCGAATGAAGCTGCCTGTTGCAACAAGACGGCAGATAACTTCAAGACCGTGACCGAAAACAGTAGCAGGAAGAACCTCCATAGTAGCATTGTCTATATCGGCGTTTACATAGTGAGTCTTGATGCCTGCCTTCTTCAGAAGCTCAAAGTAGTATACGGAGGTCTGGAGATTTGCCTTGCCGATACCGTCGATAGTAAGACCGACAGTGTTCTCTCCCGGATCGAAAACGCCGTCCTTGCCTGTGCAGTCGTCCTTGAATTTCAGCATAACATTACCGTTTTCAAGCTTGTAAACGTCCTTAGTCTTGCCGGTGTAAAGTTTTTCCATAGTGATTCTCCTTTTCTAATGTTGAAGGTTTTTTTATCCTCTTCAATTTTAATACGTAACAGGCTATTTGTCAAGATATTTTTCGCATTTTTTTGAAAAAATATCGTGTTTTTAGTTGAATTTTTTTAGCAATACAGACAATGCTGTATAATATATAAATATTAGCTTTCTTACAAGTTCTTAGTTGATTTTTTGCCATAGATATGGTATAATAAAACAGCTTCAACCAATTGCTTACAGCAATTGCGCTGTTTTATTGAACGGCTGAAAGGTTGGCTGTCGCCAACAGCGGCTTCGCCGCCCAAACGCCTGCGCGTTTGCTTTCATGGTATAATAAAACAGCTTAAGCCAATTGCTTACAGCAATTGCGCTGTTTTATTGAACGGCTGAAAGGTTGGCTGTCGCCAACAGCGGCTTCGCCGCCCAAACGCTTGCGCGTTTGCTTTCATGGTTTAATTGTTTCAGTGATTAAAGTTGACGGATAGGAGCTGTCATGAAGAGCGTATTGAGAAATATTCTGGTTGCTTTAATAGTCTTGTGTGCGGCTTTTGTTCTCAGTCTGATCCTGCATACGGTATTTGAAAGTACGGCGCTGATACCTGCGATTTTTGTGCTGGCGGTATTTCTTGTATCGTTTCTTACTGAAGGATATCGCTACGGACTTGCTTCCGCTTTCACAAGTGTGCTGGCTGTCAATTTTGCTTTTACATTTCCGTATTTCAAGTTTAATTTCACCATTCCCGAAAATCTTGTTTCGGCGATCATAATGATAATAGTAACAGTGATCACAGGCGCGCTTACAACTAAGATCAAGCGTCAGGAGGCGCTGAAGATACAGACCGAGAAGGAACGTATGCGTTCAAATCTGCTTCGTGCAGTGGGTCACGATCTCAGAACTCCGCTCACTACAATATACGGTTCTACCTCTGCAATGCTTGATAATTACGACAGCTTTTCCGATGAGCTTAAACTAAAGATGCTGAGCGGTATCAAGGAAGACTCTGAGTGGCTCGCGCGTATGGTTGAGAACCTGCTTTCGGTAACCAGACTTGATGGAGGAAATGTAAAAATACTTAAATCCTCCACTGTTTTGGAGGAGCTGCTTGATTCTGTATTGCATAAGTTCAGGTTGAGATTTCCTGAGGTACTGATAAAAGTTGATATCCCCGATGACTTTGTGGCAATACCGATGGACGCGATACTTATTGAACAGGTAATTATAAATCTGCTGGAAAATGCCGCTCATCATGCCAAGGGTATGACTGCTATAGATCTGAGAGTGTATACAGTGGACAAAAAGGCAGTCTTTGAGGTATCAGATGACGGCTGCGGAATCCCTTCCGATCGTCTGCCTTCCATCTTTACGGGATATTGGACGGACAATGCAGCGCCGGCTGACTCAAAGCTTAATTCAGGTATAGGGCTTTCCGTGTGCGCTGCTATTATAAAAGCGCATGGCGGAGATATACAAGCGGAAAACCGTAAGAAAGGCGGTGCGCTGTTCAGATTTACCCTTGATTGCGAGGAGGATTACATTGAATAATAAATATAAGATACTCGTGATCGAGGACGAGGACAATATTCTTAATTTTGTAACTGCATTGCTTGAAGCAAGCGATTATAAGGTCATAACCGCGACTTCATGTGAAACGGGGCTGATGATGTTTTCATCATATCTTCCCGATCTTGTAATACTTGATCTTGGTCTGCCCGACGGAGATGGAATGTCTTTGCTGAAGGTGATACGAAAGACTTCATCTATACCTGTTATCGTGCTGTCAGCGCGTACTTCCGAGCAGGATAAGGTCGCAGCACTGGATATGGGAGCGAATGATTATGTTACAAAACCCTTTGGTTCGGCAGAGCTTGTGGCACGAGTAAGGTCGGCTTTGCGAAACGCGCACAGGTCTGCCGACAGCGGGTATCTGCCCGACGGTATATTCGAGCTGGGCGAGCTTGTCATAGATTATGCTGCAAGACGGGTCGTGCTCAGCGGAAATGAAATAAAGCTTACACAGACAGAGTTCAACATCGTAGCACTGCTTTCCAAGCATTGCGGCAAGGTGCTTACATATTCGGTAATAATCTCAAATATATGGGGTTATAACGATTACGGAAGCAGAAAAAAGCTTCAGGTGAACATGGCGAATATCAGAAAAAAATTCGGAACATCTTTAGGCGAAAAGAGCTATATCGTCAATGAGCTCGGCGTTGGCTATCGCATGAGCGACAGTTGATATACATTTCACTAAATCTTTGCCATGGCAATGATATAATTATAAGGCGTTAAAGGAGACAATATGCGAAAAACAAAAATTATCTGTACGATAGGTCCTGCAAGTAATAATGAGGAAACGCTCATTCAGATGTGCCGGAAGGGCATGAATGTTGCAAGGCTTAACTTTTCTCACGGAACTCTTGAGGAGCACGGTAAGACTATCGAGCTTATAAAGTCGGTTCGTGAGAAGCTCGGACTTCCTATAGCTATAATGCTTGATACAAAAGGTCCCGAGTACCGAATAAAGACGTTTGAGAACAAGAAGATCGTTCTTTCGGACGGCGATAGGTTCATCTTTACCACTGATGACGTTATCGGTAATCAGGAAAGGGTGTCTGTAAACTATAAGCGCCTGACCGAGGAGCTTAAAGCAGGGGACAGGATACTTGTAAATAACGGACTGGTGGTATTTGAGGTAAACGAGATCAGCGGCAGCGATGTTATCTGTACAACTATCTCAGGCGGTGTTCTTTCCGACCGCAAGAGCATGAACTTCCCGAATAAGGTGCTCAGCGGAAAATACCTCAGCGATCACGATAAGAAGGATCTGCTGTTCGGTATTGAAAACGAAGTAGACTTCGTTGCGGCGTCCTTTATTTCCACAAAGAGCGATGCGCTCGCTGTGAGGGAATTTCTTGATGCAAACGGCGGTGAGGCTATCGACCTTATTGCAAAGATCGAAAATCGTGCCGGCGTTGATAATATCGACGAGATATGCGATATCGCAGATGGAATAATGGTTGCAAGAGGCGATCTCGGTGTTGAGATACCTTTTGTTGAGGTACCCTCTATTCAGAAGTACCTTATCCGCAAGTGCCGACTGCTCGGCAAGCGCGTTATAACCGCTACAGAGATGCTTGAGTCCATGATACACAATCCTCGTCCGACAAGAGCAGAGATCTCCGACGTTGCAAATGCGGTGTACGACGGCTCGTCTGCGGTAATGCTTTCGGGTGAAACGGCGGCGGGCAAGTACCCTGTTGAGGCTGTTAGGAACATGGCAGAGATCGCGGAGTATACAGAAAAGCACATCGACTACAAGCATTGGTTTGCTACCACTGAGTACAAGATTAACAGCAATCTTGATGCGATCTCGCACGCTACCTGCGCAATGGCTATCGACGTAGACGCAAAGTGCATCGTGGTAAACTCCATGTCAGGAATTACCGCTCGCATGGTAAGCCGTTTCCGTTCACCGGCTCAGATACTTGGTATCACCACTAACAAGCGTGCATGGCGACAGCTCAATCTCAGTTGGGGCGTTATACCAGTTCTCGGCGAGGAGTATAATTCGCTGGATATCGTGTTCTATCAGGCATTAAATTGCGCTAAGGAGATACTCGATCTCAAATCAGGCGACAACGTAGTGCTGACAGGCGGTCAGATCAATGGAAAATCGGGTAACACAAATACTATAAAGGTGGAGATCATAAGGTAATATCTCTCGGAAAATATGAACTGAAAGGCTGTGCAGAAAGCTCTGCGCAGCCTTTTTTGCAGGTTATAACAGCTTATGGCATACGAAAAAGCCCTGTTGTATGTCAATGATACAACAGAGCTTTTTTGTATTAGTATATGGGATTTGCGCGTATGATCTCCCTGCGGATATCCTCAGCGATAGCAGGCACAGGCTGCGGTGCAGGTCTGCCTGTGTAGTAACCCTGAATAAGGTCAACGCCAAGATCAATGACGGTGCAGAGCTCGTTGGAGGTCTCTACGCCCTCGGCGAGGACCATGATACCGTTGATCTTAGCAAATTCTATCGTGCTGCGCACGAACATCTGCTTGTTCTGATCCTTGTGGATATCAGTGATAAGGAAGCGGTCGATCTTTATAACCTTGGGAGCATATCTCATTAGGTTTACAATGTTCGAGTGTCCCGTGCCGTAATCGTCGATCGCGATATTGCTTCTTGTTTTTTCACTTCCCGAGCTGCTGCATAGCTTTCCGAACCTGTCAAGCTCCTCGTCGGAAACGGTATTCTGCTCGGTGAGCTCATAAATACAGCGGTCAAGCAGATGGCTGTATTTTTCGGTAAACAGCTCGATATCGCTGTCGTTGAGCAGGTGACCGGGTATAGTATTGATGAAAAGCTTACGATCTCCGAAGCTATCCTGTTCAGACGCAAAGCGTTCCAGAACGTTGAACATCGTCGCCTTTTCGACATCATACATTCGGCTGTAGTGCTCGGCTGCGTCGAGTACCTGTAGCGGATTCATTCCGATAGAGGAGTCGGTACGCATAAGTGCTTCATATCCGTAAATGTCGCCTGTTTTTGCGCTGACGATAGGCTGGAAGTGATAATTGAAAAGATTTTTCTCGATCAGCAGGCTGAACATCTTGTAGTGCTCCTTGGGAGCGCTTTCCTCCTTGACGGTATTTCCCATACCGCTCTTAAGGCGATTCATGTACATTTCACTGTTAGCGAACTTGATGTAGCCCTCCAGCGCTCCGTTCCAGCCGGGATCGAGGACGGTACAGCCGCAATTGACCTCAACGAAATATTCCTTTCCGCTTGACGAATTAAAGCCTTCGATCAGGCTGAAGAATGCAGAGGTGGCCTTACCGATGGTATCTCCGACAGAGTTGGGGTCTGAATAATAGTTTATGACAATGAATTCATCGTCAGCGATGTGCGCTACATAGCAGTCGGTAGGATTAGCGATCTTCAGGGATTCGCCTGCAAGTCTTAATGCCTCCTCGGCTGCGTCAAGTCCGTAGTTTTCAAGTAGATATGTATATTTCGGAAGACCATATACGGAGATGGACAGCATCATGCTGCGGTTGCTCTGAACATTGCCGAATTCCTCAAACCACTTGATCGCACCCTTAAGATTAGGCATACCTGTAATGGAATTTGTGAGCGAAGCTCTTTCGATACTCATTTTGAGGGTTGCCTGCTTGAAGTGATTGATAGCAATTGTAAAGCAAATGTTTATAGTCTTGTGGACGCGCTTGATCTTATGCTTGTTGTAAAAGACATTGTCGGTTTTTACGGCATAGTAACCGCATATCTCGTTACCTGTATAGATAGAGTTGACTATGTATGCGGTATTGTCGTCTATCCATGAGTCAACATGGGGAACGATGTCGGAAAGCTTCATGCTGCCCGTTTTTCCCGCTTCGCTGTAGGTGTATTTTGAAGGAATGACAACAAGCTCGTCCGAAAATGCCGAGTGTTTGTTATCTTGTCTTTTTTCAAGTATAGACGCAATAAAATCAGCGTTAAGACATACATACGAATTTTCCAGCATACAGCGCGAGATGTTGTCGTAAAGATCGCTGAATTCATTGATGCCGAGCATACGGTCTATCCAGTTATACTCAAAATCCTCATGATCCTCCATCTCGTGAATAGTCTTGTGAAGGTCGGCTGCAACCAGTCGGAAATCATCGCTGCAAAGCTTTTTGCAGCCGCAGGACTCGGAAATTCGGGGAGTGAATTTGTTGAGCTTCTTCTGTGGCGCTTCTCCCGCGAAGATCATATTGATCGCATCTACGGTGAGCTGTGCAATGTTTTCGATATTCTCGCAGCAGGTAGAAAGCTGCGGTGAGAAATGCTCAGCCTCAGGTACACCGTCAAAGCCTGTCACGATCACATCTTCGGGTACACTGTAACCGTGCCTTTTAAGCTCGTTGCATACAGAGAAAGCCATGTTATCATTTGCGCAGAAGATAGCTTGCGGAAGGGAGCCCTCCTCAATGAGCGCGTGTATGATAGTCTGCGTCGGATCGTTCCAGTATTCTCCGTAAGCCACCTTGCTCTCATCAAAGGGAAGACCGCAGTGAGCAAGCGCTTTCCTGTAACAGTTTATACGCTTTTCGGAAATGGGATCATTGTCTTTTTTGCCTGCAATGAAAAATGTATCGTTAACATTGTGATCCATTATAACGTGTGCCATAAGCGCAATAAAAGCGTCGTCATAGTCTTCAATGACAGACCAGCAGCCCTCGCTCTCACCGTTGATAATGACGGTAGGCACGTTGTTAGCTTTCGCTTTGTTGATGATCTCGTCGGCAACGGAGCGGTTATAGAAGCTGTCATAGTGTACTACAAGCGCATCGATAGTGTTGTAGTCGATAAGCTCGTATACAGCTTTTGCGCCTTCGTCAAAGGCGTCGTTGTTGTAGAAATCCACAAAGCTGTTGAACGCGATGATTTTGTAGCCGTCTTTGTATGCAATATGGTGAAGTCTGTTCAAGAAATCACTGCGGGTTATAGAATGAACTCTGGTCAAACATACGCCGATGATCTTTTTGCCATTGATCATAAATCAAGACCTCATCTTTCCTGGTAATTTAAGTATAATAATACTTATTTATAATAATATAACATATTGCTGTTAAATTGTCAACGCAAATAAGCTGATTTTGTTAAAAATGACAATGAAAATATTCATAAAATACAATTTCATCATATATTGCTTGACTTTGATTTTCTGCTTTGATATAATATGTTCAACATTTGATCAACAACGTATGCTGCGCAGCGGTATAGAAACTATACAGCACGCAGCGGATAAGGAGCGGTCTATGCTTGGCGATATCATATACGAGCAGGAATGTCTAATGTGGGAGGCAGCGCGTTGCCGTGACAAGTCCGCTTTTTCGCGGCTTGTTTCATCTGAGGCGGTCATGGTCTGTGGCGGCTTTCGCTGCAGCGGTGCCGAGTACGCGGAGATAATAAGTGAATTTGGTATGTCGGAATACGTGATATCGGATTTTAAGGCAGTAGTTCAGACAGAAAGCGTCGTTCAGGTGCATTATCTCATCAGGATAAAAGAGGATCGTCCGGAGAACGCCGACCTTGCAGGGCTGTTTCATGTAACTTCCACATGGCGAAATGATGATGGACGATGGCAGCTTGTATTCAATATGGATCAGAGGTTGATGAATGAAGATATCGGACGGAGATAAGCCGGTATCCTTTGCGACGCGTACATACATATATCTACAACGAGGATAACCGAATATATTGCAGAAAGCTTTGATAAGGAGTGATAGCGTGAATAAAGAGATATGGCTTTGGCTGCTTCTTGTTATGCTTGCGCATAACGAGCGCACCATGCAGATCGTGGAGCAGTTTGGCGATGTTCGCTCCGCTGCCGAGGCGGTGCGTGACGGAAGCTGCGACTTGCTCACCGACGACGAGCGTGAGCGTGCAGCAAGGATCCGTTCCCGTGAGGTGAACTCCATAATTTCGGAGTGCGATGACAATGGTATTCGTATCGTTACGATCGAAGACGACGAATATCCCATGCTTCTGAAGGATATTTATTCCCCGCCTGTGGTGCTGTTCGTACAGGGCAGCCTTGAAGGATATTCCGAACAGATATCTCTTGCGGTAGTCGGCACACGCAACGCGAGCAGATATGGCGTTTCGGCAACAAAGCAGATATGCACTGAGCTTGCGGCGCTCGGTATGACGATAGTAAGCGGGCTGGCAGTCGGAATTGACACCGCAGCCCATGAAAGCGCACTTGAAAAGGGCGCGAAAACGATAGGTGTACTGGCTTGCGGAAATCTTGTCGATTATCCTGCGGCATGCCGTGCGCTTAAGCAGAATATCATAAGAAGCGGCGGTGCGATAATATCAGAGCTTCCTCTGCATACCGCTGTTGACCCTGACTATTTCAGACACCGCAATCGTATAATTTCAGGTCTTGCTCACGGAACCTTTGTAGTTGAAGCGCCCGAACACAGCGGAAGTCTGCTTACGGCAGAGCATACCGTACAGCAGGGCAGGGAGCTTTTCTGCCTGCCGCCGTATGATGTGTTTTCGAGAGCCTGTACAGGAGTGGTGCCTTATCTTCGTGACGGAGCGACACCTGTGTTCGGCTATGTCGATATTGTAAATGCGCTGAAATACAGGCTTTTCCATGAGATAGATGAATAAACAAAAGCGGAATTCTTTTCAGAGTTCCGCTTTATTGTTATGTCTTTCTGAATTGCGTCGGTGTTATACCCTCATAGCGTCTGAACAGCTTGCAGAAATAGCTTCCCGAGCAGAAGCCTGTCTGCTCTGCGATATCTTCCACGGACAAGTCGGTATGAGATAGCAGCTCCTTAGCTGCCTGTATGCGCCTTTTTGCAATGTATTCCATGGGCCGCGCGTTGAGAACCGACTGAAACAGCCTGCAAAGATGCTGCTTTGAAATGCCTGTCAGCTCACAGAGCTGTTCAAGAGTGATAGGCGAGGCATAGTTGCTGTTGATAAAGTCAACCGCCTTGATCATTAGTGAATTTGGTGACGCGCCCGAGCCTTTTGCTGAAGTCAGCCTGTAAAACTCAATGAGAAAATCGTACAGGTAGCCCGAAGCTCTGTAGTTCCCGAAAATGCTGTCGCTCATGAGCGATTCGTGCATTCTGCGAAAGAAATGTTCAAGCAGACTGATGTCGGAAAGATGGAATACAGACGGCTCTTTCAGTCCGAACTGCGATAAGATATCGTCTATAGCATAGCCTGAGGGCGCTATCCAGTGTATATCCCATATATCCTCGTTCGGATAGTATTCATGCGGCAGTTCCGCCGGGAGAAAGATAGCGGACATCGGCGGAATGTGTATAAGCTCATTGCCTAGCTTCAGTGTTCCGCTGCCCTTGGTGCAGTACAATATCTGCGGATATGTATAGCCCTCCTTACGGCAAAGATGAGGCTGACAGTCATGCAGCCCTACGCTTGTAAGGTATATCGGCAGTTTGCTTTCTGTGCGAATGATAGGGAAATCATAAAAATGCATAATTTTCGCCCTCGATGTTCATATTGTTATATTTTCATAATATCATATATTGACTTTCCTGTCAATTGGTCTTATATTATATTTATAAAACAAATCTTGCTTGATTTCATTGAGGAGGATCAGCTATGAATATTTATAAGATATCAAAGGCAGGCTCTGCAAAAAGTGAAATGGTGTATCACGAGGATCCGAATGTCCTTCATGTAGGCACGCTTTCGGAGCATTGCTATTTTATTCCGTTCGGTAAAGAACAGCAGCCGTTCGGCAGCAGGGAAGGATCGCACTTTTTTGAGCTTCTCAACGGCGAATGGGGCTTCAGGTATTTTGACAGCATTATTGACGTTGAGGACGATTTTCCGTCTGTCGTTGCTGAAAAGACCATTCCCGTTCCGTCAAACTGGCAGCTTCACGGCTACGACAGGGCGCAGTATACAAATGTTGTATACCCCATTCCGTATGATCCGCCCTATGTTCCCGACGATATCCCAGTCGGCATTTACAGCAGAAATTACAGCTATGCTCCCGACGGTATGAGGAGGATACTCACCTTTGAGGGTGTCGACAGTTGCTTTTATCTTTATATAAACGGCAGGATAGCTGGCTATTCGCAGGTGTCGCACGCAACGGCAGAGTTTGATATTACAGATCTTCTCAATGAGGGGGATAACCTCATTACTGTGGCTGTCCTTAAGTGGTGTGACGGAACTTATCTTGAGGATCAGGATAAATTCAGGCTGTCGGGAATATTCCGCGATGTCTATATGCTGTCGCGTCCCGCTAAAAGGCTTGAGAATTATCGCATAATTGCAGACGCTTCGGGAAAATTCAGCGTTTCTGTAAAAGGCGAGAGCGCAAAGGTAAAGCTCTTTGACGGCGAAAAGCTTATTTGCGAGGGCGAGGCTTCTGAGGCTGCACCATTTGAAGCTGTCGTTGAGAATGCCGTGCTGTGGAATGCGGAAATACCGTATCTTTATTCGCTGACGCTTGAAACAGCAGCAGAGCTTATCGGTGAACGTGTAGGCTTCCGTACTGTGTGCATAGATGACGGTGTGCTTAAGGTAAACGGCAGACATATCAAGATCCGCGGTGTGAACAGGCACGACAGCTATCCCGAGAGCGGCTATTACGCTACTGAGGCTCAGATGGAAAAGGATCTGCTTCTGATGAAAGCGCATAATATCAATGCAGTCAGAACATCGCACTATCCGAACTCGCCGCTTTTCTATAAGCTCTGCGATGAGCTTGGTCTGTATGTTATCGACGAGGGCGACCTTGAGATGCACGGCTGCGTTGATGTCTATAATGATTTCAAGTGGACAAAGGGCTATGACGGTATTGCGCTTCTGGCAAGCGACGAGCGCTTCGGAAAGGCTATCGTTGACCGAGCAAGACTGCTTGTTTCAAGAGATATCAACCGCCCGAGCGTTATCTTCTGGTCGCTTGGAAACGAGAGCGGCTATGGCACTAATCTGCGCGCGGCGGCACAGTTCGTCAAGACCTATGATGATACGCGTATACTTCATTACGAGAGCACGCATAAGCTTGATGATACCTCCGATGACGTGCTTGACGTCGTTTCCGAGATGTACACTGCTCCCGATGATATCAGAAAATTTCTCCGGCGTGAGGACGAAAAGCGCCCCTTTATCCTGTGTGAATATTGCCACGCTATGGGCAACGGCCCCGGTGACCTTGAGGATTATCACCATGTATTTATGTCAAGCGACAGGCTTTGCGGCGGACTTATCTGGGAGTGGGCAGACCACGCTCTGCCGCTTGGCGTTACTGAGGTGGGCAGCGTTAAGTACGGCTACGGCGGTGACTTTGGCGAGCGCCACAACGATGGCAATTTCTGCATGGACGCACTGTGCTATCCCGACAGAACTCCGCATACAGGTCTGCTTGAGGCAAAGCAGGTATTCCGTCCCGTGCGTATTGCAAAGGGCGATGCTGAGGGCAGCTTTATCTTAAACAGCCTTCTTGCTTTTGAAAACGCAGGAAATTATCTTGACGGTAAATACGAGATAACAAGCAATGGCAGAGTGACAGCTTCGGGCGGCTTTGACTTTTCGTGTGAGCCGATGAGTACCTGCACTGTAAATATACCCGAAGCTGCGCAGAATATCAAGGGCGAAGCCTTCATACGCTTTATCTTTACCGCAAAGACCGCAATGCCGTGGTGTGACAAGGGATATGAGGTATGCTTTGACCAGCTTTGTCTTTGCGATGAAACAGCAGAAAGCCTGCCTGTTGATGAAGATGTTGCTTATGTCGAGGAGCCGCTTTCCGTAAGCGTTACCTGTGGAAAGTCATTCTACCTGTTCAATAAGCGTACAGCGACATTTGACAAAATGCAGCATGACGGTGCTGACGTCATCACAAAGCCGATGAAATTCAATTTCTTCCGCGCTCCTGTGGATAACGATGTAATGCGCGGAGATTGGTACAGACTGCATCTCCATGATTATGATACCAAGGTATATTCCACCGAGATAAGAAAGCTCGAAAACGGCATTGAGATAGCTGTCAAGCAGTCCTTTGGCTGGAATATGTATCAGCCGTTTGCAGCAGCCGATGTGAAGTACACCATTACAGGCAGCGGACTGGATATATCCTGCGATATCGAAACCTCCGAAAAGGTCACATTCCTGCCGCGCTTTGGAGTAAGGCTGTTTGTGGATAAGCGCTTTGAAAACGTGGAGTATTACGGCTATGGTCCATACGAGAGCTATATCGACAAGCATCAGGCTTCTTATATCGGAAGATTTGCTTCTATGGTAAGTAAAATGCACGAGGACTACATAAGACCTCAGGAAAACTCCTCACACTGGGATTGCAGGGAAATGCTGCTCACAAACGGCGGTACTACCGTGAGATTTACTTCCGACAAGCATTTTTCGTTCAATGCTTCCGAATACACACAGGAAGAGCTTTCCGAGAAACGTCACAATTTTGAACTTCAGAAATGCGGAGATAACGTTATATGCATTGACGGATATATGGCAGGCGTAGGCTCAAATTCCTGCGGACCGCAGCTTGCAGAGAAATACCGTCTGCCGCTTCCTAAGCTTTCTATGAGGCTGAATATCAGTATGGAATAAAATAAGGGTATACTGAAAAAGGTCAACAGCAGCGATTATGTAATAACGCTTGATGAACTTGATTGGTAATGTACGAAGCTCCTCCCAAAGCGGGGGAGCTTTTTCGCGCGTTTTTTCTGATTATCTATAAAATACTTGTAATTTTTTGAATTAAGTGGTATAATTATAATGATTTATTATATTTATCATTCATTGAGGTGCTGCAAATGGGATTGATAATACGTAATATGGGTTCAACTCAGCAGGTGATAGATGCGCAACTGAGTACCGAAAGAAAGCGTAAAAAGGCTTCGGAACGGCTTTCTTCGGGCTACAGAATAAACCGTGCCGCAGACGATGCGGCAGGTCTTGCTGTGTCCGAAAAGCTCCGCTCAATAAGGAGAAGCCTCAGACAGGGACTTCGTAATATCGATGACGGTATAAATTATGTGCGCACCGTGGAGGGCGCTTCGCAGGAGATACACAATATGCTCGTGCGTCTGAAGGAGCTTGCTGTCGAGTCCTGCAACGGCACTTACGATGACCTTGACCGCGACGCCATGGATCTTGAGTATCAGCAGATACTTGACGAGATCGACCAGATCACCTCGACGGCTGATTTCAACGGCGTTCCTCTGTTTGAAAAGCACCTCTCTGCGTTTGAGATGAACGAGGGCGATGTAAAGCACGATTCGCCTGTCAGGATCAATGCAAAGAACGACACTCTTGTACTTGGATATACTATCGATGGCGAGCAGAAGGAGTATACTGTAAACATACCCAGAGGCACGTATTCTGTTGAGGAGCTTGCAGACCTTATAGACACCGATCTCTTTGAGAATGCTCCTGAGCTGATTATCGGTGTAAATACCGAAAATCAGCTTACCATGCAGGCTGAGGGCGGCTCTATCGACTATATCAGCGGAAGCGGCTCCTCGCTTTTTTACAACACTGTTATCGGCTCGTCGGACGGTTATCTGCTGGGCGTTACATATTTTCCGAGCGAAGACTCGGAGCTTGGTATAATTGCAGGCGAGAATGATACCGTATCCTTCCGCGTAGGAAACACCGATGATACGCTGTATTCTTTTACCATCGACCCGGGAAGCTACACACGCTCCGAGCTTGTCGATGCCATCAACAGCAAGATCGCCGATGCGGGAATCCCCGGTGATATTAAGGCTATTGAGTGTGAGAATGACAACGGACAGATGGTAATAGGACTTTCAAGCGATACGACGATCACAGGACTCGCGGGTAACTTCATTGAGATCGACGGTATCACGTCGCCTATCTATGATATCTGCAAATACGGTAATATCGATAACTCGCAGGCTGTTCTTTCGGGAACCAAGCGCATTCCCGATATTCTTGAAATAGAGCGCGGCAGAAATGAGTATTTTGTGCTTGATCTTAACTATTACGGAGATGACGGCTCTGCGCAGTCCGCTAAGCTTCGCATTGATCTTCTTGCCGATGATGAGAATGTAAAGACCTTCAATTCTCCTATGGATCTCGTCAACACTATCCAAAAGCAGCTTGACAACGCCGATCTGCCCTTTACGGTTACTCTTAACGCCAAGGGCGGGCTTGAAATAACCTCCGATCAGTACGGTGATAAGTGCAGCGTTAAGCTTGACACATCTGATGTCCCGAGCCCGTATATGGTATATGATCTGTTTGACGCGGCTACACTTGTAAAGGTAACTCCCACGCAGGGAACGTCGACCTATACCAGAGCTATTTTCACCGCTTACAAGCCGCTCACAGCGCCTATCTACATTCCTGATACCGAGAATACACTTTCGTTTGATATCACGCTTTCGGACGACAATCAGGCAGCGGCTTCGGAAAAGACAGTTGTCAGGCTTGATATAGTTATCCCTTCGGGCAGCTATGCCTCAACGACAGCGCTCGTTCAGGCGATGAACGATCAGATAGATAATAATTATCCTGATCTTGCGGACAAGCTGCAGTTCAGTATTGATACTTCAAATGCAATAAAGCTGTATGCTGAGGGAAATAACGGCAGCGACGTGGAAAAGATCGTTATTGACTCCACCTGCTCGGCTTATAAAAGACTTATTGCAGGCGCGCGTTATTATGATAATTCCACGACTGTCGCAGGCAAGGAGACCGCTTATGTGACATCTTCCTCAAACGTACCGGGTACTTCAAGGGCAAATGTTACGTCCTCCTCGGGCTCCACGCAGCAGGGAGTGACCTATGTCAAGGAGCAGTCGCAGACTTCGCAGAAGAGCGGAAACTACATAGTTTACTCGGGTGCGACAGTTGATGTTGTGAATGGTACTACCTCCAGAGAAAGCATTGAGGGTCAGGCGGGTACTGTCGTTACGGATACTACTCCTGCGTCCATTACCTTGGACGAGGTGCTTACACAGTTCAGTGTGCTTGGTACATCGCAGAAGGATCTGTCATTCTCGTTCACTCTTGACGATCAGAATGGCAGTACGGATTATTCTGTTATTATCCCTAAAGGCTCGACAGCAGCCGAGGCAGCGAGCCTGATCAGGGACGCGATAAAGGACAAGGCTTCGCTGACTGTAAAGGGCAATGATGTCGTTATAACCTCGCTTGAAGAGGGCGAGGAGATGAAGTTTTACAATGTCAGCGGTACACTGCTGAACAAGGCGTCCAAGAACTCTCTCGCTTCGCAGTCGGGCGCAGTTATCGACCAAGCCAATAATATGGTCTATATCCCGTCAACTCTCACAGTCAAGAATGCAGCCTCTCAGATACCATATACAGCCGATGATGTAAACGACAGGCTTATTATAACAGCAGGACAGCACAGCTATGACCTGCGTCTTTCACACACGACATACAATTCTCTTAGTGAAATAGCTGACGAGATCAATGCGCAGATCGCTGCTGCTGACGGCGGCACTGCTGCTACTACCGTAACGGTAGGCTCTGACGGAAAGTCGCTGATATTCACAGGACCGTACAGCGAGTCGGGAACAGTAGAGATCGACGATGTCAGCACCTGCAATATCGGACTTACAAAGAAAACCGTAGACCCGTCAGATCCAAATTACAACCCTGCGACGGGCAATATCGAAAATCCCGCCACCATCACAGCGGAGGGCATAGATACACACTTCCCAAAGACGGTGACCTCTGCGAACAATACTATCACCATGAATTATAGTGCTCCCGATCCGAGCGACGCTGAAAATACTGTCACAGAGCAGTTGACAATAACTATACCTGAGGGAACCTACAACAGCGCCTCGGAGTTTACAGATGCCATAAATAGCGCTATTGCGGCAGACCCCGCTCTTAACGGCAAGATAAAGGCAAGCTATTCTCCGTCGGGCAGCAATAAGGGACTGACTTTCACGACTGAAAACGGCGGTGATGGCTATAAGCTTTCAAATCTCGGCGGTACTGCTGAGGTGGATAAGTATATCAGCAGAGCAAACACCTCGGGCGGCGAGTTAGATGCGGCAGGCAATGTTGTAAAATTCCCTGCCTATGTGTTGAATGATCAGTACAATACTCTTTTCACAGGCGACGGAGTTGAGATAACAGATGCCAACGATCACGTAGCGCTTACGATAAACGGCACTTTATATGAGTTTGATATAGCGCATGGCGTGTATCAGGGAACATCAGGCAGAGCCGATCTCACAAAGCAGCTCTCCGATGGACTGGCGGCTGCCGATGTCACGGTAACGGACAGCGGCAATTCGCTGAAGATAACTACAAATGAAAGCGGACTTTCTCAGACCATAACCCTCGGCAGCGGCAATACTGCTCCCTATTTCAAAAGAGCGGCAACGGTAAGCTCGCCGACATCGACTACCCGTAAGGAATCTCCGTGCTATATTCTCGGAAAGAATGCTATTTCAAGTATTGAGATCGAGGATTATTTCAATACCATGTCGTTTGATTTCGTTCAGGACGGAAGGACCTATCAGGTAGATGTCACCGTTCCTACGGGAACCTATACAGCGGAAACGCTTGCACAGGCTATTCAGGACAGCATAAATCAGACGCTGCCCGCAAATTCACTCGAGGTATATACGACTACCTCGGGAAATATCGGCATACGCAGCGCTACGATAACGCCGCTGCGCACTATAAAGAATTTTGAGGGCGGTCTGTTTGATAAGGTGTTCCAGAATGCAAATTATACGAGCATAACACGTCATTCAGAAACGGCAGGAACCTCTACAGGCTCATATCTGACGTATATCGTCGGCAGAAACGATCTTTCTCCCGAAACCGATGACGAGCTGTCCTCGGGTCATAATGTTATTATTTATCCTGCGCTTAATGACAACCTGATTTTTGATCTTCAATATGATGGAGAAACTTATAAGGTGGATTTCACTATTCCGGCAGGCGAATACACTCCGAAAAAGCTTGCCGAGGCAATAAGGGACGCAGGAAGAGCGGCTCTTGACAGCATGACCGACAAAAACGGCAATCCGTTCCCTAAGGACGCTTTCAATGCGACTATCGGACTTACCCCTATCGGACTTCCTGACCCGAATACCGCAATCAAAAGCTCGGATAAGCTTGTTTTGAGCTTCAAAGCGCCTGATGATGGTACGATAGATGATACCGTGTGTATCATAGACGGTGTAAGAGGCAGTGCTGCATACAGGATATTCTATGAGGCAACGCAGTCGCCTACTCCGTCAAAGGTCATAGGCAAGGCAGATCTTACCAATGGCATAATGATAACTGCGGGAGAGAACGACACGCTGAGCTTTGAGCTTGACGGTACGGAGTACAGCGTTACTATCCCTGAGGATACTTACACCTGCGATGAGCTGTATCAGTATCTCAACGAGCAGTATGCTGCGGCTGACAGCATGGTGCGCTGCACCAATATGAATGGACATCTGATGTTCTATACGATAGAAAACGGTGATTACGAGATCGGAAAGTTCACGGGCAACGCAGCCGACGCATTGTTCTATGGCGGTGAGAGCCGCGAAACGGATTCCGAGCTGGGTATTCACACGGGACGCAGGACCGATACATACATCTGGTATCTCAAGACCAGGGTAGACGATCATCTTCTGCGTATCAATACAACGGGCGTAACGACGGCGGAGCGCTCTGCCAAGGCGCTCAGCAGGATCGATGACGCCGTGAATTCGCTATCTTACTGGCGTGCGCTCTCGGGAGCGAACGAAAATCGTTCGCGTCATACTTATTTGCGAAATCAGGAGTATATCGCAAATATCGAGGAGGCTGACTCCACGCTTCGCGATGCGGATATTCCAACGGAAGCTGCCGAGCTTGCAAAGCAGCAGCTACTCATGCAGGCTCAGAATGCAATGATGGAGCAGAGCAAGCAGCAGCATTCGTCTATTCTTGACGTTCTTGCGTGATAAATCAAAAAGGTGCGAGCATGAATATCGCACCTTTTTTGCATCTTACCGCCTAAAAAACGCAGCTTACCTGAAATCCGTTGCGCCCAACTGTTTTTTCTGCTAAAATACAGACATGAACGAAAGGAGCGGTATAAATGACTATTTTGAATGTAAATAAGCTCACTAAGCGCTACGGCGAGCTTACAGCAGTTGACAATATTTCGTTTTCAGTTGAAAAGGGCGAATTGCTGGGCTTCCTTGGCGTAAACGGAGCAGGAAAATCCACAACGATAAATATGCTGTCAACTCTGCTTGATCCTGACGGCGGCAGCGCAGAGGTATGCGGTTTCACTCTTGGGAAAAAGAACAATGAGATACGCAGAAGGATAGGCATAGTGTATCAGCAGAACTGCCTTGATGATATACTCACGGTGCGCGAGAACCTTATGTGCAGGGGAATACTCCATGGCGCGTCTAATTCTGAAGCACAGGCAAGGCTTTCTCAGCTCTGCGATATCTTATCTCTTGATGAATTGCTGAAAAAGCGGTATGCCACGCTTTCGGGCGGTCAGAAGCGCCGCTGTGAGATAGCAGCCGCACTTATGCATACACCCGAGCTGCTGTTCCTCGATGAGCCTACAACGGGGCTTGACCCCGCGACACGTAAGGAGGTATGGGCAGCAGTTGAGGAGCTTCGCCAAAACACAGGAATGACTGTTTTTCTGACCACCCATTACATGGAGGAGGCGGCAGCGGCAAATCGCATAGTGATACTTGATAAGGGTCAGATACGCGCCGAGGGAACACCGTTTGAGCTTAAGGAGCGTTATGCCTGCGATACGGTAAGGCTGTATTGCTCTGATGAATGCTTTGCCGCGATAGAAAGCTCGCTTTTGGATAAGGGGATTGCGGTGCGTGTTGAGGAGTATGGTCTGAGCTTTGGCGTAAAGAACACCTCGGACGCGATTGAGACTGTTTATTCCGTTAAGGATCGTATCAGCGGATTTGAGGTTATTCAGGGCAGCATGGACGATGTGTTCCTTAATGCCTGCGGCAGAAAACTGGAGGAGGAAAAGTAATGGCACAGTATTTTGAGCTTGTAAAAAGAAATATGAGAGTTTACCTGCGCGACAGGGGAGCAGTGTTCTTTTCGCTGCTTTCTATGATCATCGTGCTGGCACTTATGCTGTTTTTCCTCGGAGATATGAATGTCGAGGCTCTTGTTGATTGCTTTGCAGAGCTTCCGAACAGAGATGCGGCGGCTGACGAAGCCAATGCCTCAATGTTCGTGCTGCTGTGGACCTGCGCGGGAATAGTTTCCATAAACGCGGTAACGGTAACCATGGCTGTGTATTCTTCAATGATAAAGGACAGGGAAGTGGGCAGGCTTAATTCGATATACACCGCACCCGTCAGCAGACTCACGATCTCCGCTTCTTATATCACGGCGGCATGGCTGTGCTCGGTCATTATCTGTATATTAACACTTGCAATTTCTGAAATTTATTGTATAATACAAGGTGGGGACGCTTTTTCTTTGTCAGCACATCTGAAGCTGCTGGGAATGATAATGGTGAACTCCTTTACTTACTCGTCGCTTATGTATCTTGCAGCCGTGCTGATAAAAACAGAGGGTGCATGGAGCGGTATCGGCACTGTGATCGGAACGCTTGTGGGCTTTTTGGGCGGTATCTATATACCCATTGGCGCGCTCGGCGCGGAGATAGGCACAGTGCTGAAGTGTACTCCCGTGATGTATGGTACAAAGGTGTTCCGTACAATAATGACGGAGGATATCTGTTCAGAGCTTTTCACAGGCGCGCCTGACGCCCTGAAAACAGAGTATCTTGATTTCATGGGCGTGGAGCTTGATGCATTCGGTACGAGCGTAAGCGATGCAGGCTGTGTTCTTATGCTGCTTGCGTGCGGAGTGGTATTTCTCGTGATCGGTGTGCTTGTTACTAAGTCTGCTCGTAAGAGTGACAGATGATTTGGAGTAGTTTTATGAAAATAACGATTGAAGCGCTGCCTGAGGGAGCTGAGGAGGAAATAGTAATACGTTCCAATAGGCTTGATGCGGAGCTTATGGAGCTTATCTATTCGATAAAGTCGGGAAGAAGTAGGCTTACTGCTTTCAGCGGCGAGGACATATTGAAGCTGTCGCCGAGCGACGTGTTTTATTTCGAGTCTGTCGATAATCATGTCTGCGCCTGCTGCGAAAAAGAAGTGTATGAGGTAAAGCAGAAGCTTTACGAGCTTGAAAGTCTGTATGATCATTCGGATTTTCTGCGTATCTCAAAGGCTATGATAGTCAATGTTTCAAAGATACAGAGGATCGTTCCGATGTTCAACGGAAGACTTGAAGCGGTATTGCATAACGGAGAGCGCGTAGTGATCTCGCGTCAGTATGTGCCCGATCTCAAAAAGAAGCTCGGTGTATAAGGAGGTGCGCAAATGTTGAGATTTATCAAGTGCTTTATAACATTTTTCACAACTATCACCACTGCGATCCTTATTGTGGTTACAGTCAATGTAGCGATATCGTGGAGTGATGTTCTGGTTTCTGAAACGCTGCCTCATATACTGATCTCAGGCGCTTTGACCGGATTGGTGACAGCCTTGTTCTTCTTCAAGGAATTTAAGAACACAAAGGATTTTATTATCCGTTCCGCAATTCATTATCTGTGTATGTGCGCGATAATGATAGTGATAGGTTATTGGTTCAACTGGATGGAGCTTGAGATCGGCAATATCCTTGGAATGATCCTGAGCGTCACTGTCGTATATGCAATAACTTGGGTGGTTGATTACTTGCTCGCCAAAAAGGACGCAGACGAGCTTAATCGCGCATTAAAGGAGCGCAGTAAAAAATAAAAACAAGGCACACCTATCGAGTGTGCCTTTTAAGATCATTCAATTATGTTGCCGTCAGTGGAGATAGTTACTACCTGCCACGGAATGAACTTACCACTTGCTTTGAGTGCGTTCTTGGCGGCATTTTCGATACCGCCGCAGCAGGGAACTTCCATGCGCACGATAGTGAGGCTCTTGATGTCGTTGTTAGTGATTATCTGTGTAAGCTTGTCTGTGTAGTCACCCTCGTCCAGCTTGGGACAGCCGAT
>CAYSYF010000028.1:0-30569 GCA_964435155.1 uncultured Ruminococcus sp. | reverse complement strand
GGCGACATGGTAGGTCACACAGGCTCTATGGCTGCTACTATCATCGGTGTTGAGTCCGTTGATATCGGTCTTGCAAGACTGAAGGACGTTTGCGACGAGTACGGCGTTACAATGCTCGTAACAGCCGACCACGGCAATGCTGACGAAATGCTTGAAAAGAACAAGAAGGGCGAAGTGAACGTAAGAACAGCTCACTCCCTCAACCCTGTTCCCTTCATCATCTACGATAAGGACGTTAAGTACACCATCAAGGACGGCGCTTACGGACTTGCAAATGTGGCTCCCACAGTTGTTAAGATGTTCGGTCTCACTGCTCCCGCTTGCTGGGAAGACAGCATGATCTAAAAGACGGCGAAAGATTCCCGAATAACAGAAAGCCCCGATCTTCGGGGCTTTTTTGTATGGAAAAATGAAACGCGGCGTCACTTTTGCAACGCCGCGTTATTTACTTTTTAAGCTTTAGGCTTTAAGCAGAAATTACTTTCTCTTCTTGGAAAGAACAACTGCACCAGCAGCTACAACTGCAAGACCAGCAACAGCAGCTACGCCCTCAACACCTGTGTCAGGAGAAGCCTTGTCTGTACCTGTAGCAGCAGCATCTGTGTCAACTACTGTGTCAGAAGCAGCAGCGTCGTCACCGCCGATACCAGCAACTGTGAATGTAACAGCGATGGACTCGTCAAATGCGATAGCTGTTGTGTCGATGGGAGCATCGTTTACTGTATCGCCGTAAGCGTTGTAGATCTCGATACGGATCTTGCCGTTACCCTCGATATCGCCGTAGATGATCTTGTCCTGATCAACAGCAACGTCTGTTGTTGTGCCGTCAGCAGATGTTGTAGTGATAGTTACATCGGAGATCTCAACACCGGCAGCCTTAGCGAAAGCCATCTTGTCTGCACCTGTCTGGCAATCCTCGTAACCATCAGCGCCCTTACCTGCGTTCATAGCTGTAGCAAGACCGTCGATATCTACGCAGAATACTGTAGCGCCAACAGCAGCAGCGCCTACGAGCTCGCCTGTCTCCTCGTCCTCTACCTGAGCAGCGGGAAGTGTGCTGTCGAGGTAAACAGTGTAAGTACCGTCAGTAGTTACATCAGTTGTACCGTCAACGAAATCGGAAGCGTTCCAGCAGCCCCAGCCCCATGCACTGTCAGTGAACATAAGGAATGCCTCGTGTGCGGAAGCAGCAACAGCCATAGCAGATGTAGCGATAGCAGAAGCAGCAACAGCAGCTAAAATCTTTCTTAACTTCATAGTTAAAATCCTCCAAAATAAAATGTCAAACAGCACAGGGTTATCCCATGCAATATTTGTACTTCTATTATACAACACAATGACATTTTCTTCAATTGTATATTTGCACAAACTTAAACGTTTTCCTATTTTCTGTTTTGTTATTTATGCACGATTTTCCTAGCTGAATTTTACCTAAAAAAGTTTAAGTTGCTTAATTTTATCAAAAATCACCAATAAAAAGCTCTCCTGTGCGGAGAGCTTTGGTATTATTTTTTCTTCTTGCGGACATTCGGGTTATCCTCAGGCTCGCGCATTATCGCGTCGAAAAGGCGCTGGGTCTTGTTTGACTTTGCACGCTTCTTCTCCTTCAGCATTTCAAGCTCCTCGGGATCAGGCTCAGGGAATAGATTTCGCTCCTCTGTCCAGATACCGCTCGGCGCGTTTGCCTCGGTAACCTTATCGGGAATATCGCGCTGTACCTCGGGCTTTGGCTCTGCCTTGGGCTTTTGAGTGCGCTTTGCGGGCTGCTTTATCACAGGAGCTTCGACAAATTTCTCCTCTGCCGCAGCAGTGGCTTGCTCAAAAACAGGCTCGGCGGCAGGTGCTTGTTCAGTTACAGGCTCAGCCTTTGCAGGCGAAGAATTTTCTATGCCGTCAAATATCGCACCAACGTCCTTGAACGGCTCGTCGTCAAGCTTTACAGCAGGCTCTGACACTGTGCTGAACTGCGGAGCTGCCACAACAGGCGCACCTGCGATCTTGCCGTAAGCCGAGATAGCCGCAGCGTTCTTGCGTATCACCTTAGGCTTTGGCGGCTCGGGAGCAGGCTGTGCGATGTTTTCGGGAACACCGTCACGCTCAAGATCAAACACGTTTCCGTACGTTTCAAGGCTGTCGCTGGTTTCGTAGCGAACATCACCGAACAGGTCAAAAACAGGCTCCTCAACAGGCTGCGCTTTCTGTGCGGCAGCTTCTTTCGGCTCCGACTTCTGCGGCTGTGCTTTTGGCTTAGTCTGCTGCGGCTCACCGCTTTCCATATCCATCAGTTGACCGAGCAGCTCGCTCACGCGATCCATGTCGATCTCGGGAACAGGAACAGGCTCAGGCTGTGGTGCGGGGGTCTGAGAAACTGCTTCAAATACAGGAGTCACAGGGCGATCGTAGATAGGCTGCACCTGCGGCTCGGGCGCGTTCTGCCCGAATGGTGTGAATGTATTGCCGCGGGGCGCATAAGCGTCCTCCGCTCTGATTATCCTTGTCACCTGCGTATTTTCACGCTGCGGTGTCTGTCTGCGCTGCTGAACGCTGGGCGAGGTGAAGAAAGCCTTCCGCTGCGAAGGGGTAAGCTCCTCTTCAGGCTCAAGCTCTTCCTCCTCGGGCTGCTTGTGCGTTACCTGCGCTTCAAGCTCGCTGCGGTCGATACGCTTCGGCACGAACGGCTTTACCACGCGCTCCTTGGAGGGACGGTCAGCCTTCTTCGCAACCACTCTTACAGGATTGCTTCGAGATATGTCTAGCGAGTGCGAATAGCTGATGAAATCCTCCAGCTCCTCAACGGGTATCTCGCCCTTGTCTACCTTCTCATACAGCGCGTCAAGATACACCTTCCAGCTTTCATATTCGGGAAGCGTCATTGAAACATCAACACGAGCATACATCTCGTCCGTGATATCCCTGAATTTCCTCTGAAGCTCATTGGAGATACGGCTCTTGGGGTGCTCCAGCTCGTATATCTGAAGGCAGGTCTTGCCGCCGGGTGTAAACAGCGAGCAGTACTCCGCCGTATACTTGTCATCGCGCACAAAATAGCGTCCGCAGCGCTTGCAGCGCGCAAGCCAGCCTCCGCTCTCGATAAGCGCGTCTATCTCAAGGTCAACTACGGACTTCAGTCCGCATGGCATATATACCTTTGTGGGCGAGTTCTCCATTTCGCTGCGCGAAATGTTGTAGCTTGCGTATTCCTGTGCAAGTCCCGACTTCATATAGGAGAAAGCGTCCATAGCTATCTGATCGGAAAGGCTTCCGTAATTATCGGTGTCGGAATAATCCTCGGAATAATCGAAATCAGCAAGCAGATTTTTAACGATATCCTTGGAGATGTTGGGGAACATAAATGCAGCCGAAGGCGTTCTGCCTATGGAATACACCTTGGTAACTCCAAGCTCCTCCACGCGGCAGCCAAGCTCCTGTGCAGTAACGCTGAACATCAGATCAAAATAATTCCTGCGTGCAGCGGCTTCCTCAGCCGAGGAAAGCTCTCCCGAGAAAACAAAGCTTATCTTGTTCTTTGCATAATCCTGCACGCGCATGAGATTAAGCCACTCGTTTATCGCGCGGTTGTAGCGATAATCGCAAAGGCGCACGAAAACAGCCTTCTCAAACATCGTATTGCAGCCCATGAACCTGTTCCAGAGCGTGCCTGTACCGATATTGTCCCTGCGGCAGACATAGTCTATCCAGCAGTCCAGCACTATCTTGTCATAGGTGGAGCGTATATTGCTCTCGATATAAACGTGAGCGCCCTTCAGCGTGTTGCGAAGCTCGGTCACGCGGTCAAAATCAAGCTCGCCCTCCTTCAGCGCATCATCGCAGATAGCAATAGCATTCTCTGCGAAATACGCGAGGTCGAACTCGCAGAAATTAAGCAGCGAGCGCGGATATTTCACCATGATGATCTCGCTGGAATTCATACCGACAAGATGAAGAGTTCTGTCCACAGTACAGCTCCTTTCACTGGGGCGATGCCTGCCCTGTACTTCCGAATATACCAAACGGACGGCTAAGCAGCTTTGCCCTAGCCGTCCGAAAATGTTTTCTTTATGCCGCCTCAGCGGACTCTGCTGTTTCGCCTATGATAAGCGCTTCGTACGTATCCTCTGCGGTTTCGGAGGAGTCCTTGCTTTCATCTGTTTCAGCAAACGCAGGAACCTCCTCAAGGTCATCAGCCTCGTCAGATTCAACAGGCTCGATAAGGTAAGGATTTTCTCTAAGGCTGCCCTCTACACGCAGCATTTCAGTACCTTCGCCATAAACATCGGTGATATACCACTCAATAGGATCATCGCTGCTGCCTGTGTACTGCATAGAAAGCATATGCTGACAGCCGAGTACCTTTTTGCATTGAGCAAACGGTATCTCTATATCATCGCCTGTATACTCGATATAATAGGACGCGATCCTGCGGTCGCCTACCGGATCATCAACATAGCGGACGATACGGTACTCACCCGAGGGCGAGATATTATCCTCAATAGCCTCATACTTCAGATCGCGCTGCGATAGGTCAACACCCGTGAAGCTTATCGGACCCATCAGCATACCGATAGCGATATAAGCAGCCACGCCGATAACATACATCAGCAGATAAATAGTACCAAGCACAGTCTTAAGCGTTTCGTTTGCGGCATTGATAAAGAACATCGCAACCACCACTGCAAGCGGCGGCGCGATCATATACCAGTTACCGTAAGCGAAGATAACGATCAGAAATACGACAACAGGCAGCACCATGCAATTTATCATGGTGAACACCTGACGGCGCGTATAGATCATAAGACCTAAAGCCGCAATATTAACAAACAGATAAAGAATGAAGAGGGAATTTGCGTTATCATAATGTATGGTATAGGCAAGATTGAGCCATGCTACCCAAATCATAAGTCCTGTATAAGCCCAGCAGAGCAGCGCAACGCCTCTTTTGAACCATACATTTTTGAAAAATGCGACAAGCTTATCCATTAAGGCACTTCCCTTTCATGTGATTTGTTAAAGTATTAGTAGAACTTCTTCTTTCTATAGATGATAAAGCCAACAGCCGCAGCCGCGATAACTACAACTACGATAACGATGATAACGATAGGACCTGCAAAGCTGGGATCGCCGCTATCAGCGGAAGCTGCCGTTGTAGCTGCTGTTGTAGCAGCAGATGTAGTCTTGTTAGGCTGTGTAGTCGTTGTGATGGGGCGGTCGGAGTTTTCCTCCTCGGGCTCTGCTGTTGTAGCTGCTGTAGTAGTTACTTCCTCAGGCTCGTCGTCCTCAACGGGAGCAGAAGCGTCCTCAGTTTCATCAACAGGCTCATCGTCTTCTACAGGCGCCTCTGTTTCCTCGGGAGCGGAGGTATCCTCAGGCTCTTCGGTAGTTGTGGTAGCCGCAGTTGTAGTCACGGGCGCGTCATCAACACCGACAAATCTAAGACCTGTTACTGTAACCTCAACATTCTGTGTTTCGGAAGAGTTTGTGTAGAGCTGAACACGGATAGCCATAGGATCCTTGCTGCTGAAACCGCCTGAGTAGTATGTAGAGAACGGCTCTCTTACAGTAGTCGTCTGACCCTTTGCAAGCAGTCCATTCCAGTCAGTGGGGTTTACCCAGCCCCAATTGGTCGTAAAGCCGGGCATACAAGCATATACCTGATCGCCGTCAGTGCTCATCGTAATATCTACCTCGACATAAGCGTCTGACTTGCTCCAGAACTCATTGTTCAGTGCGTCGCCGTCAAGGTAAAAGTTTATGGACTTAGCTGAGCCGGGAGTGATCTCCACAGAAACGGTAATCTCATTGTCAGTAATACTTCCGACAACAGTTCCGTCAACATCTGCCTTGGTGGGTGTTTTATAGTATGCCGCACCTGCGCTCAGCGATAAAACAAAAATCATTGTCAGCGCCATAAGCAGTGCGCCGATCCTTCTAGCCTTTCTTAACATAATAATGCCTCCTGTGAAATATATATGATAGCAGCATTTTTAGTGCTGCTGATTAAATAACGGGGAACACCCCATGAGACAGCAATGCATACTGCCACATATAAATATTGTATATCAAAAACGCAAAAAATTCAAGTAGTTTAAACAAGTTTATGACTTTCAACAAATATTCCGCCAAAAAAGGGTGGTTTATCTGTAATAATCTCGAAAACGACCAGATAGTGTTACCTGTCGCAAAAACGATAATCGACGTTAAGACATCAGCAGTCGTTTATTAGGGACAAAAATTCCGCCGATTATCGACGGAATTTAATGTCATAAATTGTATTTATGTAGCTTACTTAGAGCTGTTCAGTATCTGAAGCAGCGCGTCGATATCACCTGTATCGGTATCAGAGATCGCAACATGATCAAATGCAGGAGCAGTGGGATCGTCAAAATCGATCTTTACAGGGATCTGATCGTTCTTTACATTGCCGAAATCAGTTGCGATAGCAATGATGGAGATCTCGTCATCGTCGAGAGTATCATCGAACATGATACCTGCCTTAACTCTTGCATTGGGAGCAGCGTTCTTTGTGATCTCGGCAGAGATAGCGTCGAAATCGTCCAGTGTGCAGGACGTAGGAATGCTTACATTAAGCAGTACTCTGTGAGCGCCCGAAATAGAAGTTTCAAGCAGCGGGCTGTGCAGTACCTCGTCCAGAGCTTCCTGGATCTTGTTGTCGCCTCTGCCCTTACCCATAGCCATATGAGCAACACCGGAATCCTTGAGCGCCATTGTAACGTCAGCGAAGTCAACATTCATAAAGCCAACGCCTGTAACCAGATCGGAAATACCCTTTACAGCCTTATAAAGCACACCGTCAACAGCCTTGAAAGCATCAAGCATAGTGAGCTTGCCGTTGGATATCTCCTTTACCTTCTCGTTGGGGATAACGATAAGCGCGTCAACGTACTTCTGCATCTCGTCGATGCCCTTCATTGCCTGCACCATCTTCTCCTTGCCTTCCCAAGCGAAAGGCTTTGTAACAACACCTACTGTGAGGATATTCTTTTCCTTTGCGATGTTTGCAACAACGGGAGCCGCGCCTGTACCTGTACCGCCGCCCATACCTGCTGCAACGAAGATCATGGATACCTTGTCCATAGCCGCCTGAAGCTCGTCATGGCTCTCTTCGGCAGCCTCCTGACCTACGCAGGGATTGTTGCCTGCGCCCTGACCGCGTGTACGCTTCTTACCGATCTGCATACGCTTCATCTTGCTGCCGTCCTTGGAACGCAGCGCCTTTACATCAGTGTTTGCAACGACATAATCAATACCCGTCATGCCTGACTCGATCATGTGATCGACAGCATTACCGCCGCCGCCGCCAACGCCGATGACCATTATTTTAGTGGAATCCTCAAAGGATTCGTCAATTTCAAACTCGTCGTCGTGCTTATCTATTTCAAATGCCATGTGTTTGTCCTCCAAAGCTTTTATTTTCATCAAGGATATGCGCATTTTGGGCGCAAAAATACCCTAGATATAGTATTCTACTCTTTATTATAGCAGACTTGAAAACAAAATGCAACTGTTTTTTTAAGAAATTTCTGTTAATTTGCTTTTTTGGACAAGTGAGAAATATTTAAGCCTCCGCAGTTGCTTCTGCGGTAGCCTCGGCAGTACCCGACTCGGGCAGCACAGGCGCTACCTGTACGGGATTGTCTATCATATTATTATCTCGTACATACACCTTTTCGGTATTGGTGAGATTGACAGTTACCGACTCGGTTGCCGTTATCTCGTTGTCAATAAGCTCCTTTGCAATATACATCTTATTTTCAAGCTCTGTAGCAATGCCAAGCTCCAGCGTGATCCTATCCTGTATCAGCATGGTTATCTCAAAGCGGTCGGTTATGTCGATAGAGGTTATGTCGGTAAGCCCTGCCTTTTCCGCTGCGGTAAGCAGCTCCGCGGGAAGCTCGTTCTTGCCGTCCACCTCGGAGCTCAGCGTTCCGCCAACCTGCGGCTCTACCGCTTCATAGCCCCTAACCACAGGCAGCGAGCCTGCGGGAGCCTGCTCAATGATCTTGCCGAGCCGCGAGATAGTGTAGGTATCACCGTCATGCTCCACAGCGTACCAGCGCTCCGCCTCGGTGACTGTAATGATTATCTTTGTCGGGTAGGACTTCGTGACCTCGCACGCGTCAACGAACGAGAAAGCCTCCACTATACGGCGCTCTGCCGCGCTCGCGTCAATGCTGAGCAGGCTGTCGCCCGTCTTTATCTTAGACGCTTCGATGATCTCCTCAGCGGTGTATTTCTGAATCCCCTGCACCTCGACAGCAGAGCAGTTGAACAGCACGGTATTGGCTAAGATAATAAACACCACTATCGCAACGATAGCCGCGAAAGCATAGTACAGTACATAGTTTCCGCCGCGGCTGCCGCGTTTTTTACTCTTTGCGGTGCGGTTCTTTACTACCTTGTTATAAGCCTTGCGCTGCTCGCCGATCATCTCCTTTTGTATCGCCTTATCCTGCACTACAGGCTGCGCTGATCTCTGTACAGGCTGCTCAGTCGGCTTCTTCGCCGTCTTTTTGCCATGCAGCAGGCTCTTTTTCCTAGCCTTTGTCTTTTTCAACTGACGCTGCTCGGATATCGGCTGCTGTGCGCTGTTTTGCTTATTCACAAGCGTCTTTTTAACTTCCTTTTTCTTCACAACGTCCTCCTTTCCTTTTGTGGCGTCTCATCACTGCCCTCAACGGCAAAATGCGACGCATCTTCCGTCTGTCTGCGTTATTTTTTCTTGCGGTACACAAAGTACAGCTACGAAAAAATGCCTTGACATACGAAAGCTTCGTTCTCATTTTGCTCATTTCGGGCAGTGCCGAGCCGCCACTGTGTCGCTTCACACCACCACTCAACGGCAAAACATGGCGTATCTTCCGTCTGTCTGCGTTATTTTTTCTTGCGGTACACAAAGTACAGCTACGAAAAAATGCCTTGACATACGAAAGCTTCGTTCTCATTTTGCTCATTTCGGGCAGTGCCGAGCCGCCACTGTGTCGCTGCACACCACCACTCAACGGCAAAACATGACGCATCTTCCGTCTGTCTGCGTTATATTCTTTTAATATCCGCATCTAAGCGGCGCAGTGTTTTTTCGATATTATCATAGCCGCGGTCAATGTAGCAAAGTCCGCTTATCTCCGATGTTCCCTCCGCTGCAAGTGCCGCAGTTATCAGCGCCGCACCGCCGCGAAGCTCAGCCGCCTGCAGCTTAGCGCCCGTAAGGCGCTTCACGCCCTCAACGACCGCAACCCTGCCCTCGGCTTTTATATTTGCACCGAGCCTTACAAGCTCGGGTACGTGTCTGTATCTGTTGTCGAATATAGTTTCCACAAACACCGATGTTCCCTCGCAAAGCGTACACACCGCCATTATCGGAGCCTGTATGTCCGTCGGAAAGCCCGGGTACGGCATAGTTCTTATAGTAGGCGGTGCAATGAGCCTGCGTTTTCTGCTGAAATACAGCTTGCCCTCGCCGTAGGAATACACTCGGCAGCCCATGCTCTCCAGCACCGACAGTATCGAAGCCATATCCTCCGCACAGCAGCGCGTCAGTATCAGCTCGCCGCCTGTGGCAGCCGCACAGCACAGATATGTCGCCGCGGCTATTCTGTCAGGCATAACGCTGTATTCAGTCGGGCAAAGGCTCTCCACGCCCTCGATAACGATAACGCTCTCGCCTGCACCACTGACCCTTGCGCCGCATTTATTCAGCAGCCCTGCAAGATCGCGTATCTCAGGCTCACGCGCAGCATTGTGTATCTCGGTAACACCGTTTGCGGTGACCGCCGCAAGCATTATGTTTTCAGTCGCGCCGACTGACGGAAACGACAGGTTTATCTTAGCCCCTTGAAGCCCCTTTTCTGCGCGGCAGTCAAGTATTCCGTGTTCTTCGGTTATCACGGCACCCATCTGCCTAAGCGCCGACAGGTGCAGGTCAATGGGACGCGCGCCAAGCTCACAGCCTCCCGGGAAGCTCAGCCTGCACCGTCCTGTCCTGCCCAGTATTGAGCCAAGAAACATGATAGACGAGCGCATTTCGCGCATCAGATTTTCGGGTATCTCACAGCCGCTCACAGCCGAAGCGTCAACGCAGATGGTATCTGCACTCCTCACGCAGCGACAGCCAAGCCCCGAAAGTATCCTGCACGCCGCATCAACATCAGTAAGCGTCGGGCAGTTATGTAGTATAGCTTCTCCGCGAGTCAGCACCGCAGCGGAAAGCAGCGGAAGCACGCTGTTTTTCGCGCCCTGAACGGCAAGCTCGCCCTCAATTGCACGTCCTCCGCTTATAACAAGCTTCTGACGGTTCTCCATTATATCATCTCCTCAAAGCATAAGCAAAGTTATACTGCATATTATGCCCGAGGGGAGTTTTTGTTAATGAATAGTGAATAGTGAAAAACGAATAATGAATAACTATGGTATCCGCCTGCGGCGGATATTTTCAAAACAACGTGCCGCGCGGCGGTACACAGAAATTATCCATTGTCAATTATACATTATCAATTGATTTCCAGCAGATCTATTATCTCACTCATTATCTTGTCCGCTGCGTTGTTCTGCGAGGACTTCTTCGCATTCTCCTCCATCAGCGCAAGACGCTGCCTGTCAGAGTAAAGCTGCGATACCTCCTCAACAAGACGAGCCTTTGTAAGATCCTTGTCCTCAATAAGCACTGCGGCATTCGCGTTGCTTAATGTAAGCGCGTTGTAATACTGGTGATTTTCCGCAGCATTGGGATACGGCACAAGAATTGCGGGTCTGCCGATAGCCGTAAGCTCGGTTATGGTCATTGCGCCTGCGCGGCAGATGATAAGATCGGCTGCGCAGATACAGGTGTACATATTGTCGATGTAATCCTTGAAGATGTGGCGGGTCTTATCCTCTGACGCGCCGCTCTCCCGAAGCGAATTATAGAACTTCTCGCGCCAGTTTCCGCCGTAGGAATGGATATGGTTTATACCGCCCTTTTTCTGCTCCCACGCGATAAGCTCCGCCACCGCCTCCGTAATGCGGTTTGCGCCGAGGCTTCCGCCGAAGGAGAGGATAGTAAAGCCCTCGGGAAGTCCAAGACGCTCTCTTGCAGCCTCGCGCTCCTCTATCTCGATGTTGCTGCGCAGAGGGTTTCCCGTAACGATACAGTGCCCTGTGCTGCTGAGGTATTTCATTGCGTCCTCTGTTGCAAGCAGCACCTTGTCTGCCTTCTTTGCAAGCATCTTTGTAGCCATTCCGGGATAAGAGTTGCTCTCGTGAGTTACCGTCTTGATTCCGAGCGAAACCGCCTGTGTAAGCACAGTACCCGTTACATAGCCGCCTGTGCCGATGACGATATCGGGCTGAAATTCCTTTAATATCTTCTTTACCTGCCTTTTCGCAGATATGAGATAATAATACAGTGCCTTTACGTTCTTTCCGACGCTCTTTATCGAAATGCTCCTCTGAAAGCCTGCCATCTCAACGCCTCTGAACTCGTAGCCTGCTTTTTTTACAAGCCTTGCTTCAAGCCCATTCGGCGTACCGATGAAAAGTATCTCGGTCTCAGGGAAAAGCGACTTCATCTTGTCTGCGATAGCAAGCGCAGGATTTATGTGACCCGCAGTACCGCCTGCGGCAAAAACAGCCTTCATTTTATTTACCACCTTATACTCATTTAATTCAGTTTTGCTCTTCGTGAAACCGACATCAGCAGTCCCACCTCGGCAAGCTGGATAACCAGCGCCGTACCGCCGTAGCTGAAGAACGGCATTGAGATACCCGTATTCGGGATACAGCAGCAGTTTACGCCGATATTCAGCAGCGCCTGAATGCCTACCTGAAGCGTTATTCCCGTTGCAAGCAGCATACCGAAGCGATCCTCGGATTTTCTCGCAATATAGAAGCCTCTGAATACAAATATCATAAACAGGATAACTACCAGCGCACCGCCGACAAAGCCGAACTCCTCGCACAGGATAGCGAAAACGAAGTCGTTCTCAGCGTCGGGGAGATAGTAGTACTTCTGCGAGGAATTGCCGAAGCCAACGCCCCACATACCGCCCGAGCCGATAGCAAGCACCGCCTGATAGTTCTGATAAGTCTTATCGTCGATGTCCGCAAGCGGATCGAACGTATACCTGATACGGTCGGCAAAGTATGTAAACTCGCTTGCCATGACAACTACTACAAGCAAAGCCACAGCAACACCGCCGATTATTATGACAGTCTTCATGTTTACGCCGCCGATAAACAGCAGCGAAGCCGCAATTACCAGCATGATGAGCAGACCCGAAAGATGCGGCTGCTCCATCATGAGCCATGTCACCACTACAAGCAGTATCGCAGGCTTTACAAGTCCTGTAAAGGTGTAGCGCATCTTCTTGTAGTTCTTAGCTATGTAATAGGCGAAGAATATTATTATGGCGAATTTAAGAACGTCCGACGGCTGGAAGGTTCGACCGAAAAACGGCAGCCAGCGGCGGGGGCCGTTCTCTGTGTTACTTACACCGAACGGAATAACAAGGAAAGTCAAAAACAGTCCGACAGCAAGTGCGATATGCGAGAATGTGAATGTTATCTCCTTACCGAATGGTCTGATCTTGAACTCCTTACGAAGCAGACGGTAGTCAACAAAGCTGATAATAAACATCAGCACAAGCCCTGCACCCGCGAAGGTCATCTGGCTCACTGCATAGCTGTACGAGTCGCCGTCGTTGTCACGATAGGACAGCGCATGGCTTGCAGAGAACATCATCGTTATACCCAGCACCAGCAGCGCTACCGTTATAACAAGCATCGGCACATCTATGCTGCCCTTGCCGTAAAAGAAGCCTATTCGGTTAGGGTCCTTTTCCTTTTTGACCCTCTTTTTAGCAGCCGCAGGCTTAGGAGCAGCCTTCGCCTTCGGCGCAGTGTTCCGCTGCGGTGCAGGTCTTTTCGCAACCGGCTTTGCGGCAGGTCTTGCCGTGCCTTTTTTTACTGTTGAAGCAGCCATAGTACCTCCAATAAGGGATAGTGATCAAAACATCAGAAAAGCAAGCGCTACCGCGCCGCCGCCGCAAATTGCGGCTACAAGCGAGAACACGACATCTATCTTTATCTCGCTCCACTTGCTGAGCTCAAAATGGTGGTGGATAGGCGTCATCTTGAACAGACGCTTGCCCTCAGTGGTGTGGTTTATCTTCTTTGTTATCTTGAATACAGTTACCTGAATGACAACGGACAGCGCCTCCATGATGTACACGAGCGCCGCGATTATCATGAGCACCTCGGCATTGCAGCCTATTCCCAGCGCGCACACAGCGCCGCCGAGGAACATCGAGCCTGTATCGCCCATGAATACCTTTGCAGGCGGAAAATTCCACATAAGAAAGCCGATACAGCCGCCCGCAACGCACAGTGCGAGCAGCGTATGTCCGAATGCTCCGACAACAGAGGAAATGACTGCGAAAGCCGCCATGTAAACTACGGTCACACAGGAGCAAAGTCCGTCAATGCCATCGGTAAGATTTACAGCGTTTACAATGTAGTAAACCACAACACCCATAACGGGATAGTACAGCAGACCCATGTCCCACTGCCAGCCCCAGGGGAATGTTATTACAGTGCTTGTGTCGCCGCTCAAATACAGAGTTGCAAAATACGCTGCGATTATCAGCACCTGAAGTATAGTTTTCTGGATAACGGACAGACCCTCGTTCTGCTTTTTCTTGACCTTGATAAAGTCGTCAAGAAAGCCCATAAAGCCCATCATAAGCGCAAGCATGAAGCCTGCCGAGGAGCGAATGACCTCCTGCACCGCAACGGGGCTTGCGATATTTGTGAAATAGTGGATAATGATACCGACAACAAAGCTCAGCAGCACCGCTATGATGAACATGATGCCGCCCATCGTGGGAGTGCCCTGTTTTTTCTCCTTGTGCCACTTCGGACCGATATCAAGGATAGTCTGTCCGTATTTCAGCTTGTGGAGCATCGGGATAAACCAAATTCCCGCCAGCCATGTTATAAGAAACGCAGCAAGTGCCGCCAGTACATTAGTCCATATCATTGTGTTGTCCTCTTTTTACTTGATTTTTTCGGCGATCTCTTCCATCTTCATGCCGCGGCTGCCCTTGAACAGCAGCACATCGCCGTCCTTGACGAACGCTTTAAGCTGCTCAGCGAGCCTTTCCTTCTCGGTATCATGATACACCTCAAAGCCCTGCTCTGACAGCTTTTCAGCGCAGGCAGCCATCTCGCCGCCATACAGAAAGCACACGTCCGCGCTGTCCGTTACATAATCCGCAACCATTGCGTGCAGCTCCTTAGACATAGCGCCAAGCTCCAGCATATCGCCAAGCACCGCTATTTTTCTGCCCTCGGTATTTCTGCTTTTCAGCACCGAAAGCGAGGTCTTCATGGAAGTCGGGCTTGCGTTGTAGCAGTCAAGGATAAGCGTTACGCCGCCGCACTGCTCGGTTTTCTGCCTCATGCCCGAGGCTTCGTAGTTCATGAATGCGGGAACTATCGCCTCTGCGCTCATGCCGAACTCCCTGCCAACGCAGAAAGCCGCAAGCGCATTTAATATATGATGCTCGCCACTTATCGGGAGCTGCGCGGAATACCGCTCTTTTCCTGCAACAAGCGTGAATCTCTCGCCGTCCTCCAAATGCTCGATATCCTCTGCTCTTACATCGCAGTTTTCACCGATACCATAGCGTATAACGCGCCTGTCGGGAATTTCAACACCGCGCAGATATTCGTCATCACCGCATACTATAAGCGGAGCATTTTCTCTCGCACCGTCAAGGATCTCAAGCTTTGCCTTCAGGATATTCTCTCGCGTTTTGAGATTTTCAATATGGCAATAGCCGATATTTGTTATCACCGTACAGTCGGGAGCCGCCGCCTCCGAAAGCACGCTTATCTCACCGAGGTCAGACATTCCCATTTCTATGACCGCCGCGCCGTAATTCTCACTAAGGCGGAACAGCGTTCTCGGAAGTCCGATATCGTTATTGAAGTTGCCCTCGGTCTTGAGCGTGTCAAAGCCTGCCGAAAGCACCGCGTATATCATGTCCTTGGTAGAGGTCTTTCCTACGCTGCCCGTAACTCCGCAGAGCTTTACAGCGAATTTCTCGCGGTGGTATCTCGCAAGCCTTAACTGAGCCGCGCGGCTGTCCTCGGCTAAGATGACAGGAACAGCATAGCTGCCGGCGCCCTCGGCTCTGTCGGAAATTACCGCAGCCGCACCCTTTTCAGCGGCGTCCGCGATAAAATCATTGCCGTCAAAGCGTTCGCCCTTTACCGCAACGTAAAGGCAGCCGTTTTCTATCGTGCGCGTATCGGTGGAAACTCCCGTAACGACCGCATTTCCGTCACCGAAGAGCTTACCGCCGACTGCGTTTGCTATCTCATTTACTGTAAACATCAGATCATTCCCTTTTCCTTAAGGTAGTTTGTGACGAGCTCCTTCTCGTCGAAGCGGACATACTCATCACCGATTATCTGGTAATCCTCATGACCCTTGCCGCAGAGTATCAGCAGATCGTCCTTTTCCAGCATATCCATAGCGTAGTTCAGCGCCTCACCGCGGTCAACAAACTCCGCAAACTCCGTTCCCTCGGGGATACCGCCCTTTACCTCGTCGATGATAGTCTGCGGATCCTCGTGCGCAGGATTGTCGGAGGTGACTATCAGATAGTCGCCGTAGTCAGCGCATATTCTGCCCATCATCGGGCGCTTTGTGCGGTCACGCTCACCAGCCGAGCCAAACAGCACCACGAGCCTGCCCTTTGCGAGCGGCTTTAATGTGGAGAGCAGCTTTTCAAGCCCATCGGGAGTGTGTGCGTAGTCGCGTATTATCGTGTATTCGCCGTCATACAGCTTTTCAAGCCTGCCGCCTACGCCCTGTATCTTTTCGAGCGCTTCAAGGCATTTCCACAGCGGAAAGCCGAGTGTGCTGCACATAACAGCCGCCTGTATCGCGTTGCTGACATTATACAGACCCGTAAGTGAAATGCGAACGGGATACGTTTTCTGCGCAGCCTTGTCTGTAAGGAAAAACTCCGCACCCGAGGCAGTCATATTTACCTGCTCGGTATAGAAGTCAGCCTCGCCGTAAACGCTCGTCGTGACATACTCTATGCCATTCTCGCGGCAGTATTCCGCGGTGCGCACGCCGTACTCGTCATCAATGTTTATCACAGCCGCGCCGCACATATCAAACAGCGAACGCTTTGCAATGTAGTAATCCTCCATCGTACCGTGATAATCAAGATGATCCTGCGTGAGATTTATAAACGCGCCTGCCGCGAATTTCTCCGCCGCAAAGCGGTACTGAGCCAACGCCTGAGAGCTTGCCTCGATAAAGCAGTATTTCGTGCCTATCTCCGCCATCTCGGCAAACAGCGAATACAATCTCCGCGGCTCGGGAGTTGTGGGTGGTCCGCCATGCGTGTACCGAAGCCCCTTTCCCGTGTCCGTGCCGAGCGTTCCGATAACGCCTACCTGCTCACCGAAGCTGCGCACTATTCCCGCGCAGAGATTTACTATCGTAGACTTCCCGTTAGTGCCTGTCACAGCGCACAGCGCAAGCTTTTCCGTAGGTCTGCCGCAAAAGCGCGACAGCAGCTCGGGATACAGTCTGCGCGAGTTTTCAACATTGATCTCACGTGAAAGACCCAGTCTTTGCTGAGTTACCACCGCAGCAGCGCCCTTTTTCAGCATTTCCTCGGCTTTTGCGTGACCGTCAAAGCTAAGTCCCTTTATACATACGAAAACAAAGCCCTGTTCCACCTCGCGCGTATCCGAGGTAACACCAAGCACCTCGGTGTCCGCTATTTCCGCGGAAATATCCGCGATACCGCTGAAAAGCTGCGCTAAAGTCATAATTAGCCCTCTCGTGAATTTACTTGGAACGTTACCTCGATAACGTTGCCCTGATAAGCCTCAACACCGCCCGATATCGACTGCATCGTTGCAATAGCGTCTGAGTTTTCGGCAGCGCCGCCCGATATCTTGATATTGAAGCCTGCGTTGGTTATCGCCTCGTTCGCCTGCTCTACCGTCATGCCGATAACATTCGGTACAACGGCGCTTTCAAGCTCGTAATTTGCCGAATCTCCGAGGTACAGCACGACCGTGCTGCCCTTCGGTATGCTCGTCGCAGCGCCCGGTATCTGCGTGGTTACGGTAGCGCTTGTGGAAGTATCACCGATAATGCGCACCTCAAAGCCCTGTGCCGCAAGCGCGGACTCCGCACGCTGTGCCTGATAGCCAAGAACATACGGCACTGCTGCGTCCATCTTCGCAAGCTCCTCAGCCGTGTAGGTGGGATAGATGCCGAGGTGCGGCAGACCCTCCTTGAAGGTGGCGGAAACCACGGGAGCCGCAACAGCCGAGCCGTAGTACTGTGTTCCTGTGGGAGTATCAGCCATAACCAGCATTACTATCTGCGGATCGTCCGCAGGAGCAAACGCCGCAAAGGACGGAACATAGGTCATAGTCGCGCCTGCCGCCTCGCCGCCTGCCGCGTTGTATTCGTCGATGCGCTCTGTCGTACCCGACTTTCCGCCGATACGATAGCCGTTTATGTATGCATTGCTGCCGCCGTTTGTTTCAACAACGTTTTCAAGGATAGTCCTCATCTGCGCCGATGTTTCTTCCGAAATTACCTGACGCTTTATCTGAACCTGTGTAGTTTCAACAACGTTTCCGTCGCTGTCGATTATCTTGTCAACGACATAGGGAGTTACAAGATAGCCGCCGTTTACCACCGCGCAGAACGCTGTCGCCATCTGAATGGGAGTAACCTTGTTCGTCTGTCCGAAAGCAGAGGACGCAAGCTCGACAGGACCCATCATATCCTCGGAGATGAAAAGGCTTCGGGACTCGCCGGGAAGGTCTATTCCCGTGCGCTCCGTAAATCCGAACGCTTCAAGATAATGGCTGAACTTCTGAACGCCGAGTGCCTGACCTATCGCGATAAACGAGGGGTTGCAGGATTTTGTGACAGCGTCCTGAAGCGTAAGCTCGCCGTGACCGTAGCTTACATGGCAGCTTATCTCAGTACCCGAAACATCTGCGTAACCCCAACAGGTAAATGTGGAATTCATCGAAACGACTTCTTCCTCAAGTGCCGCCGCACAGGTGATGGTCTTGAATACCGAGCCGGGGTAGTAAAGCTCGGTTGTAGCCTTGTTCTTCCACTGCTGCTCGCGGTATTTCGCTTCAAGCGCATCTATCTCCTCCTGCGGAGCGTCCGAAGCAATAAGCTCCTCCAAAGTCTGAAGATCATATTCGCTGTACAAAGTAGACGGATTGTTGAGGTCGTAGCTCGGCGCTGTGGACATTGCAAGGATCGCGCCTGTGTTGCAGTCCATGATTATACCGCACGCGCGGTTTACTATGCCGTGCTGAGATACGCACAGCTCAAGATTTTTCTCCAAGTAATGCTGAAGCACCTCATCAATGGTCAGCACTATGTCATAGCCGTCCTCCGCCGAAAAGTACGCGTCGCTCGTGTACGCCATCTCGCGTCCGTAAGCGTCCTTTGCGTATACAGCCTTGCCGTCCGTGCCGCTCAGATAGTCGTCATAGTACGCTTCAAGTCCGTAAACACCCTCGCCGTCAAAGTTCGTGAAGCCGATGATGTTTGCAGCAAGCGACTCGTTGGGGTAGTAGCGCTTTGAGGTCTCCTCCATGAAAACGCTGTCGCCATCGATACCGTTTTCGGCAAGGAACACGTTTATCTCGTTCACCTCGGGCTTTTCAACCTTACGCTTTACAACATAATACTGGCTGCTAAGGTTTTCGGTAGCGGTCATCAGCTTGTCATAATCAACCTCAAGCACCTCGGAAAGCTTCTTGCAGATAAGCTTCGCGCGATCAACATAAGCCTCGACCGTTTCACCCTTCTTTTCTGCCTCCGCCTTGTCCTCAAGATATGCGTCGTAAGCCTTCTCGTTAGCCTCTGCAATATCCTGCGGCGAGATTATTACGTCCCATACAGTGGAGCTCTGTGCAAGCACCGTACCGTTTGTATCAAGTATCGAGCCGCGGCTTGCCTTGATAGTAACAGAGGACATCTGCTGCTCATTCGCAAGCACTCTCCACTTGTCGCCGTCCAGCACCGAGTATTTCAGCAGGAAAAATCCCACATAAAGCGATACCAGGCAAATGAACACAAGCACTATGATCTGCTTAGTGCTTGATTTCATGATGCGCTGCTTTTCGCCCTCTTTCTGATCCCAGCTCTTGAGACCCTGCCATACCTTAGATAAAAAATTCATTGTTCCTCCAAAGCCCATGTAGGGGGTATTCAGATAAATCTTCGCGCCAATATAGCCGTTATGCTCGCCATAGAGCTTATCGATACCGCGATGATCAAGCGGTAATGTATCAAGTGCCATCGGCGGGAGCGATAATGCCCGAGTCGAGCGGCGTTATCGATACTGCCAAAAAACAGGAAAAGAGCAAAGCCGTTTATTACTAACCGACCTTGCTCCGTAATGTCGACTGCCGGCAGATCAAAGGGCTTGTTCACCCCTATATTATGCCATTACAGACCGATGTATTCCATCATATCGCCGAACCAGCCGCTTACGCCGCCGAAAAGCGAGTCGTCGCCGTCAGCATCAACCTCGATAAGCGCCTCGGTGTTTACGCTGAGGTACTGTATCTGCGAGTTAGTTACCTTAGCCATGCCAAGCTCAGATGTCGCAAACTCCTCAATGTAGCTGATGTTCACCTTGGAGTCAAGTCTGCTCTGCAAAAGGGAATTCTCCTCCTGAGCCGCTGTAAGCAGCTCCTGCTGATCAGTCACCTTTCTGGACCAGTCGTCGGCAGCGGTATACTGGATATTTACAATGCAAAGAGCCGCAAAAACTGCGCTCGCCGCAAGAATCACCTTAACTCTTGAACCGCTTCTTGAAACAGAGCGGCTGTTCATTCTTATCTCCTGCTTAGCCTTTTCCTGCTCCACGCGGCGGCGGGCATTGTGCTTTTCCTGCTCCTGTACGTCAAATCTGGAAAGGTCATACGCAAGATTTGTGTTGTAGCTTCCGGGAATCTGCATCAGATTACCCTCCTTTGTGTTCCGTTTGTGTTTGTATCCTGTAATTTATCTTATCTTTTCTATAATTCTGAGCTTTGCGCTTCTGCTGCGGTTGTTTACCTTAAGCTCCTCCTCGGACGCGGTTATCGGCTTTTTGCCGACAAGCTGACCGCGGGGCTGCTTTCCGCAGACGCACACAGGAAATTCAGGCGGGCAGGTACAGCCCGTGCAGAACTCCTTGAAGCGGTTCTTCACTATCCTGTCCTCCAACGAGTGGAAAGTGATGACCGACATCTTACCGCCGACCTTAAGTCTGTCAAAGCCGTCGGAAAGTGCTGTTTCAAGCACGTCAAGCTCCTTATTTACTTCAATTCGGATCGCCTGAAAGGTCTTTCGGCAGGGATTTTTCTCCCTGCGGTAGGCTGCGGGAACGCTCTTTTTTATTATCTCGGCAAGCTCGCCCGTTGTTTCTATCGGCGATACAAGCCTTGCGTTCACTATGCCCGATGCTATCTTTCGTGCGAATTTCTCCTCGCCGTAAGCGAAGAGTATTCGGGAGATCTCTTCCTCCCCATATTCGTTCACAAGATCGCGAGCCGAGAACCCCTCTCCGCTCATACGCATATCAAGCGGCGCGTCATTATGGAACGAAAATCCCCTTTCAGCCGTATCTAGCTGATGCGACGATACGCCGAGATCAGCAATAATACCGTCAAGCTCCGCGATGCCAAGCTCCGAAAGAGCCGCATTAAGCTCGCAGAAATTTCTCTTTACAAAGGTCACAGGATAGCCCTTTAACCGCTCCCCAGCGGCCGCAAGTGCCTCCGCGTCCTGATCGAAGCAGATCAGCCGTCCGCCGTCGAGCCTTTTTGCAAGCTCTAAGCTGTGACCGCCTCCGCCTGTGGTGAGGTCTGCGTAAACGCCCTTTGGGTCTGAAAACGCACCGTCAACCGTTTCTTTAAGCAAAACCGAAATGTGTGAAAACTCCATTACAGACCGATCTCCTCTGCAAACGCAGCAATATCATCAGCAGAGATCCTGCTGTTGTATTCGATCCACAGAGCCTTGTCCCATATCTCGGCGCGGTCGTCCATTCCGACCACCACTACCTCAGATGTAAGCTCTGCATAAGCGCGAAGCGACGCCGCAATGGCAATTCTGCCCTGCTTGTCAGGCTCTACCTCGCACGCACCGCCGAACAGAAAACGTTCAATAGGCAGCGCAACCTTGGAGGGCTTTCCCTTTAAGCTCTCCCTGATGGAGTTCCAGCTTTGCTCAGTGTGTACTGTCAGACACTTTTCACCTATGGTCTTGGAAACGAAGAAATGATCGCCGAGCGCTTCTCGCAGCTTTGCAGGGAAGTTCATGCGTCCCTTGCTGTCTATAGTATGTTCAAACTCGCCGTACATTTCTTTCCCCCCTTCCATTCTCATAGTCCCCGTGAAAGTCTTTCAGCGTGCAAGGCTTTCGCCCTGCTGTCGTCCTCCTCAGACGACGATTTCCGTAGATTTGATATTTTCCCAAATAAGATGTGGAAATGTGGTTTTTATTATTTTTATGGATCTTCAGTGGATTTTCTCCCCACTTTAGTGAAAATCTCACCACTTTTCCCCACTCTTAAAGTATACAACGGTTTTCAAATTTTTGCAAGTGCTACATAAAGAGTTTTGATTGAAATATGTTGAGAAGTTTTGTTCATGTTTTTGTGCAGTTTGCACAACCAACACAAGCACCGCACCGCTCAAAAGCAAGTATTTCGGTCAAAATCACTATATATTGTGCTATTACGCCACGATCCGTCCATATTTTGAAGCGCTGCTGCTTCAGAGAAAAAAGATCGCTCCCGCCATAAGACGGGAGCAGCTATCGCTGTTATGACATTTTCGCCTGCCCGAGGAGCATTCAGAAGTAGAAAAAGCCGTTCATTCTCTGCGCTGTTATCATCGCAGACAAAGTCCTTGCGGGAAGCTCGTTCCACTGCTGCTCCTCAGCCTCAGCTATATCGTCGTTGCGGCGAGGCGGTATCAGCAGCACTTTTCCTTAAAGGACATACAGTCTGTGCACTGCTTCTTAGAGGGATCACATTCGTGAGTGCCTACCTCGATACGGTCGAGAGAGCAGTAGTTATCGCTTACACAGTGGTATTCGCAGTTCTTTACAGTACAGCCGATGTGCTTGTTTGCAAATTCAGTTCCCATAATACGAACTTCCTTTCATTATAAACTATAATAAATAATAAAAGCGGTCACAGCGTTATGCCATGACCGCCGCAGTTGTATTATCTGCAAACGTATCGTTTTTATTCAGACTAATTTCAGAACATCGCAAAGCGTTTCGCAGACATAGTCCGCGCCGTATTCCGCAAATTCCTCCCTGTCACCGAAGCCTACCAGCACCGCAATACACTTCATTCCCACCTCGTGAGCGCCGATTATATCATGCATTCGGTCGCCCACAAGCACGCAATCATCGACATCTGCGCCCGTCTTATCCAGCACATGACGCAGCACCTCGGTCTTTGTACCTATACTGCCGTCAAGCGTTGCACCTCCTACAAGGTCAAAATATCCGTCAATACCGAAATACTCCAATATCTTCCTCGCAAACGGCTCGGGCTTTGAGGTCGCAAGGCAGATACGCTTTCCCTGCGCTCTGAGCGCCTTTAAAAGCTCCTCCACTCCGTCGATAAGCTCATTTTCATATAAGCCTTTTTCAGGATAATACACGCGGTACAGCCGCACAGCCTCCTTTGCCTCCTCGTCGCCCATGCCGAATCTTCTGCGGAACTCGTCATACAGCGGCGGTCCGATGAAGCTTTTAAGGCTCTCACGCGGCGGCACTTCCCTGCCCAGCTTTTCCAGCGCATAGATAACGCCGTTCGTTATGCCCATGTAGGGATTTGTAAGCGTTCCGTCAAGATCGAATAAAACTGTACCGAACATAAATATCTCACTTTCATTTTGCTATTGACTTTTTGATTTATTCGTATTATAATATGTTTGTTGATAAAACTGCCATCGGGTAGTAGATTGCGAATGCATTCGTTTGTGCAGCGTTAGGTCTTTGAAGCTGCACCGAAACGGGTGCTTATTTTTTTGGAGGATCAGATGAAATTCTTTGAGCAATTCCGCGACCTTACCGCATTCGAGCGCATATTGTGGTTAGCGTCCGCGGCTGTAATAATAGTATCCTTTGCATTTTCGGGCGGTGGTGACGCGCTGACGCTGATAGCTTCGCTAATAGGTGTGACCGCTCTGATCTTCGTCGCAAAGGGCTATGTGCTTGGACAAGTACTGACAGTGGCGTTTGCGGCGTTTTACGGCATCATCTCGTTCTTTTTCAGCTACTACGGCGAGATGATAACCTACCTTTGCATGACCGCCCCGATAGCAATAATGACTACCATCGCATGGATAAAGAACCCCTACAAAGGCACTAAAGAGGTCGCTGTCAGCCGCATTACAGCAAGGCAGATAGCCATAATGGCGCTTGCCGCTGCCGCGGTCACCGCGATACTGGGCTATGTACTGCATCTGCTGGGAAACGCAAATCTTTTGTTCAGCACGCTTTCCATAACAACAAGCTTTGTAGCCTCGTGGCTGACCTTGCTCAGAAGCCCTTACTACGCGATAGCCTACGCGCTCAATGACATCGTGCTGATAGTGCTTTGGGTGCTGGCAACGCTGGAGGACCTGTCGTATCTCCCGATGGTGCTGTGCTTTGTGATGTTCTTTATAAACGATATGTACGGCTTTTTCAACTGGCGCAGAATGGCGAAAAGGCAGGGAGCGTAGGCTTACAGCCTGCACAACATGATAAATTCCTCGTCATTCTCGTCGATCGTTTCAAAGCCGACCTTTTCATAAAGCCGAACAGCATAGTTCGCTTTCTGTACAGCAAGCGACGCCTGCTTGTAGCCCTTATCCTTCAGCAGCGTGAGCATTCCCTGCATAAGCGCAGTGCCTATACCAAGACCGCGATACTCTTTATAAAGCGATATCGCAAAGGACGGCGTTTCATCGTCGATATGACCGTAATCTCGCATTATCCTCGTCCATGCCGCACCGACTATTCTGCCGTTTGCTTCGGCAACAAGGCAGTTGTCGTGCTTACTTTCACCGAAGCTCTCGACATACACCTGTAGTTCAGGCTGATATATTATCTCCCTCGGCGGAGGCTCAACTCCCTCGGGGATAAATATTGCCTCGTACAGAAAATCGTCAAGGACAGCGCACTCGTCTTTGCGCAATTCTCTGATAGTATAGTCCATCTTCACCTCATACAAACGGGCGGCAAAGGGAAGCCCCTTTGGGCAATTCCCGCCTTTTATTAAGAAACAGTTAATCCCGCAGTTGTAAAACGGCGGGATTAAAAACTTCTATATGGCAAACGCTCTAAAACCGCCCTTTTTTATGCCTTATCCAGCTCAATAAGCTTTCTTATCGCGTTCACCGCGCACTGTATAGCCCTCTCGCTACTCTCGCACTTCTTGTCGGGAAGCCCTGCATTGGAGCGCTCAACATTCCAAAGCGCGGTAAGCACCACACCTGCGCGAACTCCTCTCACCTGAGCCACCGAAAAGATAGCCGCAGCCTCCATCTCGGAGGTAAGGCAGCCGCACTTAACATAAGCGTCCCATGCCGTGGAAAGCTTGTGCGCAACGCCTGTTGTGGAGGGGTCTATCTCGCCGTAGAAATTATCCTTGCTGTGGACTACTCCGACATGGCAGCGGTTGCCGTCCTCATTTGTGGAAAGCTCGTCACCTGCGTCCTTCAGCGCTCTCACTACTTCAAATGTAGCAGCCGCAGGATAGTGATCGGGGAGGTACTCATAGCTTGTTCCCTCGCTGCGGATAGCCGCCGAGGCAACCACAAGATCGCCGCCCGAAACCTTTAAGTCCATGCCGCCGCTGGTGCCTACTCTTATAAAGGTATCAGCGCCGCACATGATAAGCTCCTCCACAGCGATTGCAGCCGAGGCTCCGCCGATACCTGTGGAGCATACGCTGACCTTTACGCCGTCAAGATAGCCTGTATAGGTGGTATACTCGCGGTTCGACGCGATAAGCTCGGCATTGTCAAGCTTTGCCGCGATCTTCGGAACTCTGCCGGGGTCACCCGGGAGAATAACATATCTTCCCACATCGCCCGCTTTTGTTTTAAGATGGAAGCGGATATCCTCGGAAATGATAGAAGCCATGGTCAGTCCTCCTCGTCGGAAAGTATGGACGGCGCAACAGCGTTGTCGCGCTCGTGCTTTTTCTCAAGCCACTTGGGGAAATTCACAAGCAGCGCTATTACAACAGTAATGATGAAAATAAAGATATTCGGCAGCATGATAGAGCCTGGGTCAGCCTGTGTTCCGTACAGCTCGTTAGCCTCCATTATCATGTTGTAGCCTATCATCAGGCATACAGTAGCTGCGCCGTGGATAAGGCACGTTATCTTGGAAAAGCCCAGCACCAGCACCAGCGTTCCCACAACGTAGATTATCGAGGCTGCAAGCCACAGGTAATTGCCTGTGATAACAAGATTTGCGATCTTCAGCACATAAGCCGTCGCGTCTGTCAGATTTGCAAAGTCGGTCGCATACTGCGAAGCCATAAACGACGCTCCGAAAATGCCTATGCAGATAGAGAATATCGAGGTCAGCACAAGCGATAACAGCTCCAGTATCAGCACTGCTATACCCGCGCCCTTAGTGCTTATGTAACGGTGGAAAAGTCCGCATTTTACGGAAAAGCGGTCTGCCTCGTTCTTCTTTTTTGTGTTTAGTGTGTAATGTTTAGCCATGATATATGCCTTTCATTTATTTTTCTAAGCCTTATTTTATCACGAAACCGCACAAAAATCAATGCCTTTTCATGCTTTCGCAGCTTTGAGCGGTTCATTTTCGCAGAAAACGCCGAATTTCGTCTTTAGCCGTTTCAGCTTGCGCCCCAACGGCTTTCGCAGTATAATCAGGAAAACAGCGTTTGAAACGCAGTAGGATATCGTCACAGGAAGCGCCGTAACAAGCGCTGCTGCCCAGCGCTCAAAATTGAACGTGCCGTCCGCCGAAAATACCGTCCACACGTCCATCACTACCGAGTACAGTGCGCCCGCAAAAACTCCGTATACACAAAGCGGAAGCGGCTTTTCCAGCAGACCGCGTTTGTTCAGCAGCCCTGCGATAAAGCCTATCATTCCCCAGCAGAACATCTGAAATACCGTCCAAGCGCCCTGCCCGAAATAGATATTTGAGATAAGCGCAGACATCGCGCCTGTCATAAAGCCTGCCTGCGGTCCGAAATACATCGCGGTCATCACCACTATTGCCGTTACGGGCTTGAAGAACGGGATCGCCGCAAAAACAAATCTGCCTGCCACCGAAAATGCGGTCATTACAGCGATCAGCACCACTTCCCTAGCCATGGGAGCGCGTCGCTCAAAGCTCAGGAAAAACGGAACACAGCACAGAAATGCCGCAAGCACCGCCGCAATATCCCAACGCTTGCCGCCAAAAAAAACTATCCCTGATATCGCAACAAGCGGCACTGCGATAAGTGCCGCTATTGAAATTGCTTTTCTCATCATCTGCGTCTGCGGTCAAGTCCCGCGAGGATATCATCGACGTCGTAGCGGTTTCTGTCGCGGCTGTCGTCGTCCTCCAAGATAAGCTCGTCACGCGATTTCGCTGCCAGTATATCGGCGCTGCGCTTGCTTGTCAGCTCGGTATTCTTCTTTGAGGGCGCGTTCTTCTCATGCGCTGAAGCAAGCGCGTCCTCCAGCTCTATCACCGCACGGTTTCGCGGATCAGCCTTTCTGCCTATCTGCGGAGCGTTGGACTGCGCAAAGAAAGCGTCGGACTTTTTCTTTTTGGGTATCTGCGGTATCTCCGCAGTGGCGTCATTAAGCTTTGCCGCAGCCTCCACCGACTTTGGTGCAGTGGTAGCAGGAGCCTTTTTCTGAGCCGCAGTTGCGGTTTCAAGATAGCGCTTTGCCGCAACAGAGCTTGGCACAGCACCCTCGGAAGCAGCCTTGGGTTTTGGCTTAGTGAACTCCGCCGAAAGCTTGTCGGAAACGCTCTTTTCGGCGCTCTCAGGCTTCATCGCAGCGGGAGAGGTCTTTTTAAGCTCTGCCGCAGCCGCCGAGGGCTTCATTGCCGCAGGAGATCTTTTCTTTGTGCTATTGTAGGTAAACAGCACGCTGTCTGCCGTCTGTGCGGACTTTCCGCCCGTCGCACGCGAATACTGCGCATTGCCGTCGGACTTCACTCCGAGCGTAGCGGCAGAGGCTTTCTCCTCAGGCTCGGAATTTTTACGCTGCGGAGTTACCTCGGGCAGCGGACGCTCATCAATTACGCCCTTAAGCACCGCGTAGATTATAAGAGCAAGGCAAGGAAGCACAGCCATAACGCAAACGCCCCACGGCGATGTGACGAAGCTGATAAGTCGACCAAGGATATCGCTGCTCCAGCCTGCCTTTCCCACAAGCAGACGCTCGCTGATATTGCTTTCATTGCCGTCAGCGTCGGACACTGTGAGGGTATACACGCCGTCGCTCATTGAGATAGCTTCAAGGTAAGCAAGTACAGGCTCGGACTGCGCCTCGTTCTCCTCATCGTCCGAAACGGTGTAGAGGATAAGGTTGCCCTCGGTGAGGTCATAAGGCTCGCACTGCTCCACGATAACGGCTGCGCCGCTGCCCAGCCCCTCGAAATCAGAATGCTCGCACAAAAACATATTGTAGCCGAAAGCGCCCACAAGTCCGCTTGACCCGAACACCGCCGACACTATTATCATAAACGCACAAAGGACGAACAGCAGCACACAAACGGCTGTGCCGATACCCCTCGCAATTTTTCTGCCCATTTTACAAAAACTCCTCTTTTTATACTTGACAAAACGCTCAAAAAATATTATAATAGTTTTGTTATTCTTAAAGAAACGCAAAGCTGCGAATATATTTTCAGTATAACATATAATAATATATTTTGCAAGCAGTTTTTACAAGGCTTCGCTGGTATAGCTCAGTTGGTAGAGCAACGCATTCGTAATGCGTAGGTCGTGGGTTCGAGTCCCATTCCCAGCTCCATAAAAGAAACCTCGTTAGACCGCATAACCATGCGATTTATCGAGGTTATTCTTTTGCCCCTTATTTTTCCAAATGTCGCGAAAATATGCGAAAATACACCAAATTACACCGATTAAGGTTGTCAGTTTGGGTGTCAAATTATTTTTGAATTGTATCAACTTTGATACACTTATAATTATACGCAAAGTAATAACCCCCGAATTTTGAACTGAACCAGTAAAAACAGACAATGACAAAAAGAACCCTCCTATGGTATAATAGAAACCATAGGAGGGATTTTTATGACAAGACAATAAGCTGGAATTCAAGGCGAAAGCGGAAAAGTTTGCAAAAATAACTGCCAAGACCATAATCTCGGCAGACGGAAATATATCCAATATGGGACAAAACGCATTCTTCTACGAATGCGCTGAGGGACTCATAACCGCAGTGATACTTCTTGTAGCTGAATTCTGTCCGCCCGAAAAACGGCACATAATAAGCGTGTTCAAGCTGATTCAGGACCTGCTTGCTCCATCAAACGGAAAAGGTCATACGCAGTTTCAGCGGCTGATAGAGCTGCTCCCCTCCGAGCATAAGGCAAGGTGGTTCGCAGGTGCAGCTCTTAACTCATCCGAGCAGGCTATGGCAAGCGTTATGTCAACGGCATTATCTAGGCTTAATGCGTTTTTGGATAGTGAGCTTGAACAGATACTCTGCTTTGATACCTCGATTGATGTGGAAGAATTCTGCAACAGCAAATCTGCTATATATCTCGTACTTCCCGAGGAGGACGCTACCAAGCACTTCCTCATATCCCTCATCTTCCAACAGCTATACAGAGAAATGCTGACCGTTGCCGATGAAAAGGGCAGTAAGTTGTCTGGCGACAACTCGCTTGATAAGAGAGTGATGTTCTATGCGGACGAGATCGGTACACTCCCGAAGATAGACAGCCTGGAGATGATTTTCTCCGCCTCTCGTTCACGAAAGATATCCATCGTTGCGATAATCCAGTCGCTGGCGCAGTTCGAGAAAACCTACGGCAGAGAGGGCTGTGAGATAATCGTGGACAACTGCCAATGCACCCTGTTCGGCTCGTTCGCTCCGAACTCCAAGACGGCGGAGGAGATGTCCCGTAATCTCGGAAAGCAGACAATATTAAGCGGCTCTGTCACCAAGAGTGCAAGAGCTGACGGCGGCAGCAAGTCTCTGCAGATGATAGAGCGACCTCTGATGACGGTGGACGAGCTGAAATCTATGCCGAAAGGTCACTTCGTAGTGATGAAAACGGGCTGTCACCCGATGAGAACGAGGCTCAAGCTGTTCCTGCAATGGGGAATTCGCTTTGATAAGAAGTATTACGAAATACCCGAGCAATCCGCACGAAAGGTGCATTACGCAGATAAGAGAGAGCTTGAAGCTGCGATTATAACGAGATACCCTCCAGCTGCGCCCGATCCTGTTGAGTACAGAGATGAACTTGGGGATGAGAGAGTCAGGAGAGGGACTCGTAACAGGTCACCTAAGGTGAAATAAAGGTGCTGATAACAGAATTTCGAAATGATATTTAACTTGGACAAAGGAATTTCTGATCTACCATACCGAACCTGATATATCATCTTTCCGCTTTATTAATTATGTCATCTTCCATTCACTGCTTTTTAGCTGAAGCTCAAACATTTTTCTGTAAATGCCGTTTTTATTGTTCAGCTCTTCGGGAGTGCCCTGTTCCGCAACAATACCATCTTTTAAAACCACGATCTTATCTGCATTTGCGATGGTCCTCATTCTGTGGGCGATGATAAGCACTGTCTTGTCCTTTATCAGCCTTGACAAGGATTCCTGAATAACGGTCTCATTATCCACATCCAGAGAAGCGGTCGCTTCATCAAGAAGTATGATGGGTGAGTTTTTCAAAAACGCTCTGGCAATAGATATCCTCTGTCTTTCGCCGCCCGACAGCTCGCAGCCGTTTTCACCGATCATAGTGTCATAACCGTTTTCAAGCTTCTTTATAAATTCGCTGCAGTGTGCTGCTTCAGCTGCTGCAATGACCTCTTCGTCCGTAGCGTCCTTTTTACCGATGCGGATATTTTCCATAACAGTATTGTTGAACAGTGTAACATCCTGAAATACGATAGAGTAAAGCGACATCAGCTTTTCTGGGTCTGTCTTTGATACGTCCATACCGCCGACAGTTATTTTACCCCTGTTGATATCCCAGAATCTTGCCGCAAGCCTTGAAATGGTGGTCTTGCCGCCGCCTGACGGACCGATGAGTGCGGTCACTTCGCCCTGCTTTGCCACAAAGCTTACATCATTGAGTATCTTTTCATCATCATTATACGAGAATGCCACATTTGCAAATTCGATATCAAAGCCCTTGTTGCTAAGCTCCTCGCTGCCTGTCTGTATATCATGGGATAATATTTCGTCCATGCGTTCGCACTGAACAGTGGTGGCATTGATTGCCGCCAGATTTTGCAGTGCCATCT
>CAYSYF010000027.1:0-31071 GCA_964435155.1 uncultured Ruminococcus sp. | reverse complement strand
ACAGCTTTATTACTGTCCAAAGAATTAAGGTGTACAAAAATCCTTGCAGGAATGTCCTTGCGCCTGCACCATAAATCATTGCACAGAATACGAAAGCAAGAATTACAAGTGCAGGCAGTTTTTTCAGGATTCGCTTTTTAGCAGAGACAACCTGTATATTTCTGTTTTTGTATTCGGGCAACTCCGAAACTCGCTCCTGAATTGCTTTCGGGAGATTATGCAGACCACCAAGCGGATCTTTCTTTGTGCCGAGTATTATAATAATGCTGAATAAAGCACACAACACGGCGATTTCAATTACAAGTATCATAATGACTATCCTCCTTTTGTTTAAGTTAGTAATTCCTAACTTATTTTAAACCATTGAAACAATTTTGTCAATAGTAAGGTTGCATAATAAAGAAGTTCAAAAAAAGATATTAAAAAACATCTTGACAAATAAATTAAGTTATGCTATACTAACAAATAAGTTAATACTATTCACTATAGGGAGTATATATGCCAAAGGATAAGACAGCCACCCACGCAAAGTTGTATGAATGTATGCGTGCGGAATTTCTGGAAAAAGGCTTTGAAAAGGCCTCGCTCAACAATATCGCAAGGCAGTGTGGAATAACTCCTGCGGCGGTGTATCGCCACTACGCAAGCAAGGAAGCTATGTTTGAGGCTCTTGTAAAGCCTGCCTGGGACGAGTTCAACAAGCTGTGTGAAAGAAGTATGTCAGCGATAAAAAATGAGATACATACAGATCATACCACTACGCATTTTGATGATGATGACAACATATGGTTTAAACCTATGCTCGACCTGATATACAAGTATTTTGACGAATTCCGTCTGCTGGTTGTATGCTCAAAAGGGACAAAATACGAAAACTTTGCAGATATCCTCATTAAAATGGAGGAGGATACCTCAAAAGAGATGATGGCGGCTATGGACGCTGAAGGTCTTCCTCGCGCAGAGATATCCGATGTGCAGTATCATCTTGCCGCAACCGCTTATGTAGAGGCTATGCTGGAGATAATTCGGCATAGTATACCTAAAGAGGAAGCAAAAGAACAGTTTGCTTTCATCTATAAGTTTTTCCATCTTGCATGGAAAAGCCTTTATAATATGTAACGAAGATTTCAGGGCTTTGCTCTGAAATTTTTGCATTTATAAGGTTAGTTAACACTAACCAAAATCATTAACTAAAGGAGAGATGTGTTTTGAACAAAGAAAAAAAGAGGTCTGCCCTGTCGTGGATATGGGAGTTTGCAGACAAGCACCGACCAATGATGCTGTTAAGCGTTATTATGGCGATACTGGGTGTTGTATGCGGAATACTGCCGTACTTCCTGATGGGAGATATAGTTAAAAAGCTGCTTTCCGGCATAGGTGAATTCGGAGCGTATCTCACTCCGCTGCTGATAATAGCTGCGCTGTGGCTCGGGAAATCGCTGTTTCATGCCATATCTACGTCTATCTCTCACAAGGCGACCTTTACAGTGCTTGGAAATATCCGCAGGCGGATATGCGAGAAGCTGTCGAAGCTGCCGCTCGGCTATGTGCTTGACACTCCCTCGGGAGCGCTGAAGAATGTCATCGTAGAGCGTATAGACAGCATTGAAACTACAATGGCGCACGTTGTGCCCGAGTTCACATCAAATCTGCTTGTGCCTGTCGGATTACTCGTTTATCTGTTTGTGCTTGACTGGCGAATGGCGTTGGCAACTCTCGGAACAGTCCCTATTGGTATCATTGCGTTTTCCGTTATGATGATAGGCTATGAGAAAAGTTACGGCAACACCATCGTCAAGACAAAGGCGCTTAATGACACCGCTGTTGAATACATAAACGGAATTGAAGTCATCAAGGCGTTCGGCAAGGCGCAGAGCTCGTATGACAAGTTCGTTGTCGCCGCAAGGGAAGGTGCAGACTGTTACATTGAGTGGATGAGAAGATGTATAGTTCCGCAGACCCTTGCTATGACGGCGCTTCCTGCGACAATGCTTACTGTTCTTCCTGTCGGAGGAATATTATTCAGCAACGGAATGATTGCTGCTGATGTTTTCGTGCAGACGATAATTCTGTCGGTAGGACTTCTTGCTTCGCTCATTACCGTCGGCGGATATATGGACGATATTGCAAAGGTAGGCACTATCATCGGAGAGGTCACAGATATTCTCACACAGGAGGAGCTTATCCGCCCTGAAAACAGCAAGTCTCAGCCGGAAAATAATGATATATCGCTCAAAGGAGTGACCTTTGGCTACCACGAAAAAGAGGTGCTCCACGGCATTGATATGGAGATAAATGAGGGCACTGTAACCGCACTTGTAGGGCCATCGGGAAGCGGAAAATCCACTATAGCAAAGCTGATAGCGTCGCTGTGGGATGTAAAGGACGGCAGCATTTCGATAGGCGGTACGGACATACGGGATATGAGCATGGAGGATTACAACAGCCGTGTTGCTTATGTTTCACAGGATAACTTCCTTTTTGATACCACGATAATGGAGAATATCCGCATGGGAAAGGCAGGAGCTTCCGATACGGAGGTCATCAATGCCGCAAAGCAGTGCGGCTGCCACGAGTTCATTACGGGGCTTGAAAACGGCTATGACACAGTAGTCGGCGGTGCGGGAGGACATCTCTCGGGCGGCGAAAGACAGCGCATCTCCATCGCAAGAGCAATGCTGAAAAATGCTCCTATCGTAATACTTGACGAAGCGACAGCCTACACTGACCCCGAAAACGAGGCGATAATACAGGCGTCGGTTGCAAGACTGGTAAAGAACAAAACACTTATCGTTATTGCACACAGGCTGTCAACTATCACTGACAGCGATAAGATATATGTTATCGAGGACGGCTGGATAAACTCAGGCGGTACGCACAGCGAGCTGCTCTCAATGAACGGCTTGTACGCAAAGATGTGGCAGGCTCATATTTCTGCTAAGGACAGAGGAGGTGCGGAAAATGTTTAAAACTCTGAAAAGATTTTTCGATTTCTGCGGTGAGAAAAACAAGAAGAAATTTTATCTCTCCATCGTGCTCGGTGTTATAAAGGCGATATTTGAGGCACTGAAGATACCTGCAATAGCAGTTGCGGCACACGGCATTATCAGCGGAGATATGACGGTCACGCACATTCTTTTGTCCCTTGGGATAATGCTTATAAGCATTATAGGAAACACGGCTATCAGCTGTAAAACTACCATGCTCCAGACAGAGGCAGGATACTCTACTTGTGCGAATAAGCGTATTGAGATAGCAGAGCATCTGAAATATCTCCCCATGGGATATTTCAACAATAACAGCTTAGGCTATATTACTTCTGTTGCAACAAATACCATGGAACAGCTTTCAGATGTTGCAACAAGAGTTGTAATGCTGTCAACCCACGGCTTTGTCGTTACTGCGGTTATCACGATAATGATATGCTGTTTTGATATCCGCATAGGTCTTACGGCTATTGTCGGAATAGCGCTGTATATCCTTGTGACAGGACTTATGCAGAAAAGGGCAAAATCAGTTGCTCCTGTAAAGGACGAAAGCGACAGACGGCTTGTTGAAAAGGTGCTGGAATATATTCACGGTATCGCAGAGGTAAAGGCATACAACCTCGCAGGAGAAAAGAGCAAGGCACTGGGTAAGGCTATCGACGATAATGCTGCTGTCAATACCAAAATGGAGTTCACTTTTATTCCCTTTATCACTGCACAGGGCTTTATCACTAAGATTACAGGCGTTGTGATATCCGCATTGTCGGTGTATTTTTGTCTGACGGGAAGTATGCCGCTGCTTAACGCCGTAGTGATGGTGATAAGCTCATTTATACTGTTTTCTGCACTCGAAACAGGCGGAGCATTCACCTCTTTGCTTAAAAATGTGGAGATTGCTACTGAAAAGGCACAGGCGATACTCGACCTGCCTACCATCGACATTGACGGAAAGGATATTCAGCCTGAGTCTTTTGATATTGATGTGGAGAATGTGGATTTCTCCTACGAAAAGCGCAGGATAATCGACAATATATCGGTGCATATCCCCGAAAAGACGACCACTGCGATTGTAGGTCCGTCAGGCGGAGGAAAGACCACTCTCTGCCATCTCATCTCCCGTTTCTGGGACGTTGACGGAGGATGCGTAAAGCTGGGCGGTACTGATGTGCGTGAATACAGCATGGACAGCCTGATGAAGAATTTCAGCTTTGTATTCCAGAATGTGTATCTTTTCAGCGATACTATCGCCAACAATATCCGTTTCGGTCAGCCCGAGGCTTCTATGGAACAGGTAACAGAGGCTGCCAAAAAGGCTTGCTGTCACGATTTCATAATGTCGCTCCCGAATGGCTATGATACAATCATCGGTGAGGGCGGTGCGTCGCTCTCGGGTGGCGAAAAGCAGCGCATTTCCATAGCAAGGGCGATAATGAAGAATGCTCCTATCATTATTCTCGATGAGGCGACCGCAAATGTTGACCCCGAGAACGAAAAGGAGCTTACAGAAGCCATCGAAGCTCTCACCAAGGAAAAAACCATACTCATGATAGCGCATAGGCTCAAGACTGTGCGCAACGCTGATAATATCCTCGTTATCGACAAGGGCAGGATAGCCGAGCAGGGCACTCATGAACAGCTTATGCAGCAGGACGGAATTTATAAGAGATTTGTATATTCAAGAGAGCTTGCTATCGGCTGGAAGGTTTAATTCTGTCGATAGAATAATAAAACAGCATACTAAAAAATCGGGCAAGTGATAAGCTCACCTGCCCGATCTTCCTTTTATATCAGATTTACAATACCGATAAGTCCCAGCATCGCAAGACCCATGCTCGGCATTATAATACCGGGCAGATCCTGAAACAGCTTCGGGTTGATCTTTCTGAATGTTATGCCGATTATCAGAAAAACAATTGAATTAAGCAGTACAAACCATTTAGGCACATCAAGACAACCTGTCAGAATTGCAATAACCGAGGTGACACAAGGGGTCATAAGAATTATGTAGCCGAAGAAAAAAGGGAATGCTATCGCCTTGTAAAAGGTTTTCAGCACGATGTCCACAAGCTCGGGGTGGCCTGCCTCCATAAGTCTTTTGTAGAGGAGCGGCTGAATACACAGTGATGTGTGGACAAGAACACCGCCCACAGTTCCCGCACAGCCGACGATTGCCGTTACATAGCCGAGTGTAGTATTCGTTTCAGCGATCTGCATACCGAGAGAATAAATTCCAAGCATGACGAAAATATCACCGAAAAACGCACATATAATTGACGCAATAAACCGCCAATCAGCCATCTTTATCCAGTTGGTATCAACGTTTCCTCCCGGTCCTGTTTTTTGATTGCCCTTGCCCTTAAGATCGAAAAGAATATCCCCGATAGCACAGAGTATTCCGCCTATCATTCCTAAAATTGAAAATGTCATCAACATAATTTATCTCCTTTTCTTTTTAGCTTCTTGTCATGATGTAATCGGTGACGGTCTTTGCGTATTCCTCTATCTGCATAAGTGCACCGAGGTGTCCGCCGCCCATATCGTTTATGACGGTAGGCTCGGTCATAAGCTCGCAAAGCTCCTTGCGGCAGTCATCGCTGAAGGTCTCGTCATCGTCGGAGAGGATAAGCAACACCCTGTCACGAAGCTGTGCGAAATCCTTCTTTTCCATATTGAAATAATTTCCGCAGTCAAGCAGCATATCTATCATGTGCAGCTCGTACTTTTTTGTCAGCATTGTAAACATTACCTGTGCCAGTTGCGCAAATTCTTCGCGACCCTCGGGTGGCAGCTTTTCCACCTTTTTATCGATTGCCTTCATCATAGCCTTTTTTGCAATTCCCCAAGGGATAAAGCGGATAAGTCTGCGGGATTTCATCTGACGTTTTTTCATTCCCTCGAAATATTCTCCCGCACCGCCGCGGTTTACGATAGGGCAGGTGTTGGATAAAACCAGACCCTCAATGCAGTCGGGATTGCGCTTTGTGAATATCTGCGCCGCCGCACCGCCGAGGGATTGTCCCACAAGCCACACCTTTACATCAAGCTTTCGGAATAGCTCACAAGCGGCGTCTGCAAGCCCTCCCATAGTCGAGTATTCCATGAGATAATCAAAGGTAATAACCGAAAAATCCTGCGCAAATCGGTCAAAATGATTATAGAATAGATCTGAAAGCCCTATTCCGCCTGTCAGCAGTACAAGGGTCGCCTTTGCGTTCTCGTTTTTGTGATATCGGTATCTGAAATCAACACCGTTTATCTTCATAGTCTGCTGCGGATAGGTCTTGTAAAACTCTTCAAGCGTCATTTTTGTTTCCTCCGTAAATATAATCTGCTATTGCTCTTGCGAGTACAGAAATGGTCTCGCAGTAATACTCCTCAATGAGAAAACGGCGGTTTGCCGAGGCAGAGGCGGCGATGTTCATGAGATTTACCACGACCTCCGCCTTTATATTCTCATCGTCCGTACAGACAGAAATAAGGTGATTTGCAAGCTCGGTGCTGTTTTCATCAGACTCCTGTTCCTTTTCGGGGAGGGTACGGAATATCATTTTCAGCTCGTCAGGCTCAAAGTAATCGTAGATGGTCTTGACCTCCGTATAGCGCCTGTACATCGTTTCGTAAAGTGCTTCGTAAGATGGATTTTCCGCAAGGGCGAGTATTTCTTTGCGGTTTTCATCACGGATAAGCAGCATGATTTCATAAAAATACAGCTCCTTTGATGAGAAAAAATTGTAGAATGTCCCCTTTGCAATTCCTGCATCTGCGGCGATCTCAGCAACTGAGATATCCTTACAGCGCTTCGCTTCAAGCAGCTTTCTGCCGTTTTTCAGCAGCTTCAAGCGTATGTTTTCTCTGTCTGTTTCGGAAAATATCTTTGGCATAATACCTCCTTGAAATAAATGACTAAATTAGTTTCGTTGGTCATTATATCATATATTTTGCAGTTTGTCAATCCTAACTGACTAAAAATATCTGCCGATGAGATTGATATTCTCGGCTTAACTTCATACAGCGTCGAAGCACTTGACAAAATGACCGTTCATCATTATAATAGTTAGTAACAACTAACGCTGTATGGACGGTGATATGATGATCCTGATGAGTGACCCTGCGTTTCAGGGATATTCCTTCAAGGAACAGGTAGATACAGATAAATCATCTGTTATGGTAATAAAAAATGAAACGGGCGAGGGCAGTATGCGTTGTCTTGAGACCTTTTTGGGAATAACGCTTTCCTACAACTCTCTGCGCATGAAAAGCTGTTATCAGCAGATCGCACCGATGGAGGGGTTTATCTCGCTGAACTATTGCAGAGAGGGATGTTTTCAGGTAACGCTGAATAACGGCAGTGCTTTTTTCATCGGTGAGGGCGATATCGTCATCAACGACCCCGGCAGGTCAATGATAGTGGATTCGCAATGCCCCACAGGAGTTTTCGAGGGCTTCACTATAATAATCGAGATAGAAAAGGCGCTTGAATGGATACGAAAAAACACCGTATGGGCAGATGTGGATTGGCTCTCATCGGAGAGAATTAAGAACACCACCGACCCCGTCACATTGTTTGCACACAAATCCGATGTGTGGCATCTTGCCGAGGGCTTTTACAACGAGCTTGCCAACAGCAGTCAGTCATTCAGGATAACAAAGGTGCTTGAACTGCTGGAGCTTATTTCAGCGCATATCGGAGAAACAAAGCCTGTTGAATATTATTCTTCCGCTGTCACAAAAGCGACGGAAGCGGTTTACAGCTACCTTTCTCAGAACCCCGCCAAAAAGGTCACCGTTGACGAGCTTTGCGGTATGTTCGGTATATCAAAAACAAGTCTGCAATGCTGTTTTAAATCTATTTACGGAACAACACCCGCAAGCTTTATACGCAGCGAGAAAATGAAATATGCGGCTCAGCTTATCATTTCCAAAGAGGATAAAAGCATTGGTGAAATTGCTTCTGAAATAGGCTATGATAATGCCAGTAAATTCTCCGCTGCATTCCGTGCAGTTATGAACGAATGCCCTCTCGAATATCGTAAGAGGAACACTTGCAAGCACTGTGAAAGCTGTGATCGCTCTGAAAAATCGGAGTAAAAATAAGCTTATTCGGAGTAGAAAATCGCGAGATCGCATAGTATAATTTAAGGGTATGGGCAATAGTTCATACCCATTTTGTTTTTTCAGCCGAAAGGCTTTTTTCTTACAATGTAAGTTAGTATAATCTAACTGAAAGGCGGATCATGAAAAGATATATCATAAAGCGTGCGATATCATTTATTCCCGTTCTGATAGGAGTAAGTATTCTGAGCTTTCTGCTCATCGCATTTTCAGGCAAAGACCCTGCGGAAGCTATCGCAAGACGAGGTGATCTCAATGCAACTCCCGAGATCATCGAGCAGGTTCGTGTTGAAATGGGACTTGACGGCAGTCTTTTGGAGCGATATTTCAGATGGATGTCGGGGTTTTTTACAGGAGATTTCGGCTTGTCTATAACCTCATACCGTCCTATTTCGGAGGATATAGCAGAGTTTTTTCCTATAACAGCGGCTCTTGTGGGAATGTCGCTTTTGTGGACGGTCGTTCTGTCAGTACCGCTTGCATTGCTGTGTGCAAGGTTTAAGAACAGCGTCTTTGACCACCTCACAAGAGGGGTGACGGTCTTCGGAATGTGCATACCTACATTCTGGCTTGGATTTATGCTGCTTATTGTATTTGCGGTGCAGATGAAATGGTTCACTGTTCTTCCGGAACAAGGTATCAAGGGCTACATACTGCCGTCGCTGGCGCTGTCTATCCCAACGATATGCGGAATTATCAGACTTTTCCGTTCCTCGCTGCTGTCGGAGCTTTCCTGCGACTATGTGCGTTACGCAAAGGCAAGAGGTCTTTCTTCGGCAAGGATACTTATCTGCCATGTTGTACGTAATTCCCTTCCGCCTATTGTAACGGTGTTCTGTCAGTACCTTGGTTCTCTTATCGCGGGAAGTGCTGTAATGGAGGCAGTGTTCTCGATAGAGGGTATAGGCTCGTATATGATAAGTGCGGTGCTTGCGGCAGATTCCACCTCTACGGCTACCTGTGTTGTGATAATAGCCGCAGTTTTCATCACAGCAAATTTCATAGGTGATATTATTAACAGGCTTTTATGCCCATGGATGGTGAGTGAAAGCAATGATAACTAAAATACTGAAAGCACCGCAGGCTGTCATCGGACTTATCCTGATAACAGTTGTTCTGATAACTGCGATGTTTGCTCCTGTTCTTGCACCGAACGACCCCGAGGCAGTAAATGTAATGCTTAAATTCGGAGAGGCAAGCGAGGAATTTCCCATGGGCAATGACGCCCTCGGACGATGCGTTCTGTCCCGCCTGCTGTACGGTGCAAGATATTCTATGGGTGTAAGCCTGCCTATACTTGCGATATTATCGGTCATCGGACTTGTTTTAGGAACGCTCAGCGTCTGCGGCGGAAAGGTCATGAATACGGCTCTTGACTTTATCTGCGATACATTTATATCGTTACCTCAACTAGTTGTTGGTATTGCGATAATCGGGATGCTCGGCGACGGCTTTGTAAATATCGTGATTGCGATAATTGTAGGAATGTGGGCGTGGTTTACACGAATGGTAAGAGCCTACGCACAGGTTGAGATGGGCAAGGACTATATCCTTGCTGCAAGGATATCGGGGTGCGGCAGAATGAAGCTCGTTTTCCGTCACCTGATACCGAACATCATGCCGCAGTTTATCGTGTTCATCACCACAAGCATTGCCACAACGATACTGATGATATCTACATTTGCATTTCTCGGTCTCGGACTTCCTGCTGGTACATCCGAATGGGGCGCAATGCTGAAGGACGCAAGTACGTGTATCTACAATCACCCCGAGATGCTTGTATATCCGGGCGTGTGCATACTAATAACGGCGGCAGGCTTCAACCTTTTCGGCGAGGCTGTGAGAGATATTCTTATGTCAGGCGAGGATGCGTTATGATGAAACTGCTTGAAATAAAAGACCTTGAAATAGCTATAAAAAAAGAAAAGCGAACCGTGGTAAAAAAGATATGCTTTTCAGTAGAGGACAGCAGTTCTCTTATCATTCTCGGTCAGTCAGGCTGTGGAAAGACTATGACCTGTCACTGTACGATGGGACTTCTTGACCCGAAGAAATTCAGCGTTTCGGGCGAAATACTCTATAATGGCACTGATCTGCTGACGCTCTCTTCAAAAGAAAAACGCAGGCTTTACGGCGGCGAGATAGCCTTTATTCCCCAAAACCCTATGACAGCCTTTGACCCGTCAATGAGAATAGGAAAGCAGATGCTTGAAACTTTGTCGCTGCATAGCGATATTCCGAAAGCGGAGCGCAAAAATACCGTACTGGATGCGCTGAAAAAAGCGGGCCTTGACGAGGCTGAACGAGTTTATCACAGCTATCCGTTTGAGCTTTCGGGAGGTATGCTCCAGCGAGTGCTTATTGCAATGGTGCTTATGGTAAACGCAAGGCTTGTTATTGCAGACGAGCCGACCACTGCGCTTGATGTAGTACACAGGAACGAGACTATCGAGGCTTTTGCAAAGCTCCGTGAAAGCGGCACGGCAGTGCTTATGGTCACTCATGATTTTGCGGCGGCTGTACAGCTTGGCGGAGATATGCTTATCATGAACGAGGGCGAGATAATCGAAACAGGCAAAGCCTTTGAAATACTGTCTGCGCCAAAGCACAGCTACACCAAAAGCCTTATCGAAGCCAGTGTACTTACTGCAAATATCGGGGAGGTATCACAATGAAGCTGACCGTACAGAATATCACAAAGACCTACTCCTCACGTGACAAAAAACAGGATAAGCTGAACGCTCTTAATAATGTCAGCTTTACCGTTGAGGACGGCGAATTCTGTGCCATTGTAGGTGAATCGGGAAGCGGAAAATCCACGCTCACGCAGATAATCACAGGGCTTATCCCTGCAACAAGCGGAAAGGTCTTTTTTAACGGCGAGGAGTTAGCCTGCTCTAACGCAAAAAAGCGGAAGGAGCTGTTCAGAAAAGTACAGCTTGTTTTGCAGGATGGAAAAAGTGCGCTTGACCCGCAATTTACTGTCTACGACTGCATAGCAGAGCCTGTCCGCAATCTCTGCAAAATGAGCTGCAGCGAAGAAAAACGCCGTATATCTGAGCTTATCAGTCAGATGGAGCTTTCGGAGGATATCCTCACACGCAAGCCACATGAATTGTCAGGCGGTCAGCAGAAAAGGGTTTGTATTGCGAGAGCGCTCGCCGTTGACCCCGAGATACTCATATTCGATGAGGCAATAAGCGGACTTGATGTTATCCTGCGAAAGAGCATTCTCAACCTGCTGAAAAGAATACATGAGGAAAACGGCTGTACAATGCTGTTTATTACTCATGATATGGATGTGGCGCTTTATATGGCAAGCCGTATCATCGTAATGAAGGACGGAGAGATAGTAGAGGATACTCCATGCAGCGGAAGCCCCGACTGCCTTACTCATCCGTATTCAAAAACACTTGCGGCAGCCATGCTTCCCGAAATAGTCAATAGCGCAGAAATGCGTAATAATACAAACACATAATCAGGAGGACAACTATGAAAACAAAAAGAATCATGGCTGCACTTACAGCAGCGGCACTCTGCCTCAGCCTTGCGGCTTGCAGCGGTAAGACAGAAAACGAGAGCAGTACAAATTCCGAAAGCGATGCTCCCAAGACCATCACACTGACCGAAAACTGGGATTTTGAATCGGGCTTCTACCCTGTCGTAACTCCCTCCAACACTACAAACTATGGCATCATCTACTGGACGCACAACTTCTATGATACTCTCGTTAAGTACACTCCCGAGGGCGAGCTTGTAGGCTCTCTTGCGGAAAGCTGGACGATAAGCGAGGACGGTCTTACCTACACATTCAAGATACGTGAGGGTGTTAAGTTCTCTGACGGTACAGTTCTCACTGCGCCTATGGTAAAGCAGAGTGTTCAGGCATCGATCACAAACCTCGGAATGTACAACGGCACCTACGGCAGACTTACTGCGCTTATTGCGTCTATGGATGCGCCCGATGACAGCACATTTGTTATGACTCTCTCCACTCCCTACTATGCGGCGCTCAACGACCTGTCAATGTCCTGCCCGCTCGCTATCGTAAATCCCAAGGCCTTTGAAGGCGGCGATGAAAATGCTTATTCCATTCTTGCCGCTGCAACAAATGGTACAGGCCCTTATATGTACGCAGGCGATTATGACGGAACTACATATACATTCGTTCGCAATCCCAACTACTGGGGCGAGGCTCCCGAGGTCGATTCCTTCAGCATCAAGGTGATTCCTGAGAACGACTCCAAGGTGCTCGCTCTCAGAAACGGTGAGATAGACGGAATCATCGGTGCTTCCCGACTTGGTTATGACTCCTTTGATTCTCTCAAGGGCGACAGTGCTTACGGCACATCTGTTGCGGAGGGCTCAACTCTCACAAGACTTCTCGGCTTTAATATGGGCGTTGCTCCCTTTGATAATGCCGATGTAAGAGCGGCTGTTGCTTACGCTGTTGACCAGCAGGCACTTGAAACAGCTATATTCAACGGCATTGAGAGTGCGGCTGAAACTCTGCTTCCCACAGACCGTCCCTACTGCGATGTTGAAACTGCAGCTTATGCGACCGACATCGAAAAGGCAAAGTCACTTCTTGAAGGTGCAGGCTGGATCGACTCTGACGGCGACGGCATCCGTGAAAAGGACGGCGCAAAGCTTGAGATCGTGCTGACCTACACAAACGACCTGACAGCAGTAGAGAATGCTGTTCTTGCGGTAAAGGCACAGCTTGAAGCGGTTGGCTTCTCCGTAACTGCAAAGGGCGGAGATATGATGACCTGGTACGGAGATGTTATGGCAGGCACTTACAACATCGCTCTCTGGAAGACCACAGGCGGTGCTTACGACCCCAGCACAGTTATCACTAACATCAATCCCAACAGCTCTGCTGACCCTGTTTTCGCACAGTATGCTCCCTTTATCGGTCAGGAGCTTCTCACAGAAGTAGACAGCACCGCCGACCTTGCAAGAGTTGAGGAGATATACGAGGTAGTTCTCACAACTATCGCCGATGAACACCTTGCTGTTCCGCTGAGCTTTACTCACGAGACATTTGCATTTAATGCTGACAAGGTAGCAGGCTACACCTACGGTTACGACAGCCAGTATGTTGATGTTGCAAGCATTGATATGAAGTAATTTAAACTCGTTAAGGGCGCATAACATGACTATGTGCCCTTAACCTTATTGAAAGGAGCCTTGGCTTTGTTCAAAAAAGTACTTGAATACACAGGCGAATACCGTAAAACGACCTACAAGGCAATGGTAATTCTGTTCCTTGCAGTGGCGGTAAACGCTCTGCCGTATCTGTTCATGTATCAGCTTATCTGTCCTGCGCTTGGCTATGGAGAGATAGAGGCAGTTGGCATAATATGGCGCATTGCGGTCATAGCTGTCTGTGTGATACTTTATTCCGTTTTATATGTAAAGGGACTTGTTTTCTCCCATATTAGCGCATTCAATACGCTGAAAAATCTTCGTGCATCATTGCAAAGCAAGCTTGAAAAAATGCCCCTCGGTGTTATTCAGGAAAAGGGTACGGGAACAATAAAAAAAATGTTCGTCGAGGACGTTGAAGCACTGGAGCTCGTTCTCGCTCACGCTATGCCCGAGGGCTTTGCAAATGTTGCAATTCCCGTAATACTGATGGTCGGTATGTTTGTGGTAGACTGGAAGCTCGCACTGCTGGCTCTGCTTGCACTCCCTCTGGGAATGCTTGCTATGAGTATGATGTATAAAGCAGGTACAGGTCAGATGGGCGCATATTACAGCTCTGCACAGAAGATGAACAACACCATCGTTGAGTACATCAACGGTATGGAGGTCGTTAAGGTCTTCAATCGTGACGGCGAATCCTACGAACGCTTTGAAACCGACATAAAAAGCTACCGTGATTTCACCCTTGCGTGGTATAAGGTCTGCTGGCCTTGGATGGCTGTATATAACAGCGTTCTGCCTTGCATAGCGCTGTTCTTACTGCCTGTGGGAGCATTTTTTGTAATACAGGGCTGGTCTGAATTGCCTGACCTCGTTCTGACCTTGTGTATGAGCTTTGCTGTGGGAACTCCTCTGCTCCGCGCGCTAAGCTTTGCTCCAACGCTTCCTGTTGTAAGCTACAAGATAGGTCAGCTTGAAGCGCTTATGGTGAACGAGCCATTACAGCAGACAGATGCACAATTCAGTGGAAAAGACCACTCTATAAGCTTTGAAAATGTACGCTTTTCTTATGAGGAGACCGAAGTACTGCACGGAGTTTCTTTTGACGCAAAGGAAGGACAGCTTGTTGCACTCGTGGGTGAATCAGGCAGCGGAAAATCCACTCTTGCAAAGCTGTTGGTGCATTTCTATGATGTGACAGACGGCTGTATAAAGGTAGGCGGTCAGGATATCCGTGAGATGAGCATTGAAGCGCTCAACAATGAGATATCTTATGTTTCACAGGAGCAGTTTCTGTTCAATATGAGCCTGCTTGAAAATATCCGTCTCGGCAAACCTGATGCTACTGATGAAGAAGTTATAGCGGCGGCTGAAAAAGCGCAGTGCGGAGAGTTCCTTGCACGACTTGAAAAGGGTATCCACACTATGGCAGGCGATGGCGGCAAAATGCTGTCAGGCGGCAAGCGTCAGCGTATCTCTCTTGCAAGGGCAATTCTGAAAAATGCTCCGATAGTAGTGCTTGACGAAGCCACAGCATTTATGGACCCTGAAAACGAGGAAAAGATGAACCGTGCTATTGCCGAGATAATCGCCGATAAAACGGTCATAGTTATCGCACACAGACTTCACTCCATTGCAGGTGCAGACAGGATATGCGTAATGAAGAACGGTGAGCTTGTTTCAGCCGATACTCACGAAAATCTGCTGAAAGGCTGCGCCGAATATCAGAAGCTGTGGCAGGCGGCAGAGGGCAGTGCAAGCTGGAATGTATCAACGTCAAAGGAGGCAAAGGTATGATCTCACTGATTAAAAGAATACTGAACACCTCGGGCGGATACAAAAAGAACATTCAGCTTGCTTTGGTATTTGCATTTCTCAAGACCTTTATCGCCAAAGCACCGATAATGTTGTCAGCAGTTGCAATAATGTCATTCGTTTCGGGCAAGGCAGCTGTGAGCCTTTGTATCGGTCTTGGAATTGCTATGGTGGTGTGCCTTGTAATGCAGATAATCTTTCACCACATCACCGACAGGCTTCAGTCAGCGGCAGGTTTTATGGTATTTGCCGAAAAGAGAATGGAGCTTGGCAGACATCTCCGTAAAATGCCTATGGGCTATTTCACCGAGGGCAATATCGGCAAGATAAGCTCCGTGCTTTCCTCTGATATGGTCTTTATCGAGGAAAACTGTATGAATGTCCTTGCCGACCTTATGAACTACATATTCTCAACTGCGATATTCGTTGTATTCATGTTGTTTTTCAATGTGTGGATAGGACTGCTTGCAGCGGTTGTAGTATTCATACTTATCCTTATCGGCAACGGAATGAAGAATGAGGCTGTCGAGGACTCATTTCATCGTCAGCAGCAGAACGAAAATCTCACCGAGGCTGTGCTTGATTTCACCGAAGGAATAGGCATCATCAAGACCTACAACCTGCTTGGCGAAAAATCAAGGGAGCTGACGGATAACTTTCAGAAAAGCTGCGATGTCATGATACACTTCGAGGAGGCTCATACTCCATGGCAGAGAGCCATAAATCTCGTAAGCTCCCTCGGAAGCGTTGCGGTAATGGCGCTTGCTGTCGTACTGAATTACAATGGTCTGCTTGACACGGCAGGATTTGTGGCACTTATGCTGTTCGTGTTTGAGGTGTTCAGTCCGCTCAAAGCACTTTATGCACAGAGCACAAGACTTACCGTTATGAACAGCTGTATGGACAGAATTGAGGAGGTATTCCGTGAGGCGGAGCTTAATGACAGCGGCATTGCTTCTCTGCCCGAAACAGGAAAATACGAGATAGAGTTCGAAAATGTGAGCTTTGCCTATGATAAAAAGGAAGTTCTCCGCGATGTCAGCTTTACCCTTGAAAAGAACAATATGCTGGCTCTTGTCGGACCTTCAGGCGGCGGCAAATCCACTGTTGCTAACCTTATCGCACGCTTCTGGGATATAAAATCGGGCAACATAAAAATAAGAGGTACGGATATCCGTGAAGTGCCACTGGCAGAGCTTATGGACAATATCAGTATGGTATTTCAGCGTGTGTATCTGTTTCAGGATACCATTTATAACAACATCATAATGGGCAAGCCTGACGCTACCGAAACCGAGGTCTATGAGGCGGCAAAAAAAGCACGCTGTTACGATTTTATAATGGCACTCCCCGATGGCTTTCAGACAGTTGTGGGAGAGGGCGGTGCAAGTCTTTCTGGCGGCGAGAAGCAGCGAATTTCAATTGCGCGCTGTATCTTAAAGGACGCTCCCATCGTTATTCTTGACGAAGCGACTGCAAGCGTTGATGCAGACAATGAAAGCTATATCCAGCAGGCAATCAGCGAGCTATGCGAGGGTAAAACACTCATTGTTATCGCTCACCGCCTCGGTACCATCAGGAACGCTGACAGGATACTCGTCATCAAGGACGGAACTATTGCAGAAGAGGGTAACCACGATACTCTTATGAGCCAAAACGGTATCTACCGCAATTTTGTTTCAAGGCGTCAGAATACGATAGGCTGGAACAACAGAAAGAGTAGAAAATAAATAATATATCAATATTGAGAATCACCGTATACAAATAAGTGTGCGGTGACTTTTCTATAGGGGATATTATATGATTTAAAGATTCGCTCATTAATAAGGCGAAATTGCAGATATAATGAAATATATATGTTGCAAGGGAATCAATAATTGGTATATTCCCCTTGCAATCTTCGATTGTAAGGATATTTTCGCATATATTTTCGCATATTTTATTAATTTTTATCAAGCTAGAGCTCCTCCATGCTTAGTAATTTCAAATTAAGAAATTCAAATTAAGTATGGAGGAACAAAAATGTCTGAGAATAAAGAATACTATATATACATAAACGGTGCACCATACGCCATAAATAGGGAAATATATGAATATATCACCAAGTCCGACCGCAAAATCAAGTATGCCGAGGAGGACAGAAAGCAGGAGAGATATTTCATTGATTGTGAGAACGAGAGGATTTCAGTAAAGCCGAGCAGAGAGGATTCGCTGGACAGGCTTATGGAGCTTGGAATTGATTTCCCTGATAAGACCATTGACTTGTATGAGTCGGTTACGCAGAAAATAATGCTCGAACAGGCTTTGTCAAAGCTGGATGATGAGGAGAGAAACCTCATTATCCAGCTTTTTTATTTTGACAGGACGGAAACGGAGCTTGCACAGGAATACAACCAAACACAACAAAATATCAACAAAGCGAAACAGAGAATTTTGTGCAAACTATATGAAATTCTCAAATAATTAAATTTTTTTCGTAATTTTGGTTGTAGAACCCCCTCTCCCAACGGCAAATATTATGAGGGGGTAAAAAATCTTTCTCGCAGTTCCTTGAAAATTGAATAGCAGTATTTCAGATACTTTCCTCTGTATAGCCGCAAGGTTAAAGCGACAGGAGCACTCCGCCACGACAGAACGCTGAATTCATACAGAACAAGCACGACGCTTAGTCGGAAGCCTATGAGCTGATTTTATGATTCTAGAAACCAATTCAAACTCCGAGCGAACAAGAGCAGCTCCGAAAATCGGTGTGGCAGCCGATCCGCCATGATTTATGCAGAGGGATAATGATACTTCCGCCTAGCCACAGCAGAAGATAATCCTTTGATGAAACACACAAAGAAACGCCGTGCAAATCACGCTTTACGATTTGCACGGCGGAGATTTGAATGTGTTTCCAAAGGATTTTCTTTGACGCAATGGGGGCGGCTTTGTGAGAACCACATCGGGGTGAGATTCCCATGACACCGTATAGCATTATATGCTTGTAGCCAACGGTGGTCTGAAATATTCCCTCGGGGAGCAGAAATGCTCTTCGCTTTAGCCGGGGAGGTCGGGGACAAATACGGCACAGAACAGGTTGATTTAAAACATTTAATATATATGCCGCAGCTCTGCAAATCGGAACTGCGGCAGTTATACATAACATCAACAAACGAAAGGAAAATATTATATGTAAAAAGAAAATCAGGCGAGGCGATGTGTTCTTTGCCGACTTGAATCCTGTCGTTGGAAGCGAGGAGGGCGGCAATCGTCCTGTCCTCATTGTTCAGAACAACACAGGAAACCGCAACAGCCGCACAACTATCGTGGCTCCTATCACAAGAAAGCTCACATCAAGCTATCTTCCCGTCCATGTCATAGTATCACCAAGTGTGACGGGGCTTCAGGAAACCTCAAGCGTTATGCTCGAGCAGATTCGTGTTATGGATAAGGAAAGGCTCAAGGAAAAGGTAGGACATCTTCCGCCGTTCCTTATGACGCTTGTGAACAGAGCCATTCGTGTGAGCGTAGGGCTCAAATCAGAATACAACTAAAAAAGTATGGAGGGAAAATATATGAACGAGGACGCAAAAATAGTTCTGAAGCTGCATCTTTGCAACAGCTTTATAGAAACACTCGCCGCAGAAAAACTCGTCTCAGAGCATCAGAGGTGCAAGCTCCGAGCTACAGTCAAAAGACGGATAATGGCAGTTTGAACTCTGTTTCCCATTAGTCGGAATTCGCATAAAAACCGTAGATATTTTCGTTGCGTTTGGTGATAGATATCGCCAAGCCCTTGTGGTATTGTATTGTGTGAAAGGAGTGGTCAAATGGCAGAAATCAAAATCATACCTGCCCGTGACCGCAGTGAGGACATAATACGGACTGCGGCGTATGCGAGAGTATCCAGCGACAGTGAGGATCAGATAAACTCATACAATGCACAGATACGCTACTATACCGAAATGCTGAGCAGCAGTATCAACACGGTATTCGTGGATATGTACGCTGATGAGGGTATAACAGGTACATCGGCTGACAAGCGAGATGACTTCCTACGACTTATGAAGGATTGCCGCAGAGGAAGGATTGACCGTGTGCTTACGAAATCCGTATCCCGCTTCGCACGAAACACAAAGGAATGCCTTGAAGCGGTGCGAGAGTTGAAAACGCTGGGTATCTCAGTGTACTTTGAAAAAGAGAATATCGACACAGGCGAATTAAGCTCTGAAATGCTGCTGGCACTACACAGCCAGTTCGCACAGGAGGAATCCATATCAATCTCCAAAAACTGCCGTATGGGAGTACATAAGCGTATGGCTGACGGAACATACATAACCCCGTCAGCACCATACGGATATCACCTCAAGGACGGCAGACTGGTGATTGACAAGAAAAGAGCCAAAGTCATAAGGCAGATATATGCGAATTTCCTTGATGGAATGGGAACGGTTGCAATAGCCAACGAACTGAACAAGATACACGCACCTCTCCCCGTCAAGGCAAAGCAATGGTACTCCACAACGGTTATGTACATACTGCGAAATGAACGGTATATAGGAGATTCGCTGTATCAAAAGAAATACACAACCGACACTCTCCCCTTCACAACGAAATACAATAACGGCGAAAAGCCGCAGTATTATGTGATGGATACGCATGAGCCAATTATAAGCAAAGAACAGTTCGAGGCGGCAAAGCAAATCATCGAGCAGAGAAAGCTCCCGCCACACGCCAAGAAACGCAAGGTATATCCATTCAGCAAGAAGATAATATGTGGTCTTTGCGGTACGACATACAAGAGGAAGATAGTCGGTGACAGAATTTATTGGGTATGTCGTGTGCATAATCAGAAATCCGCCGACCTATGCAAAGCAAAGCCGATACCCGAAACGCAGTTCCAACTGGCATTCATCAGAATGTTCAACAAACTCACCGCCCACTATCAGGACATAATCACCCCAGCCTACCGCCAACTGCAAAAGCTGTCGGACATCGGTGAGCTTGCTAATACACAGGTCGCAGAAATCCGTAAGGAGATAGCTGAGCAAAAAGCACAATGCCATCTACTATCACAGCTTAATGCACAAGGTGTTCTGGACTCGGTGTACTTCACTTCACGCTCACAGGAGCTTGACCGAAGCCTTGTACAACTACACAAGCAGCTACACGCAATATTAAACAGCGATGAGGTCGAGGAACAGCTCGGTAAGCTGAAAAAGCTCATAGCCATACTGGAAAGCTCCGAGCAGATAGCCGAATTTGATGAGGAGAAATTCAGCGATATAGTAGAAAGAATAATCGTCCTCTCCGAAAAGGAAATAAGGTTCGAGCTTATAGGCGGTATAGCCTTTAACGAGCCTATACAAAGGAAAGGACGGTGATAATATGCTGAAAAACAGGAACATACCCTTCGGGTACTGCATAAAAAACGGCGAATATGCTGTGAATGATACCGAGGCGGAGGCGATACGACAGATATTCGCCCGATACATAGGCGGTGACTCGCTGAAAACCATAGCTGCACAGATGACTGTACCATACAACGCCTGCAAGCCCGTATGGAACAAGAATATGGTCAGCCGAGTGCTGGAAAATCGCAGATACCTCGGTGAGAACGGATATCCCGCCATAATCTCGCAAGAGAACTTCGATACAGCCAATCAGATAAAGGCTACCCGATACATAAAGGGCGAGAGAAAAGAATCCCCGCCCGGAACAGAACAAAGACCTATCCGCACCATATACGAGCCAACCGAGGAGATTCAGAGGAAAACCAATGAGATCTCCCGAATGCTTGATACGCCCGATGCGGATAAGGAAGAAATAATACAACAGATATTCAGCTGTGCGGAAATGAAATATGCCGCATTAAAACCGATATATGACGGAGGTGATACAAATGCTTGAAGCGACAATGCAGAGGTCGGTAGTTATAATCCCTGCAAAATCCAAAGAAACCTTGCAGACTGCTGTAAAGCTGAAGGTGGCGGCGTACTGCCGAGTGTCTACCGACCAAGAGGAACAGGAATCCAGCTATGAGGCACAGATAAGCTATTACACCGAAAAAATAGGCAACAATCCCGATTGGACAATGGTGAAGATTTTTGCTGATGAGGGAATTACAGGAACGCAGGACAAAAAACGTGACCAGTTCATAGAGATGATACGCTTATGCCGAAAAAGAAAAATTGACCTCATACTCACAAAATCAATATCCCGATTTGCACGAAATACTGTTGACACGCTGAAATATGTAAGAGAGCTTAAAGCCATAGGAATCGGAATCATCTTCGAAAAGGAAAACATAAACACCCTCGAAATCGAAACCGAGATGATACTGACGATTATGAGCTGCTTCGCACAGGCGGAATCCGAATCCATTAGCAAGAATGTGGCTCGGGGCATCCGTCAGAGTTTCCGTGAGGGTAAAGTTCCGATGCACTACAATACAATGCTAGGCTACCGTAAGGGTGCAGACGGCAAGCCTGAGATAGTTCCCGAGGAGGCGGAGGTCGTCAGAGATATATACCACAGTTATCTTACAGGAATGAGTTTACAGCAGATTGCAGATTCACTTAACTCAAGAGGAATAACCACGAAATGTGGGAAATCTTTGTGGAAAAGCAATAAGATACAAAATATCCTTACTAACGAAAAATATACAGGCGACGCCCTCTTGCAGAAAACATATACCATCGACTGCATATCCAAAAAAAGCTGCAAGAACAATGGTGAGCTTCCGATGTACCTCGTGAAGAACCACCACGAACCCATAATCCCCCGAACAGAATTCAATCGGGTGCAGGAAGAAATGGCTCGCCGAAAGAGTAAGCGGAAGGTAGCCGAGAAATTCTGCAAGACCGAGCAAGGCAAGTACAGTGCCAAATACGCTCTGACGGAATTGCTGGTCTGCGGAGAGTGCGGTACTCCATACCGCAGAGTGATCTGGACAGCTAAGGGCTTCAAGGAGATAAAGTGGCGGTGCATAAATCGCTTGCAATATGGTAAGAAAAAGTGCCATAACTCTCCCACTTTATCCGAGGAGGTACTCCACAAAGCCATAGTGACCGCCATAAACAACTTCTGCGAGGTCAAGGATGATGTGGCGGAAATACTCCGAGAGAGCATAACAGAGGTGCTTGATCCCACAAAGAACGGCAGCGTACTTGCCGCACAGCAGAGGCTCGATGAGCTTGCTAACAATATGAACGCGCTGCTGCGGCTGGCAACCACTCCCGAGAGCAGTAAGACGGCGATGGCAGATATACAGAAATTCAGCGAGGAGATGAAAACCTTGCGGGAATTCATAGAAACCGAGAAATCCAAGGCTGCTACAGCAGAACAGGATACCGAGCAGATGAATGCTGTGCTGGAACGACTTGAACAACAGGAATTTGTTCTGACGAAATATGACGATGTAGTTGTGAGGCAGATGGTGGAGAAGATAAGCGTTATAGATAAACAGACAATCAGGATACGATGTATAGGCGGTATGGAAATAACACAGAGCCTATAAGAAGCTCGGTCTGACAAAAGACCGTTCTTCTTTTTGGCTCTAAGTCTAATTAGACCGCAATGAATATTGACTTTTTTTATTTTAAGTGATATACTGTAATTGACGAGGTGATACCTATGGCACGCATAGAAAGAAATCCCGATTTTCTCAACAGGATAGAGCGTTTTCGCCTTCTTGATGATACCTTTATGAGTGTTGTTTTCGATGACAAGGAGTGTGCGGAATTTCTTATACGCAAAATTCTTGACGATCAAAGCCTTAGTGTGGTGTCGGTAACTGCACAAAAGGAAATGAAGAATCTTAACGGACGCTCAATCAGGCTGGATATTCACGCAATAGATTCCAACGGAAAGGCGTATGATATAGAAGTGGAGCGCAGCGACAGCAGGGCTACGCCGAAAAGGGCAAGATACAATGCAAGTATAATGGATTCGTACATAACAGAGCCAGGCGACGATTACGAAAAGCTTCCAGAAAGCTATGTTATCTTTGTAACCGAAAACGATGTCTGGAAAGGAAATCTTTCCATATACACTGCTGACAGATGTATAAAAGAGCTTGGCAATGCTTCGTTTGGCGATGAGTCGCATATATTATTTGTAAACACAGCATACAAGGGAGAAAGCAGACTGGATTCGTTGTTCCACGATTTCAGATGCACAGACCCCGATAATATGAAGAATGAAATACTTGCTGACAGGGTAAGATATTTTAAGGAAAGTGACGAAGGAGTTGATAGTATGTGTCAGATTATGGAAGAACTTAGAGATAAATCCTTTGCTCAAGGTGAGGCCCGAGGGGCAAAAAAAGAAAAAAAGCAGCTTATTATGCAGCTTCTGAAGAATATGTCTATCAGCGAGGTTGCTAAAAATCTCAATATGTCCGTTGAGGATGTTGAAAAGATTGTTAATTCTGAGGAATAAGAATGTACCTTTATAACTTTGTGGAGATTGAAAATGCTTACTCACGAACAGTTTCAAAATTTAATTTCATTATCCGATAAAGATGCCGTTATAAGCGATGTAAATAAGTTGACCGAAGATGAGGCAAAAGCGGCACTTGTTATGGCTTTGCTGTCATGGCATAAGAATAACGAAATAAATGACAGCATTATCAATGGCTTGAAAGGTGCTCAAATTAAATAGTCGGTTATATAATTGCGATGCATTAAAAATCTTTTTCGCTCAACTTAGACATATTAAAAAACCGTCCACTGGACGGTTTTTTAATTGCAAAAACTACATTCGGATTGCCCTTATGGCAATCCGTTTTCGCTTTAGTGAAAACCACTCCGCTTTCGCGGGGTAGCTCTCCGATTATAGTGTGAGATCTTTTTAAATAGCAAACGCTCGCGTTCGCGGATAGCGCTTCGAGCTTAATTCCTGCCCAGCGCGGTTTTTGGTGAAACTGAACTTATTTTCGCCAATAAAAATAGCATTAAAATCAATTGACTTTAACATAAATAAATGCTATCATATTGATAACAAATCCACCTGAACGGAGAAAAGCCATGAAAAAACGAATCTTAGACTGGAACAAATACTGCGAGACCTCTGCAAGAGCCGTTGCGGAGGGTATCGTTATGCTGAAGAACGACGGAGTGCTGCCGCTTGATAAGGAGAGTGAGGCAGCAGTTTTCGGACGCATTCAACTACACTACTACAAGAGCGGTACAGGCTCGGGCGGCATGGTGAACGTTTCGCACGTTGTGTCTATCCCCGAGGGACTTCGCGAGGCGGGAGTAAAGCTTAACGAAACGCTCTACAACACCTATGACGAATGGGACAGCTCTCACCCGTTCAATTTCGGCGAGGGCTGGGGTACCGAGCCGTGGTGTCAGGAGGAGATGCCGCTCACAGACGAGATGGTTGAAAATGCCGCAAAGACCTCCGATACCGCTATCGTCATTATCGGCAGGACTGCGGGCGAGGAAATGGACAACAAGGAGAAGGAAGGCTCGTTCAAGCTTACCGATCTAGAAGAGGATATGCTGTGCCGTGTGCGTAAGCAGTTCAGCAAAATGATCGTACTGCTGAATGTTCCCGCATTGTTTGATATGGGCTTTATGGACCGCTACTCCCCCGAGGCTGTGCTGTATGTGTGGCAGGGCGGCATGGTAGGCGGCACAGGTACGGCTATGGTGCTGACGGGCGAAGTCAGCCCCTCAGGCAAGCTCACCGACACGGTAGCCTACAACATTTCGGACTACCCCTCCGCTCCTTATTTCGGCGAGGACAAGCGCGACTTCTACTGCGAGGATATCTACGTCGGCTACCGCTATTTTGAAACCTTTGCGAAGGATAAGGTGCGCTACCCCTTCGGCTTTGGTCTGAGCTATACAACGTTCGATATCAAGACAGCGTCCGCGTCTGCCGACGGCACAACCGCAACGCTTAATATCTCTGTAAAGAACACAGGCGAGTTCACAGGCAAGGAGGTAGTTCAGGTCTACCTTGAAGCACCTCAGGGCAAGCTCGGAAAGCCTGCAAGAGTGCTTTGCGGCTTTGAAAAGACAAAAACGCTCACCCCGAACGAGGAGCAGCACTTTCAGATAACCGTTGACCTGCGCGAGTTTGCAAGCTATGACGACAGCGGCACGACAGGACATCGTTTCTGCCGAATCTTAGAGGCAGGCGAATATAATTTCTATGTGGGCAGCGATGTCCGCAGTGCGGTATGCTGCTTTACAACAACGCTGAGCGAGGATATCGTAGTGGAGCAGCTCACGCAGGCTCTCGCGCCCGTAATGCCGTTCAAGCGCATGAAGAACGAAAACGGCGCACTTGTTTTTGAGGACGTCCCCCTCTCCATGCAAGAAGAATTTGACCGCCGCGCAGCGAATATCCCCACCGAGATACCTCAGACAGGCGACCGCGGAATAAAGCTTGCCGACGTTTATAACGGCAAGAACACCATGGACGAATTTATCGCGCAGCTCTCTGATGATGACCTCTGCTGTATAATTCGCGGCGAGGGCATGGGCAGTCCTAAGGTAACGGCAGGCACCGCCTCGGCTTTCGGCGGAGTTTCTGACGGACTTCAGCGCTACGGTATCCCCTGCGGCTGCTGCTCTGACGGTCCTTCGGGAATGCGCATGGACTGCGGCACAAAGGCATTCAGTCTGCCAGGCGGAACGCTTCTCGCGTGTACGTTCAACCGAGAGCTTCTCACCGAGCTTTTCACGCTCATGGGTCTTGAAATGACCGCAAACAACGTTGAATGCCTGCTTGGTCCCGGCATGAATATCCACCGCCACCCGTTAAACGGTCGCAATTTTGAATACTTCTCCGAGGACCCCTACCTCACAGGCGAGATAGCCTGCGCAGAGCTTCTCGGTCTGCACTCCGTCGGTGTTACGGGAACGATAAAGCATTTCTGCTGCAACAACCGCGAAACTCACCGCCACTGGTTAGACAGCGTTGTATCGGAGCGCGCACTGCGCGAGATATACCTGCGCGGCTTTGAAAAGGCGATAAAGCAGGGCGGCGCAAAGACCATCATGACCACCTACGGCAGCCTTAACGGAGTGTGGACAGCAGGCAGCTATGACCTCAACACCACTGTACTGCGAAACGAATGGGGCTTTGAGGGCTTCTCAATGACCGACTGGTGGGCTAACATCAACCGCCGCGGCGAGGCTCCCGACAAGCGCGATCTCGCGATAATGGCAATGGCTCAGAACGATGTGTACATGGTGTGCGCAGACGGCGGAAACCACGACGACAACACGCCGGAAAGTCTCCAAAAGGGCGAGCTCAAGCGCTCCGAGCTTCAGAGAAATGCCGCAAATATCCTCGGCTTTTTGATGACGACAAACGCGCTTAAACGCGAAATGGGTATCGACGAGCCTGTTGAGATAATCAACCGTCCGCTTGACAAGGGCGGCGATGACGGCGAAGTCCCCTACTTCCCTGTTGACGACAACATCACGCTGGATCTTGGCGGCATGATGTCCAAAAAGGGCGAGAGCTACAATTTCGCGCTTGATTTTGCGCGCGAGGGACGCTACCGCGTGACGATAACCGCCTCCTCCGAGCTGTCCGAGCTTGCACAGACCGCCGTAACGCTGTTCAGCGTAGGAAGCGCCTGCGGCAGCTTCATCTGGAACGGCACAGGCGGAAAGCCTGTTTCGCTCTCCAAGGAGATAAATGTATTCTCGCGCTTCACAAGCAGCCGCCTGCACTTCGCCGCAAACGGTCTGAAGCTTATCAGCATAAGCTACGAGCGCATAGGCGATATCAAGTGACAGATAAAAGATATTCTCCTACCCTATTTACAAATGCTCAAAAATATGTTATACTAAGACAGACCCTGACATTAAGCTGCGTGCTGCGTGAAAGGCTGCGAACATAACTTACCAAGCCGAACAAAACACAATGATTGGCTTTTTTCGCGTGCGCCGCTTCTCGTTGGGAGGCGGCTTTTTTATTTGGAGGATATCTGTATGAAAAAACAAGTGGCGGTCATTGGCATAATTGCGGAAAACAGCAGGCATATCATCGAACGGGAGCGCATACCATACCACAAGAAACACGCAAATATAAAGTCCGCTTATCCGAGCGTTCAGGCAGATGAATAAAGAAATCATCTCACTTATTGAACGTCTTTCCGCAGAGCACCGCCTTGAAGCCTCCGAGTATAAGCTATTGATCGACCACAGGACTCCCGATATCGCAGAATATGCCGCCGCTCTCGCCGTAAAGGCGCGTAAGGAGATATACGGCAGCAAGGTCTTTATTCGCGGACTTATCGAGATCAGCAATATCTGCAAAAACGACTGCCTTTACTGCGGTATCCGCCGAAGCAACAGCAAATGCGAGCGCTACCGCCTTACAACAGAGGAGATCATGGAATGCTGCCGCGAAGGCTACAGCCTCGGTTTTCGCACATTTGTACTGCAAGGCGGAGAGGACGGCTTTTTTACAGACGAGCTTTTGTGCGGACTTCTGAAAGCCATCAAAGACAGATATCCCGACTGCGCGGTAACGCTTTCGCTTGGCGAGCGCAGCCGCGAGAGCTACAAGCGTCTGCGTGAGGCAGGCGCCGACCGCTATCTTCTGCGGCACGAAACTGCCGATGCGGCACACTACGGGAAGCTTCACCCGCCGTCAATGTCCTTTGATGCCCGATTGCGCTGTCTGTATGACCTGAAGGAGCTTGGCTATCAGGTAGGCTGCGGCTTTATGGTCGGCTCACCGTATCAGACCTCCGAGCAGCTTGCAAAGGATCTGAAATTCATTGAGCGGTTTTCGCCCGATATGTGCGGCATAGGTCCGTTCATACCGCAGTCAGATACACCATTCGGTGCGGAAAAAGCAGGAACGCCGGAGCTTACCTGCTATCTGCTGTCGCTGCTGCGTCTGATAAAGCCCAGTCTGCTGCTGCCGTCTACTACCGCGCTAGGAACCATTCTGCCGAATGGGCGTGAGCTGGGTATTCAGGCAGGCGCAAACGTTGTAATGCCCAACCTTTCCCCGCAATCGGCGCGAAAAAAATATGCCCTGTACGACAACAAGCTTTCCGACGGCTCGGAGTCTGCCCAGTGCAAAGCCGAGCTTGCCGAAAGAATGGCTGCGATCGGCTATGAAGTAGTGACCGACCGCGGCGACATCAAATCGTTTTAAAGCAATACCGCACAGAAGCCCCTGAAGCAGGTGCGGTGCTGCTCTCATTTAAAACAAAAATATCTGAAGAGGAAGAATCATCTGACTCCAAGAAAGGAAGAAAATCATGACAAACTACGATCCCAGATCCCTTAAAGCGGAAGAATTTATTTCTGACGCGGAAATTCGCGAAACGCTTGAATATGCCGAGGCGAACAAAAACAATCTGCCGCTTATTGAGGAGATACTCGAAAAAGCAAGACCCCAAAAGACCGAAACAGGTCATGTGTGCGCAGGACTTACCCACCGCGAGGCTTCAGTATTGCTTGCCTGCGATATTCCTGAGGTAAACGAAAAGATCTACAAGATCGCGGAGGAGATAAAGCTTGCCTTCTACGGAAACAGAATTGTAATATTCGCTCCCCTGTATCTCTCAAACTACTGTGTAAACGGCTGTGTTTATTGCCCTTATCATCTGAAAAACAAGCATATCGCAAGAAAGAAGCTTACACAGGAGGAGGTAAAGGCAGAGGTCATCGCACTTCAGGATATGGGTCATAAGCGCCTTGCCATCGAAGCAGGAGAAGACCCCGTAAACAACCCCATCGAATATATTCTTGAGTGCATCAAAACCATCTACAGCGTGCATCACAAAAACGGCGATATCCGCCGCGTAAACGTAAATATCGCGGCTACGACGGTGGAGAATTACCGCAAGCTGAGAGATGCGGGTATCGGTACATATATTTTGTTCCAGGAAACATATCACAAGGAGAGCTATGAGCAGCTCCACCCCACAGGTCCGAAGCATGATTATGCTTATCACACCGAAGCCATGGACCGCGCTATGGAGGGCGGTATTGACGACGTAGGACTTGGCGTTCTGTTCGGACTTGAGCTTTACAAATACGAATTTGCAGGACTTTTGATGCACGCCGAGCATCTGGAGGCAGTGCATGGCGTAGGTCCTCATACCATAAGCGTTCCGCGTCTTAAGCGCGCTGATGATATCGACCCCGACAAATTCGATAACGGCATAGATGACGAAACATTCGCAAAGATCACAGCCTGTATCCGTCTTGCAGTGCCTTATACTGGTATTATTATCTCCACGCGCGAAACAGAAACGGTACGTACAAAGCTGCTTAATCTAGGCGTATCTCAGGTTTCGGGAGGCTCGCGCACCTCTGTCGGCGGCTATGCGGGCTATGACGCAGACGAGCGTCCTCACGATACAGAGCAGTTCGATGTTTCCGACCAGCGCTCCTTGGACGATGTAGTCTGTTGGCTGATGGAGAACGGACATATTCCGTCCTTCTGCACCGCCTGCTATCGCGAAGGTCGCACGGGCGACAGATTTATGAGCCTGTGCAAGTCGGGACAGATACTCAACTGCTGCCACCCCAACGCGCTGATGACGCTGAGCGAATATCTGGAGGACTACGCTTCCGAAAAGACGAAAGCCGTCGGCTACAAGATGGTGGACGAGGAGCTTAAGCGTATTCCCAAGGAAAAGGTACGCGCTATTGCACAGCAGAATATTGCTGATATTAAAAATTCCAACCGCCGAGATTTTAGGTTTTAATTCAACGGAGGACATATATGGGACTGAATGATGTCGTTTCTGCGGAGCGCCTGCATATAGGCTTTTTCGGTATGCGCAACGCAGGCAAATCAAGCCTTGTAAACGCTGTCACAGGGCAGGATATTTCGGTAGTTTCCGATGTCAAAGGCACAACTACCGACCCTGTTAAAAAGGCTATGGAGCTGCTGCCGCTGGGACCTGTAGTTATCCTTGACACTCCCGGGCTTGACGACGAGGGAGAGCTTGGCGGCAAGCGCGTCGAAAAAGCAAAGCAGATGCTTTCCAAAACAAACATCGCCGTGCTGGTACTTGACGCAACGATCGGCATGAGCGACGAGGATATCAGCATTGCAAAGGAGCTGCAAGCCCGTAAGATACCATATATCGTTGCGTACAACAAGGCAGATCTGCTAGAGGACAGACCTGCTCTTTGCGATGGCGCGCTATATGTCAGTGCGGCTGTCGGAGAAGGCATAAATGCTCTCAAGGAGCGCTTGGGTGCATTTGCAAAGCAGCTTAACGCTCCGAAGTTCCCTGTACGCGATCTTCTGTCAGCGGGAGATATAGTGATACTTGTAACGCCTATTGATGAGGCAGCGCCAAAGGGGCGCCTTATCCTGCCGCAGCAGATGGTACTGCGCGATATACTGGACGCTCACGCTATCGCCGTAGTATGTCAGACCGACGAGCTTCAGCAGACACTTAACACTCTTGGAAAAAAGCCGCGAATGGTAATTACCGATTCTCAGGTGTTCGGCGCTGTATCCAAAGTAACACCGTCAGACGTACCGCTTACCTCGTTTTCCATTCTGATGGCGCGCTACAAGGGCGATCTGCGCGAGCTGGTGCATGGCTTTACTGTTTTGAAGGAGCTTCGTGACGGCGACAAGGTGCTTATCTCGGAAGGCTGCACCCACCACCGTCAATGCAACGATATCGGAACGGTCAAAATCCCCAAGTGGATCGAGCAGTTCTCGGGAGCAAAGCCCGATCTTCGATTTACCTCGGGCGGAGCTTTCCCCGAAGCTCTCACCGACTACCGCGTGATCGTGCATTGCGGCGGCTGTATGCTGAATGAAGCCGAAACGAAGCACCGTATGCACTGTGCCAAGTCAGCAGGTGTTCCTATCGTGAACTACGGAATTGCCATAGCAGGAATGCACGGCATACTGAAACGCAGCCTTGAATTATTCCCCGATATTTCCGCGCTGCTCGACTGAAATCATGACTAAGAAGAAAGCCTCCGTCTGTTGACGGAGGCTCAGCTTGTCGAAAAACTATGTTTTTGCTCGCGAAGCGAGCTTTTTAGATGAATTT
>CAYSYF010000026.1:0-31522 GCA_964435155.1 uncultured Ruminococcus sp. | reverse complement strand
TCGCGCTGTGCTTGAAATTGGCACGGCGCGTTTGTTTTTTTGCGTAGTCAAGCCGTTTTTTGCTATATTCCACAAAAACGAGCCTTTTGCCAACTGCTATTTTTTAGTGCTTGCTATTGCATTTTTGGTGATTTTATGGTATGATAAACTATATATCTGTATACAAATGGAGATATATCCTCTATTAAACATATACAAACAGAAAGGATAACTACTATGAGTAAGGTTGTAAAGTTCGGCGGAAGCTCTCTCGCTGACGCAAAACAGTTTAAGAAGGTCGCTGATATTATCCACGCAGATCCCGAGCGCTGCTATGTCGTTCCTTCTGCTCCCGGTAAGAGATATTCCGATGATATTAAGGTTACGGATATGCTGTATACCTGCTATGATGCTGTTCAGAACGGCGAGGATTTCGATAAGTCTTTTGAGCCTATCAAGGAGCGCTTTAACGGAATTATTTCCGATCTCGGTCTGACTTTCGATCTCAGCGAGGAGTTTCAGAAGATCGGCGTAAACTTCAAGGCTGCCGCAGGCAGAGAGTACGCTGCAAGCCGCGGCGAGTACCTCAACGGTATGATCCTTGCTAAGTATCTCGGTTTTGATTTCATCGACGCTGCAAAGGCTATCTTCTTTACAAACAAGGGCAATTTTGATGATGATATCACAAACGCTTGCCTCGGTGCTATGCTGGATAAGACAGATAAGGCTGTAATTCCCGGCTTCTACGGTGCAATGCCCGATGGCACTATCAAGACATTCTCCCGCGGCGGCTCTGACTTCACAGGCTCCGTTGTTGCAAAGGCTGCAGGCGCTTCCATGTACGAGAACTGGACCGACGTAAGCGGTATGCTGGTGGCAGACCCCAGAATAGTAGAAAACCCCGCAGGTATCAGCATCATTACATACAGTGAGCTGCGTGAGCTTTCCTACATGGGCGCAAGCGTTCTGCACGAGGACGCTGTATTCCCTGTAAGAAGCGCAGGTATTCCTATAAATATCAAGAACACAAACGCTCCCGAGGACGCAGGAACACTCATTGTTCCCTCCGAAAAAAATCCTTCCGCAGAGCATATCATAACAGGTGTCGCAGGCAAGAAGGATTTCTCCGTAATCTCCATTGAAAAGGACAGAATGAACAGCCACAAGGGCTTCCTTCGCAGACTGCTTCAGGTTCTTGAAAACCACGGTATCTTCCCCGAGCATATGCCCACAGGTATCGATACAGTAAGCGTTATCGTAAATTCTCACGAGCTTGAGGGACAGCGCGAGAAGCTCAGTCAGCGCCTTATTGAGGTAGTAAAGCCCGATCACTTTGAGATAATCGACGGTCTTGCGCTTATTGCAGTCGTTGGACGCGGTATGCGCAGCGTAAAGGGTGTTGCAACAAGAGTGTTCGCTGCTCTTTCTCATGCAAATATCAACATCAGAATGATCGATCAGGGCTCCAGCGAGCTTAACATTATCGTAGGTATTGAGAGTGCTGATTTTGACAAGGCTATAAAGGTAATTTACAATATGTTTATGCTCAGCGAATAAACAGGAGGTACAAAATGGATTATTCAACCTATCTGCATGATGCCAAGATACGAAGCGGTAAATCCGGCGCATACAAGACATATCTTGTAAAGAATATCGAAGTCATCGGTCAGAGAAAGTTAGTCGTTATCGGCGGCGATGAGGATTATGCTGTTCTGAACGAAACTATCGACGGACTTCGCAGAAAGAATGTAAAGGTGCCTGAGATCGCTTTCAGAGCTGCAACGGAGCAGGATAAGGCGACCGAAGACGGCTCTGTAAGATTTATCGAAGAGCTTAAAGGCAAGGCTAATTCCTTTTATGTGCTGATCCTTGCCCCCTATTATATTTCTGAGATCCAGCTTGCTGCTATGGATAAGGTGATCGGAACATCTGCAAGCGTTGCTATCGCACTTAAGACACAGTGCGGCTATACAGAGCGCGATTATTGCGAGATGAACGAGCCGACAGGCTTTGGCTTCAACATGGCTAATAAGAAGATCACAAGCTCCATTGCGGCAGATGCGAAGCGCTTCAGCGGTCTTGAGGCAGCAACAGCACAGCAGCTTTCCGCTTATAAGGGCAAGATGAACGGTCAGCGCTGCTTTGTTCTCGGCAGCACAAGCGCGAAGCTTGATGAGCTGAATGTTCTGATGAACGAGCGTACATTCGCTTGTGACAATTTCTGCGACTTTTTCTCCAGAACACCCCAGCGTCCTGCATATTATCTTCTTACAGACTCCAAGGCTTACCTTGGTAACGGAAAATATATCGAGGGTATGGAGTGCTTTGTAAATGGTGATGTAAAGGTATTTGAGGATAAGTTCAAGAAAAAGCCCACATATCTCAATATACTCGGCAACGGTCTTATTGACGGTCTGCCCACATTCCAGTCGGTAGGCAGCATTTATGAAACTTCTCAGATAATGCCTATGTATCAGATGATACAGCTTGCTATCTACATGGGCTTCAGCGAGATATACATTTACGGCTTTGATGGTGTATTCCCGCTGGAGATAGACGCCGACGGCGTTGGCAGAGTAGTTCCTGAGGGCGGCACTGCGGGCTTCCCCGAGAAGGCAAGACAGCTTCTTGACCGCGTTCGTGCTTACGCTGACGGAAACAACATCAAGATATACAGCATTTGCGAAACAACAGGTCTTTCCATGTTTGAAAAGACAAAGTATGAGGATATCGACTTTACAGCGTCCTCTATCTTCAGCAAGATATAAATGAAATACAGGGCGGGAACGATTCCGCCCTTATTCGGTTAAAGGAGGAGCGTTTCATGAGCCTTGCAGACGAGCTTTTTATTCAGAATTGTCGTGATATAATCGAAAACGGTATCTCTGATGAGGATCAGAATGTGCGTCCTCATTGGGAGGACGGTACTCCTGCGCATACCATAAAGAAATTCTGCATAGTAAACCGCTATGATCTTCAGAAGGAATTTCCCCTTATGACCCTGCGCAGAGTATATTATCGTTCCGCGATAGACGAGATACTGTGGATATATCAGAAAAAATCCAATCGTATTGAGGAGCTTTCCTCGCACGTATGGGACGCATGGGCTGATGAAAACGGCACTATCGGAAAGGCTTACGGCTATCAATTGGGAGTAAAGCACAAGTACAAGGAAGGCGAGTTCGACCAGGTTGACAGAGTGCTGTTTGACCTCAAGAATAACCCTGCAAGCCGCCGTATCATGACCAATATGTACAATCACGCCGATCTGCACGCTATGGGACTTGCTCCCTGCGCGTATTCCATGACATTCAATGTGTCGGGAAATAAGCTCAACGGAATACTCAATCAGCGCAGCCAAGATATGCTGACCGCAAACAACTGGAATGTCTGCCAGTACGCCGCGCTGCTTACTATGTTTGCAAAAGCAAGCGGTCTTGAAGCGGGCGAGCTTGTACACGTTATTGCGGACGCTCATATTTATGACCGCCATGTGGATATCGTGAAGAAAATGATCGAAAGGAAGCCCTTCCCTGCGCCTAAAATGGTGGTTGAGGATATCACGGATTTCTATCAGTTCAATAAAAACAGCTTCACAGCAGTGGATTATCAGTATCACGAATTTACCGATAAGATCCCTGTTGCAATTTAAGTGAATACTAATGCTGCCAAAATCTAATATTAAGTTTTGGCAGCTTATTTTATACAGAGAGGTTTAATATGTCCGATCAGAAAAAACTTGCGGTGCTTATCGACAGCGATAATGTATCAGCGAAATATGCGCAGTTCATCATGCAGGAGGTGGAGAAGTACGGTACTCCTACCTACAAAAGGGTCTACGGTGACTGGGAAAAGGGCGGCAACGGCTGGCACAATGCGGCGATAAACTATTCCATCATGCCCGTGCAGCAGTGCAGCTATATCGCAGGCAAGAATGCTACCGATTTCTCCATGATAATTGACGCTATGGATATCCTTTATACAGGCAATGTTGACGGTTTTTGTCTTGTTACCAGCGACAGCGATTTCACAAGGCTTGCAATAAGACTTCGCGAGGCGGGAAAGCTTGTTGTCGGCATCGGTGAACTGAAAACTCCGCGTGCGTTTACGATAAGCTGTCACCACTTTTGTTATCTTAATCAGATGTGCGAGCCTGAGGGTACGCTTGATGAAAGGGCTATCCGCAAGGCTGTGCTGGATTATGTACAGGAGCATGACGGCGAGCGCATCGACCTCGCACGGGTAAACGCGGTGCTTACGTCGCGTTTCGGCAACATCAATTTTGATGAGCTTGGATATAAGCGCTTTTCCTCTTTTATCGACAGCTTTAAGGAGCTTCGCCGCAGCAACACCTTTGTATCGCTCAGAAAGAAGAAGGCAGAGCTGCCTGCGCCCGTAGTGAATGCAGATGAGGTTACAGAGGAGCAGATAGTATCCGCGATAAAGGACTATTTCAGCGAGTATGCTCCGCAAAACGACAATATGATGAAGATAGAGAGCTATCTTGCCAAGCGTTTCGGAAAGATAGACTTTTCGCGGTTCGGGTCAAAGAGATTTGCGAAATTTATAGACAAGCATAGCTGCTTCAAGAGAACAGGTACTACCATAGAGCCTGCGGCTGTGGTAGCATCGGAGCTCAGCGTGGCTATCTTCCGTGAGGAAGTGGTTGCTTACGCAGAGGAAAACGGCTCTAAAGGCGGTAACATCGGACAGCTCAACAACTATCTTATCGGTAAGTACGGCAAGAATTATCACCGCACACTTGGTTTTGATGATTTTCACGCGGCATTAAAGTCGGTTGAGGAGATATCTGCCGATAACAATTTGATATTCCTGAAAGCAAATGCTCCTGCTGTTGTTTATGAGGAAATAACTACTGATAAAGCAGCGGAGGCGGTAAAGGCATACGCTGCGGAGCATATGCCGCACGGCGGTAATATCGGGCAGTTGAACAATGCCTTGATGAGCAGATTCGGCAAGAGCTATTGTACTGATCTCGGATTTGCTGATTATAAGTCGATGCTTGCTGCGATCGGCGGCGTTATAGTAAAGCGCAACCGTATCTATGCCGCTATAGTGAGCGAGCAGATCACTGAAGAGGCAGCGGAGCCTGCGGTACAGGAAGAGCCTGTAGAAGATAATATTCAGATACCTGCGGAGGATATTGAAGAGATCATTGTACAGCCGCTCCCACAGCAGCCTGATATGAATGCTATCCGTCGTGACGTTCTTAATTTTGTTGCAACTGCGGATAAGGGCGCGGGCTGGACGGCTCTTTCAAACGCGGTAGACGACAAGTATGGCAAGGGTACGCTCAAGAAAACAGGCTTGTCATCTATGAAGAAGCTTGTAGCGCAGATGAATGGTATAGTGATCAAATCAAACAAGCTTTACATTGATGAGGAATTTGCAAAGCAGACCGAGGAGATCGAGCAGTTCGTGATAGATTATGCTAACGGCAGCGGAAAGCGCAGTGTACGAGCGCTTGGTATGCAGTTGAAAAAGAATTTTGAGGGCTTTGATTTCAGAAATTACGGTTTTGACAAGTTTACAGATTTCATCAATGCTATTGAGGGTGTTAAGGCTGACAGATATCATGTTTCACCTGTAAAGGAGAGTTGATATGGACAGCAGATTTTCCCGTACTGCGCGCATTTTCGGCGCTGACGGCATGGAGAGGCTGAGTAATTCGCATATAGCGGTATTTGGCGTAGGCGGAGTAGGAAGTTACATCGCAGAGGGACTTGCACGAAGCGGCGTAGGACATATAACACTCGTTGACAGCGATGATGTAGACATTACAAACCTCAACCGTCAGATAGAGGCATTGTCTGACACAGTGGGGCAGCCCAAAGCACAGGCGATGAAGGAGCGTATCTTATTGATAAATCCCGAGTGTGAGGTAACAGTGCGCGATTGCTTTTTCCTGCCTGATAATTCGGACAGCTTTGATTTTACACAGTATGACTATGTTGCGGACGCAGTGGACACAGTTACCGCAAAGATAGAGCTTGTTATCAAAGCGCAGCGCGAGGGTACTCCGATAATAAGCAGCATGGGCACAGGCAACAAGCTCTGCCCTGCTATGCTGGAGGTATCGGATATCTACAAGACCTCTGTCTGTCCGCTTGCAAGAGTAATGCGTCAGGAGCTGAAAAAGCGCGGTGTGAAGAAGCTTAAGGTGGTGTACTCGAAGGAAGAGCCGATACAGGCGCTTGCGTCTGAAGAGGAGAACGCTCATCGCAGGAGCATTCCTGCGAGCGCGGTATTCGTGCCTGCAACGGCAGGGCTTATAATCGCCTCTGAGATAGTCAAGGATATCCTGAAATCAAATTAAAAACAGAAACTCCCCTGAAACCCAGGGGAGTTCAGCTTATTTAAGCTTGCTAAGAATTATCTCAGATATTCTGTAAAGCGGAGCCTGAACGGTAACCGCGCCAAGCTTATATGCTTCCATCGGCATACCGTAAACTACACAGGTCTCTTTATCCTGACCTATCGTAAAGGCGCCTGCCTCCTTCATTTTGAGAAGTCCGTTTGCACCGTCCTTGCCCATTCCGGTCATAATAGCTCCGATTGCATTTGATTTAGCAACCTCTGCTACACTCTGAAACATAACATCGACAGACGGGCAGTGACCTGAGACCTTTTCGCCCTTTTTAGAGGAGATATAGTAGCCCTTTGAGTCCTTGCACAGTCGCAGATGATGCTCACCTGCGCCGATGATTACAAGTCCGGTGCGCAGTCTGTCGCCGTCCTCGGCTTCCTTGACATCTACCTTGCAGCAGCGGTCAAGTCGCTCGGAATAAAGCTTTGTAAAGCCGGCAGGCATATGCTGCACCACAATAACAGGCGGCATATCGGACGGAAAGCCCTTTATGACCTGTTCCAAAGCCTCTGTTCCGCCTGTAGAAGCACCGAGTGCAACTACAACATCATTGTTTCTGATCATACCGCTTTGAGCAGGCGTCGGCGCTGGTGCTATCGGCTTGGTCGGCTCGCTGCGTCTGGTCGGTATCTGCATCTGCGGTATACTGTTGCCACGGTTTATATTGAGCTGCGGTATCTGGTCGAGCTCAGGCTTTGCTGTTTTGCCTGTGGCTCTTGATACATTGCCTTTGGTGTAGGCTCTTTTTATGCTACCGCTCACCATATCGGCGAACTGCTGCATTTCAGTGCTTGTTCGTGTATGCGGCTTTGCAATAAATTCAGCCGCGCCCGCGCTTATAGCTTCATCTTGCCTGTCTGCGCAGGACGAAATGACCAGTGTGGGTATATAATATTGCGGCAAAAGCTTTCTGAGGAAAGCAATACCGTCCATACGGGGCATTTCTATATCAAGCGTCATTACGTCCGGCTCGTATTTTGCTATCATATCACGTGCCGAGTAGGCATCGCCCGCTGTTCCGACTATCTCGATCTGTTCGTCCTTCTGTACATAGCGTGCAAGGACTTCGCGAAACAGTATAGAGTCATCAACAACCAGCAGTTTTATTTTTTTCATAGCCGGACTCCCATTACTTTAAAGGTCTGCGATAAATTGCAGGCTTTATGTATTCAAAATTTGATGTGTTGCGCTGTACGCTCTCGGCATGACCGATATAGAAATAGCCGCCGGGCTTTATCACATCATAAAATCTGTTTATCAGCGCGTTTTTAGTTGGCTGATCGAAATAGATCATAACATTACGGCAGAATACAAGATCGAATGGACGCATTTTGTATTCGTTGGGCATAGGCTGCATAAGATTGAACGGCTTGAATATGATCTCTTTCTTGATCGCATCGCAGATCTCATATTTGCCGTCGCCAAGCGGCTTGAAATACTTACTTTTCCACTCGGGGCTGAGCCCTTTCATTCCGTCCTCGGTATATATACCAAGCTTTGCCTTATCCATAACGCTGTGCGATATATCGGTTGCAAGTATTCTTGTGTCCCAGCGAGCCTTATCTCTGCCGAAATATTCATTCAGCAGCATAGCTGTTGTATAACATTCCTCTCCCGAGGAACAGCCTGCGCTCCAGATGCGTATCTCGCGGTTTTTAGCGTTTGATACGACATACGGCAGTATTACTTCCTTCAGATAGGTGTAATGCTCAGGCTCGCGCATGAAGAAGGTGTGGTTGGTCGTAAGCTTATTCAGTATTGTAGTAACTTCCGCACCCGAGGTATCGGAGATCACTGCGTCGAGATAGTCGTTATAGCTTTTAAAGCCGCGATCCTTCAGCATATTGCCGAGTCTTCCCTGAATAAGCACGCGCTTTGCTGAGAGGTTGATGCCGTAATTATCATGCATATATGCAACAAGGCGTTCAAACTCGCGATCGGTCAGTTCCATATTACACCTCGTCGCCCAGCAGTTTTTCTACGTCGAGGATAAGCTTTACCACATCGCCCGAACGGATCATGTACTGAATAAACGCGTTTGCATTTACAGCACGGTTCTCGGGGGTTGCAGTGATATCGTTTGCCAGTATGTCCTCAACATCAGCAACTCTGTCAACAATAACGCCTACAGACACATCGTCAACGCACATGATGATAGTGCAGGTCCTGCTGGTATAAGGGATCTCTTCCTTGCCGAAGCGCAGGCGGATATCAATAACGGGAACCACCTTGCTTCGTACATTTATAATACCCTTTATATACTTGGGAAGATGCGGCACCCATGTGACATGGGGAACCTCAATGATCTCCACTACGTTTTCGATCTCAACGCCGTATATCTGCTCATCCACATAGAAGGTCATTACCTTACCGAGGACACGTCTTTCGGCGGAGGCTTTTTTATCTCCGGACTGCTGCCTTGCAACAGCCTCTTTAATTATATCATTTGTCATATATCTGTCCTCCTATTATCCGATAAGCGAATTTGTGTCGATGATAAGCGAGATGCTGCCATCGCCCATGATAGTACAGCCGGAAAGACCCTGATTCTTGATATTGTATTTTGCAAAATACTTGGGGAACGGCTTTACTACTACCTGCTGCTCACCGATAAGCTTGTCGGCAAAGATGCACACGCTCTTGTTATCGGTCTCTACCAGAAGCAGGATACCCTCTGTAAGGTCGGTCACCTTTGTATCGATGCCGAACTTGGCGTGCATTCTGAGGATCGGATAGCAGATGCCTCTGATCATGATCATTTCGTTTTTGTCGGTATCGTGGAGGATCTGGCTCTCTTCAGCCTTGAAGCTCTCGCGGATAGTGGAGATCGGCACTGTGAATACCAGATCGCCGCAGGTAACCTCCATACCGTCGATGATAGCGAGTGTAAGCGGGATCTTTATGATAAATGTTGTGCCATGACCCTTCTTGCTGTCAATTGTGATCGAGCCGCCGCACTTTTCAACGTTAGCCTTAACAACGTCCATACCAACGCCTCTGCCGCTGAACTCTGTAGCCTGTTCGTTGGTGGAGAAGCCGGGGAGGAGGATCATATTCTGGATCTCCTTCTCGGTGTATTCGCTTTCGGGCTTTGTGAGCAGACCCTGCTTTTTAGCCTTTGCAAGCACCTTTTCGGGGTCGATACCCTTACCGTCATCGGAGATAGTGATTATTACTTCACCCGAGCTATTGGTAGCAGCAAGCTTCAATGTACCCTTTTCGGGCTTGCCTGCGTCGATTCTGTCCTGTACATTTTCCTCGATGCCATGATCCATACAGTTTCTTACAAGGTGCATCAGCGGATCCTGTAAGCTGTCCACGATAGACTTATCGACCTCTGTATCCTCGCCCTCGATAACGAAATCAACGTCCTTATTAAGCTTCTTTCTCATATCGCGGACGATTCTGTTCATCTTCTGGAACACACCTGCCAGCGGCACCATTCTGATGGACATTACCGTATCCTGAAGCTCGCTTGTGAGCTTTCTGAGCTGTCTTGCAGCCTTGCTGAAGCTTTCAAGCTCAAGACCTTCAAGGTCAGGATTGGATATTACCATGGATTCTGTAGTGATTATCTCACCTACTATATCATGCAGCGCATCTAGCTTTGCGAGGTTTACGCTGATGAGGTTCTGCTTTTGCACCTGCTGAACACCGCTTGTGTTCTGAGCCTTTTCAACTGCTGCCTGAGCCTTCTCGATGGAGGGATCCTTAGCTGTGGGAGCCTCGGTAGAAACAGTCTTTGTCGCAGCAGATGAAGATGCGGCAGCCTTGGTTTCCTCAGGCTTTTCATCAGATGCAACGGAAAGGATCTCATAGGACTGAACGTTCAGTGCGTTTTCGATCTGCTTTATTACAAAGTTTACATTATCAATAGCCACAAACTTGATGAGGAAGCCCTTTTCGATAATTGCCTTGGAGGCTTCGGGGTTTGTTTCAACATCTGCCGGCTCGTATTCGAGAGAAGAGCATTCTTCCTTGATGGTGTTGATGAGCAGGAAAGCACGCAGATTTTCCATCTGGCAGCCGTCCTCAAAGAAAACTCGTACAACAGTCTTGCCTTCATCGTCGGCAGAGATCTCGCCTGAAGCGTCTGCCCCGCTTCCCTTATTATCGTCAGTGGGAGCGGATTCCTGACCGAGCAGGACATCTCTTGCCTTCAACAACTTGTTGATAAGATCGGAGAAATCCATGCTTTCGTATTCGCCGTCGTCATGATTCTGAATAGCCTCTATCTGAGCCTTGTAAGAGTCGGATACCTGGAACACCAGATCATATACGAAGCTTACATCTGTGATGACATCTGGGTTTTCGCGGATAACGAAGAACATATCCTCCGCTTTATGTGCAAGCACCGACAGATTATCAAAGCCCATCATTGCGGACGAGCCCTTGATAGTGTGCATTATACGGAAAATCTCCTTGATGTCATCACTGTCGAAGCAATTTGCCTGCTCCGTCCTCAGCAGGATCTCGTCGAGCTGCTCGAGGAGTGAGTTTGTTTCATAGAAGTACATGTCAAGCATAGCTTCCATGCCGGGTTCGATTCTTGCCATAATAACAGTCCTTTCCGATGTGCATTTCTGCACTAATTCCATTATTTTGTTTTGCCATGCAAAAAATTTTTAAAAAACACTTTATTATTCCGAGAATTTATGCTACAATAATATCAGATACTATTGAAGGGAAGTGAGACCGATGGCACAAATTCCTCAGATTAACAATCCCATCACTGCCAAAAACTATAACTACAGTTCCCGTCCGATGGACGAAAATACCGAGCCTTTTGACATAGTCAAGCTGACAGGTGTAGGCGGCGCAGGAAATTCTTCCGATGCCGGCGCACGCAGCCGTCTTGAGATGGGCAACCGCGAGCTTATTCCGCTGTCGGTACAGGTCGCTAAGGATCCGACGCTTGCAGTGGAAACACTCAAGGATCTGCTCAATGTCGAGGTTCTGAATCAGGCTCTCATCACAGGTCACACCGAGCTTTACGGTAAGCTTGAGGATCTTGCGAGAGATCTGTATGTAACTCCTCAGGAGCTGGTGCAGGAGATCCAGAATCAGGAACAGCAGAACACGATGTTCAGCGGTCATGAGTTTTACGATGTTCTGCGCGAGGTTGCGAAGACCACTACCGATCCGTCCACAAAGGAGCTTATCGGCAATCTTCTGAAGTCACTGAATTTCGCACAGAACAAAAACGAGATACTCGGAGCGCTTCGTGCGAACATGAAGTTCTTATCGGAATATTTCTCACCTAATGAGAAGCTGTCTGCAAAGCTTATGAATCTTTCTCAGCAGTGGGGCGCGGACGATGCCGAAAACTATTTTGATTATCTCAAGACCGAAACGCTTGCGATACTCAAGGACGTGAGCGGCAGCCTGCTCAATGATGATAAGACCCAGATGCTTATTCCCTTGATAATACATAATCTTTCAAGGTACAACAACAGCCCTTATATGTGCAAGGAATATTTCAATCTGCTTATGTCGCAGATATCTTCCGGCACATTGAGAGATTCTCTGAAGAACTCTTTCCAGCGACTTTATTCCGCTCTTTTTTCAAAGAGCGACATTAACAAGCCGGGAACAGAAACGTCTTTAGATAATTATACTACAAATCTTTCACAAAATCAACCTCTTACAGGCAATTTGACCGATAAAAATTCAAATTTTGTTGGTTCTGGCGAAGAAGTTCAGCAGTTTGCCGAAACGAGCGCAAGTGAATTTGGCGAAAATGCCGAAGAGGTGCTGTCAGGATATAAAAAATTTCTGTTTGACAGCATGAGTGAAAAGAGTTTTATGCCTCTTTTGAAGCACAGCGGCTACAATATCGAGAGCATACTTGCGGCTTATGCGCGTGGCAAGTCAAGCGGAATGGAAACGCTTGGAAAGCTTGTGGAGGGTCTGTTCGTGCATGATGAAACAGGCGAGCAGTATTCTGCGTTTGCGGCAGACTTTGCGAAGCTTGGTACTGTGCAGGAGGTTATTGACAAGCTCAATGAAATGCTGCGTGCCATGCCTGATGTGCCTGTAAGAGAGCGTCTTTATGGCGCATTCGTCGAGGTCATCGAGCAGATGGCTCTCAGAAACGAACTGCCGCAGCATGGCGTAAGACCGCCTGTAAGCTCCACGCTTGACTGTCTGACCGAATTTATACAGCAGAACATCAATCACCCTGCGCTGAAGTCGCTTGACAGCTTTAATGCCACTAACCTGCTGCAAAGCCTGCTTAATGCTCCCGGCGTATTTACGCCGCTTGCACATTACGTGCTGCCGCTTGATGTCGACGGAACAAAGGCATTTGGCGAGCTGTGGGTAGACAATGACGAAAACAACCCCAACAACACTCCCGGAACGCAGCGAAATTACCATCTGTTCCTCACATTTGATGTTGAGAGCATAGGTCGCTTTGAGCTGGATATGTATGCACTTGGCGACGAGGTAAATCTTGCGCTGCTGTATCCTCCGCGCTTTGAAAAGGAGATAGACCCGATGAAGGACCGCATAAACAAGGTCATCAGAAACATCGGCTACAGCACGCGCACCTTTGAAACTGCGCCGCTGAAAACTCCGCATACACTTACTGAGATATTCCCGAAGATAGTTGACAAGCGCACGACGCTTAATGCGAGGGTATAACTTCGGCAAAGCCTGTTTAAGAAAGGAGCCATATTATGCAAAGCAAACACCCTAAGCCGCCTGCAAACAACAAGCGTATTTACGGACAGAATGCAGCGGTAGCGCTTAAATACAATCCTGACATGAACTATGCTCCTGTTGTTGTTGCCTCGGGTCTTGGCGAGCTTGCTCAGCGCATAGTCAATATCGCGGACGAATCGGGCGTGCCGATCTATCGCGATGACAGTATCGCCGCGCTGCTTGTAATGCTGAACGCAGGCGAAACCATTCCTAAGGAGCTGTATCAGATCGTTGCTGCGATATATGCCGAGGTGGTATATACCGCCAATGATATGCGTAAAAAATAACGCGCATTTTGCTTTCTAAAAAACATAAAATAAAAAAGGGCGCAGGAGTTGTTCCGAGCGTCCTTTTAGTTTTTGCGAGAAAGGATAGATTTTATGTACGATCAGCCTTCCCCCGAAAAGATAAAGCGCATAAATAAGCGGCTCGAGGGCTTTCTTTCGATGAAGTCGGCAGATACCGATCCGCAGGGAATGTACACGGGCGTTCCCGACGACCCCAACGAAAAGCCTGTGCAGGACGCAGACGACCTATAAAAGAAAAACGGCGGAATAATACATTCCGCCGTTTTGTGTCAGCTTTATTCTTCTTCCTTTACGGCTGTTTCCTTTTTGGGAGCGGGCTTGGGGAGCTTGTCGATATTTTCCATAACCAGCAGGTTCATCTCAAAAGGAGTGAACATTTTTGCGCAGCCGGGTGTACCGGGATTAAGCAGTGCGGTCTTGCCCTTGATAGCCTGGAAAAGCTTTACGGTATTCATCTTCATGCAGTTGAAGGTCCTTTTCTGAGGGCCTGCAAGTGCAGCCATCGTAGTGGGAGATGTGAAGAACGGTACAGCGCGCTGACCGTCCTTGTTTGTCATGGACAGGATACCCATCATTCTGTTGCCGTTAGCGTCTGTTTCATTGGATACCTGAGTTACAACGAAAACATCTGCCATCATCAGATCGGGAAGCACGTCCTTCCACTTGCTATTATCCTCTACCGCAGCGGAGATCCTGCCCTCAAGCGCCTTGTTGAAGGTCTTCATTTCTTCGGGTGTAAGCTGATTTGCCATAATTCGTTTTCACCTTTCTGTTTTTAATCAACGTGTCTTAGCAGCGTTTTCTGTGATGATCTTTGTGATGACCTCATCAAGCGGAGAAACGCCGAGGTCGCCGTCCTTGCGCGAACGCAGTGCTACACTGTTTGCCTCAACCTCATTGTCGCCCACGATGAAGAAATAGGGGATCTTTTCGATCTGAGCCTGACGGATCTTCCAGCCGATCTTTTCATTTCTGTTATCAACAGATGTACGGATACCCATATTTTCAAGCTTTTCGGAGATACCTTCGGCATATTCCTTTGCACGGTCTGTAATAGGCAGGATACGAACCTGCTCGGGAGCCATCCACAGCGGCAGCGCACCTGCGTACTTTTCAAGCAGATATGCGAGAGTTCTCTCGTAGCAGCCGAGAGATGTACGGTGGATAATGTAAGGACGCTTCTTTGTGCCGTCAACATCAACATATTCCATGCCGAACTTTTCAGCCAGCAGCATATCTATCTGTATAGTTACGAGTGTATCTTCCTTGCCGAATACGTTCTTGTACTGGATATCCAGCTTCGGACCGTAGAAAGCCGCCTCGTCAATACCTATCGTATACTCAACGCCGAGGTTGTCAAGAATGGTTTTCATTGTAGCCTGAGCTGTTTCCCACTGCTCTGTTGTGCCCTCATACTTATTCTTGGGGTTAGCGGGATCCCACTGCGAGAAGCGGAATGTACAATCCTCCAGCAGACCTACAGTGTCGAGGCAGTATTTAGCAAGCTCCAGGCACTCCTTGAACTCCTCCTCCAGTTGTTCGGGGCGGAGAATGTAGTGACCCTCGGAGATCGTGAACTGTCTTACTCTGATAAGACCGTGCATTTCGCCGCTGTCCTCATTGCGGAACAGCGTGGAGGTCTCTGTCAGGCGCATCGGTAGATCGCGGTAGCTGCGCTGTCTGTTCAGGAATACCTGATACTGGAACGGGCAGGTCATGGGACGCATAGCGAAGCATTCCTTACTCTCGTCATAAGGATCGCCGAGGATAAACATACCGTCAAGATAGTGATCCCAGTGACCGCTGATCTTGTACAGATCTCTCTTAGCCATGAGGGGAGTTTTGGTCAGCAGACAGCCGTGCTTGTACTCAACGTCCTCTACCCAGCGCTGAAGTATCTGTACTACCTTGGATCCCTTGGGGAGCAGTACGGGCAGACCCTGACCGATGCAGTCAACTGTTGTGAAATATTCAAGCTCGCGTCCGATCTTGTTGTGATCGCGCTTCTTGGCTTCCTCGACTGCTGTGAGGTATTCGTTAAGGGCGTCCTTTGTGGGGAATGCTGTACCGTAGATACGTGTAAGCATCTTGTTCTTCTCGCTGCCGCGCCAGTAAGCGCCAGTAGCGGAAGTGAGCTTGAATGCCTTGATGGGCGATGTGGACATCATGTGAGGTCCTGCGCAGAGGTCTGTGAAATCGCCCTGCTTGAAGAAGCTGATGGGCTCGCCCTTGTCGGCGTGCTCCTTGCACAGCTCCACCTTGTATATCTCGCCCTGTTCCTCAAGATACTTTATTGCCTCGTCGGGAGCCATTGTAAACTGCTCGAGTCTGATAGCTTCCTTGACGATCTTTTTCATTTCAGCCTCGATCTTGGGGAGCGCATCTGCATTGACAGGCTCTTCAAAATCGAAATCGTAGTAAAAACCGTTGTCGATCGCGGGACCGATAGCGAGCTTGGTGTTGGGATACAGTCTTTTTACTGCCTGCGCGAGAATGTGGGAAGCTGTATGGTTGAAGCAGCGCTTTCCCTGCTCGTCCTCGAATGTGAGGAACTTCACGGTGCAGTCCTTGTCGATAACGGTGCGCAGGTCGCACACATTTCCGTCGATCTCTGCAAGACATGCGGTCTTTGCTTCGCCAGCTTCTCTTGCTACGTCAAATGCAAGGAGCGCGGACTCAAATTCTTTTACTTCGTTGTTTGCCAGTGTTACTTTGATCATTGTGAACATCCTTTCCTAACAGGGCTGAACAAATGCCCCGCCGTTCAATATTTTTCACCGATAACCGCGCATCTTCTTCGTTGGAGCGGACAGCACGCTGTCCGCCTTACAATCTCTCTTCGCAGTCAGAGCGACTGCGATTTTGCTTTGCAAAACCGTTCGATCGCCGCCATACCTCGACGTACACAAAGTACGCCTTCGGCACGTCTGCCTCGAATATGCACGCTTCTCGGCGAAAAGGACACCCTCTGCCGCCGATAACCGCGCATCGTCTGCGCTTTTCGATGAAATTGGTTTTATTACCGCGTAACGGTTGTGGTTCGTCCGAAGCGGCCCGCATACATACAGGTATGCCGCAGCAGCATCTTTCGCGCCGCCGTTTTTAACGGTTGACTTATATTGTACTACTATTTATAATAAAAGTCAAGTGAAAAATGCTTTAAAGGCGCATATTACGGGGAATCTCTGCCGTTTTTGCGCAAAAAAGCCTCCGAAATGCTTGTTCGGAGGCTTGGCTTATGCTATTTTCAGTTCAAACGGCAGCATACCGCTTTTAAGCTGTGCTGCTATCGCATTTATTTCGTCATAGGTTTGTTCGCCAAAGGTCACGACAGCATTTCCTCCCGTTATCTTGCTTGACACGTTTGGTGCTATAATGCACTCGCCGTCCAGCCATATGCCTATCTTATCTCCAACCAGCCGCTCGGTGGCTTCGGCAAAAGCTTCTGCACCTTCTTCATTGAAATCAAGCGCGATACAATATGCATTCGTATCTTGATCATAAACAAGAGACACCTCGGAAAGCTCATTACCGCTAAGCACTATCTTTCCGTCAGCTTCTGCGCCCTCTCTGAAATAAAGCTCACCCTTTTTGCAGACTGCCGAAAGTATCTCGGTATTCTCCTCTGCGATATCAAGAGTTATTCCGTTACTGTCTGCGCTTATGGAGTAATCCTCATATCCCATTTCGTCAAGACGCTTTTCCAGTACTGCTTTTGCATCTTCGTAGTCGGCATTTGCATCTGCTTCGGCTGCGATAAGGGTATAGTGAGAGAGTTCCGTTTGCTCAGAGGAACGCGCCTGCTGTGAAGCGCAGCCCGAGAACACCGGCAGCGCAAGCAGCACTGTAATGAGCCATGATGTTACTGTTTTCGCTTTCATATAATTACCGCCTTTCTGTAGATGTTTTTGCTTAATTGTATTGTACTGCTATTTGATTTCATTGTCAAGCATACTTGACCGAAAGCGTGTTGTTGTGGTAAAATATGCGTATAGAGGTTGTGAAAGGAGCGAAATATAATGGCATTCTGGGATAAGAAAAAACCTGAGCCGCCCAGCGAGAATCGTTACGAGGGCGAGCTTGTAAACGGTGTAAAGCACGGCAAAGGCACGATGTATTATAAAACAGGCAATGTTTACAAGGGCGAGTGGAAAAACGGAGTAAAGCACGGTCCGGGTGAATTTATCTTCAATACTACAGGAGATCACTATGTAGGAGAGTTCATTAACGACAAGCTTGGCGGCTACGGACGAATGACATTCCACACAGGTGAAATATATGAGGGTCACTACTTGAACGGCATACGCGATGGCAGAGGGACACTTATCTGCCCTGACGGCAGGCGGTTTGAGGGCGACTGGATCGGCGACAAGCTTAATGGTATGTGTACACTTTGGTACAGTGACGGCAGGGTGCTCCAGGGCACTTATGTCAATAGCAAGTGTCAGGACGGTTTTACCACCATGAAGGGCGATGACGGCTTCTGGCACAAGGTGCGCTATGTCAGACCCGAGCTTGAAAACATTGAAGGCTGCGAGGTGGTGCTGGTGTCTTATCCCGAGGATAAAAAGCTACCTGTTATAAAGGAAGTGCGCGAGATAACGGGCTATGGACTGGCACTGGCAAAGGATATAACGGAGAACGCACCGCAGTGGCTGAAGAAGGGTCTGACGCTTCAGGAGGCGGTGGAGATAAGAAAGCGCCTTGAAGCCGTAGGCGCTGTGGCAGAGATAAGATAGCATTAAAATCGCCTGTTACAGGGCGATTTTTTTGTGAAAAATCATCTTTTCATCGGTTTTGGCTATTGACTAATTCGCCATAATATATTATAATAAATAATTGGTATAGACTGAGGTCTTGTTGTCTTTTTTAGGACTTTTACGGCCTTGTCTTAGAAAAACGGCGGTTTCCGCCGAGCAATTTTGAAACGGAGTGAAACAATTGAAAAGCAGAATTACAAAACCCGTTTTCTTTATTGTCGCTATTCTGATACTTGTGTTCACATATCTGTCCACCATGGGTGTAAGCACCCGTTACGGTGATACGGAAACACATATCATCTGGGGTATCGACGATATCAGATGGGGAATTGATATCCGCGGAGGCGTTAACGTATCCTTCGGTGTTCCTGCCGACTATGCGGCGGAGAACGAGATCACGCAGAACGACCTTGACGCGGCGAAATCGATCATAGAAACACGATTGATCGATAAGAACGTAAATGACTACGAGGTCTATGTGGATAACACCACAAACACCATTATCGTACGTTTCCCGTGGCAGGCAGACGATACAGACTTCGATCCCGAGGCTGCTGTAAAGGAGATCGGTGAAACGGCTCTGCTTACCTTCCGCGAGGGCTACGAGGTGGACGAAAGCGGTCTGCCCACAGGTCAGACAGAAAACATAGTTCTTCAGGGTACCGATGTTGATCAGGCTTACGTAAGCTACGATCAGGATACAAACCAGTATGTCGTTGCTCTTGATCTTACAGATGCGGGCGCTGATGCGTTTGCTGAAGCAACAGGCAGACTGGTAGGTCAGCAGATCTCCATCTGGATGGACGACATCTGTATCTCCGCTCCCAACGTAAGTCAGAAGATCACAGGCGGTCATGCGGTAATCACCTCGCCCGATTACAGTGATTATGAGCCTGCTGTTGACCTTGCAAACAAGATAAACGGCGGCTCGCTTCCCTTCAAGCTTGAGATCGAGAACCTTTCTACTATTTCTCCTATTCTCGGTATGGGCGCGCGTGACGCGATGGCTCTTGCGGGACTTATCGCGTTTGCGGTCATTGCAGTATTCATGATAGCATACTATCGTCTGACAGGCTTTGTTGCAGTTATTGCGCTGATCGGTCAGATCGCAGGTATGTTTGCGGCTACAACAGGCTTTTTCTCCTTCAACGATGCTTCCACACTGACTATCCCGGGTATTGCAGGTATTATCCTTTCTATCGGTATGGGTGTTGACGCTAACGTTATTTCGGCAGAGCGTATCCGCGAGGAGCTGAGAGCAGGCAGAACGATTGACGGCGCTCTTTCCAATGGTTTTGAGCGCGGCTTCGGTGCGATCCTCGACGGTAACGTAACAGTTATCATCGTTGCTGTTATCCTCATGGCGGTATTCGGAAACTGGTTCGGCGTAACTACAGATGCTACCATCTTCTCGTTCGGCTTCACACTGCTTGCGGGTATCGTGATGAACTTCCTGATGGGCTGCTGGGCAACAAGACTTATGACAGTATCCCTCTCCAAGTTCAAGATATTCAGAAAGCCTTGGCTGTATGGCGGTGCAAGAGGCGCTGCCGCAGCAAAGACTGCCGAGCATGGCAAGGATACAGTAAATGTTATTGATACGAAGTGCAAGACAAACTTCAACTTTGTAAAGAATACAAAGGTGTTTGTAAGCATATCCGCAGTTATTCTGCTGGTTACTCTGGTATTCTCTTTTGTGAAGGGTCCCGAGATCGATATCCGCTTCAAGGGCGGTACGATGGTCACCTACAGCTATGACGGCGAGGTGGATACAGACGATATTGCCGCAACCGTAAAGGAGCTCGGCACACCTACTCCTACAGTAACAACAGGTACAAGCTTCACAGGCGATCTTAATACCATCGTTATCTCCTTCGTTGCTGATGAAAAGATGGACGATGAGATGCTTGCAAAGGTTACCGATACACTGATCGCAACCTACCCTGACAACAATATCGAAAACATCGACACAACAAACGTAAGTGCGTCTTCGGGCTCAAGATTTGTTGTAAACTGCGTTGTTGCGGTTGTTGTTGCGTTCGTACTGCTGGTTATTTACATCGCTTTGAGATTCAAGAACATCGGCGGCTGGTCTTCGGGTGTTATCGCTATCATCTGTCTGCTGCATGACGTTTCTATTGCGTATGCGGTATATCTGTTCAGCGGAATGCCGCTTGACGCGAACTTCATGGCGGTAGTTCTTACGCTGCTTGGTTACTCCATCAACAACACCATCATCATCTACGACCGTCTGCGTGAAAACCGTGCAAGATACGGCTCTGTTCCCGACAGCGAGCTTGTAAACCTCAGTATCAACCAGACATTGTCGCGTTCTGTTATCACAACAGTTACAGCAGCTTCCTCCATGGTAGTTGTATGTATCGTATGCTGGCTGACAGGCGTAACATCTATCATTTCCTTCGCAATTCCTCTTGCTATCGGTATGGCGGTAGGCTTCTACTCCTCCGTATGCCTCGCAGGTCCTATCTGGATCTGGTGGAAGACACGCGGTCAGAAGAGCCGCAAGAAGGCGTAATTTCATCAACTACAGACCCCTCCGCGATCGGAGGGGTCTATTTTTGTGCAAAACAAAAAAGCGACGGAAACCGTCGCTTTATCTAGCCGAAGCTAAGTATTAGCCCTCAACGGGAGCGCCAACGGGACATGAACCTGCACAAGCGCCGCAGTCGATGCAGGAATCAGCATCGATAACGTACTTGCCGTCACCCTCAGAAATAGCGCCAACGGGGCAGTCACCAGCGCATGCGCCGCAAGCGATGCACTCATCATTAATTACATAAGCCATTGTGGTATACCTCCTTATATATTTCGGGAAATACCGTTTTGTTTTCCCCTGTACATATATTGTAGCACATTTTCAGAAAAAATCAAGTGACTATTTTTACAAATTAAAATCGAAATTATGTGAAATACAGACAAAGGCATGACTAACTTGCTTTATTACGATAAAGTTAGCGCAAACTCACTGTTAGCGCGGGTTAACGCTATTTTTCATACCGCTGTCACCTTTTGCTGTTTTGGATCGTATTGTTTATGAAAGCGCTTTTCAGAAAGGGGATCAGATGGACAGTAATTTATTTACCGAATATATCAGCCTATACCGAAACATGGTATACAGGGTAGCCTATAGCTACATGAAGATCCCGGCAGACAGCGAGGATATAATGCAGGAGGTGTTTCTGAAGCTTTATCAGAGCGGCAAGAGCTTTGAAAGTGACGAGCATCTGAAGGCATGGCTTATTCGTGTTACGATCAACAAGGCGAAGGACGAGCTTAAAGCGAGCCGCAGAAAGCAGGCTGAGCTTATCTCGGAGCGCGCGGAGATTTCCTGTGCTGAAAACACTGACCTGCACGAGGCTATGCGTTCGCTTAGTGAGGATCACAGGATAGCGGTGTATCTGCATTATTACGAGGGCTACAGCGTTAAGGAGATAGCAAAGCTTCTGAGAATAAGCGAGGCTAATGTAAAGACCCGCCTTAAACGCGCGAGGGATAGGCTGAGAGAATTTCTTACCGATGACGAAAGGAGTTAATCATGAGTGAGATAAAGGATTATTTTGACAGCATTACCACATCAAAAAGCACAGAGGACATCGCAAAAAAAGTTATGGAAAGAACCGAAAAGCGCCCCGAAAGGAGCAGACCGAAATTCAAGCCCTTTGCTGTTGCAGCGGCAGCTACGGTTGCACTGGTGGGCGGAGTTACCGCGGCGGCGGCAACGGGGCTTATTGATTTCAATGAGATATTCGGCGGCAGGATAACCGCACAGGACGAGCAGCTTGCAGGGGCGCTTGTCGGAGCGGCTCAGGATTTCACATGGTCGGTTTCCGACGATGACTATATGATCGAGCTGAAAGGAATTACAGGCTCAAAATCAGATATGCTGCTGGTATATGAGATCGCCCGTGTAGACGGCAAGCCTGTTGCGGACTTTATGACGAATATTCCTGAGGACGGCAGGCTTGAGGGCTTTATTGATATTGCTTTTTCAGATGAAAGTGCTTTTTCCAGCGCAATGGATTCAAATCAATACATCGTTAATGACAAGGGCAATATCGAAGTGTACAACCGTATAATCACAGATGGCAATATAAGCGGTCAGTGTTACAGTATAGATGGTGTTAACCTTTATCCCGAACAGACTTTGCAAGCTTTTCTTCAGCAGCAGGATGAAGCTATATTTATGTGGGATCACAAGAGCAGTGAGCATCCTATCGGCTTTTATAGCTATAATTCGTTCAATGATAACGAGCCTTTAAATATCGCACTTGACGACGAACGCATAATCGGTCTGGAGCTTTCATGGAGTGTAGATTTTACCTACTCACCATCTGAAACCGCTATATTGAGCAAGAGTATTTCCGATGAAAACACAACCGTATCAATAAATCGTTGGGCAAGATTTACCAGAGAAACCGAGACGCTTGAATGTAAGATAATAAAAAGTCATTTCAGCTGTGTTGGTGGTTGGTTGGAAGTTGAATATTACGGCGACAGAACAGGCACGGAGTATGAAAAGAATAACAATGTGTATCTGTTAACGCAGAATGGAAGTGAGCTGCCTTGTGCTTTTGTAGAGCATGGGCATGGCACATCATATGTTAGCGAGCCTGTGACTACAATTCATATTGAAATACGCTACAGCGAAACACTTGACGATCCGATCACGGCAATCGATATTTCGGAAATAACCGCAGTTTCCATAAACGGCGAGATATTCCCCCTCGCATAATACAAAAATTCCCCGCGAAGTTCGCGGGGATATTGTCTATTTCTTTGTAAATTTCATATACATACTATCGTAGTTTAATGTTATTACACCATTTTCAAACGAGTATGTCTGTCCGTCAATGATAAGAGTGCCATTCTCGTACGACCATGTGCTTTCCGCTGATGTGCCGTTTGTGATGAGCTTTGCGGTGCCGTCGGCTTGGAGCGTCATTTCCACAAAGCCGATTTCGGAATCAATGCTCTCGCCGTTGATCGCGGCAGCAGTCAGCTCCCATGTGCCGACAGGCGAACTATTGTCGCTACAGCCCGTAAGCTGTACAAAGCATAAAACGCACAGCAGGAGCATCGCAAGTTTTTTAAAAGCAATTGTCTTCATCTTTAATTATCCTCAAGATTTTTCAGCGCCTTCAGCTCGTCCTTGCTGAGCCTTACCTGACCGTCCTTGATGACCTTTACCTCGTCCTTCTTCACTGCGTAAGGTACATCGGGCTTTTTGTCAAGCTTTATCTTCAGTACACCTGTAAGCAGGTTTACTTCTTCAACATGACCTCTGCCCTCGTCTGTTTCAACATACGCGCCAACCTTGGGGGTGGTGCGCAGGAAGTCCTCATAGCAGTTCTGCTCGTACTTTAAGCAGCACATAAGTCTGCCGCACGTACCCGAGATCTTTGTGGGGTTGAGGGAGAGCGACTGCTCCTTTGCCATCTTGATAGAAACGGGCTGGAACTCCCCGAGGAAGCTGGAGCAGCAGAACGGTCTGCCGCAGATACCAAGTCCGCCAAGCATCTTTGCTTCGTCGCGAACACCGATCTGACGAAGCTCTATCCTTGTGCGGTAGATACCTGCGAGGTCTTTTACAAGCTCGCGGAAGTCAACTCTTCCGTCAGAGGTGAAGTAAAACAGTATCTTGCTGCCGTCAAATGTGCAGTCAACATCGATGGGCTTCATATCAAGCTTATGCAGGGCGATCTTATCGGTGAATACCTGCATGATCTCTTTTTCCTTCTCGCGGTTTTCCTTTAGCTGCTTTTCGTCCTGCGGTGTAGCCTTGCGCATGATGCTTTTCAGCGGAGATACTATCCTGCTTTCGGAAACCATACGGTTTGTCAGCACGATCTCACCGCATTCTATGCCGCGCGCAGTTTCAACTATAGCCATTTCACCCTGCTTGAACTGCACCTTGTTCGGTGAGAAATAATATACCTTGCCAACGTCCTTGAAGCGGATACCGATTATCTCTACCTCTGCCCCGCTTTCGGGCTTGTGGCTGTCATTGTGGGGCTTGCTGCGGCGCTCGTGGCGCGGCTTGTCCTGCTTTTCGCGCTGGGGCTTTTCGGCTTTAGGCTCTGTATTTGCCTCGGCATTTTCAGGCTTGTTCTTGGGTGCTATTTTTTCTGTAAAGTAGTTATCCATAAATTCCTCATACTAATTCTGATGTAAGATACGACGCGGTAAGCGCCATATTAAGGTTTAACGCAGTGTCGGAGCTTACCTTGAACACAGCGTCCAGCTTATCCAAAAGCTGCTCCTCGTTCCATGCTTTTGCGAGCGCCTGCGCCTGCTCTTTTCCACAGGAGGACATCGTTCCGCCGCAGCGGAAGCTGAGCGCGTCACGAAGTATCTCGGTGAGATATCCGAGCACAGCAGCAAACTCTGCTCTGCCCGTATGCTCAGACAATGCGGCGGCAGCTTCGTAGCCGTTTTTTGCGGCGACGGCAGCGGCGACTCTTTTGGCGCACTCCATAAACGGAGTATCGCCCTCTCCCGAAAGGACATCAAGACACTTTCCGATGTTTCCTGACATCATCTCGGCAAGCTCTTTTGCTTTTGCGGCGGGAGTTCCGTTTTCCGTGAGGCACTGTGCGCACTCCTCGATAGATGGGGTAGGCACATCGAAATCCGTCACGCGCGAACGTATCGTTTCGATTATCGGATCGGTGCTCTGACAGGTGAATACAAACCGCAGAAACGGCGCTGGCTCCTCTATCGTTTTCAGAAGCGTATTTTGTATCTGCACAGACATCTCGTCGGCGTCCTCAAAGATGTATATCTTGATATCGCCGTCGTTAGGCTTTATAACAGTGCTTTCCATAACACGGCGCATAGATACAAGCCCGTTTTTTCCTGCCTCGTCAAGATTATACTTTCCGCCGCACTCCCTTTTCACAAAGATGATGTCGGGGTGTGCGAAGGAATCTATCTTTGAGCAGACCGAGCAGCCGCCGCACGGTTTAGCTCCGCACATGAACAGCTTTGCAATATAGTTCGCCATGACGCGCTTGCCTGCGCCGCGTTCTCCGCAAAGGAGTATCGCGTGAGGAAGCCTGCCCTCGGCGGCGTATGCGTCAAGCCGCTTTTTAAGCGTTTCTTTTCCGTACAGGCGCATTATACTTTCTCAAATCTTTCTATATTGGTAACGAATATCGTTGCACCGCCAACGGGTACTTCTACAGGAAAGCTCGCATAGCTGCCCATTCCGTAGCTTGCGGAGTTCGGCACGAACTGCTTGCGCTTGTGGCTGTGCTTTTTGATGACATCTATGACTTGTTCCAGCTTATCGTCGTCGGAGCAAATCATAAATGTGGTATTGCCTGCCATCAGAAAGCCGCCCGTAGAGGCAAGCTTTGTTGCCTGAAAGCCTTCCTTTGTCAGCGCTGTGGAAACAGCGTGGCTGTCGTCGTTGTTGATGATAGCGAATATAAGCTTCATATCAGATCCTCCCATCATATAAATTGGAGCAAGCTGTTCTATCTAAATTAGGAGAGCAAACACGAAGTGTTTGTAAACGGCGGCAGCCGTTGTCTGCGGAGGCAGACCTCCCCGCCATTCAATAAAAACAGCGCAATTGCGAAGCAATTGGAATAAGCTGTTTTATCTAAATTAGGAGAGCAAACACGAAGTGTTTGTAAACGGCGGCAGCCGTTGTCTGCGGAGGCAGACCTCCCCGCCATTCAATAAAAACAGCGCAATTGCGAAGCAATTGGAATAAGCTGTTTTTATTATACCCTATTACGGAGAAAATTGCAACTGTTTTATGCCTGTTGGAGATATTGTAAAAACAGGGTTGACAAGAGTTGAAAAAATTGTTATAATTACACTATGCAAAGGTCGAAATCGAGGCGGGCGACCGCTTCTGCATAATGAAAGGACGGTACATAACAATGGGCAAGTTTGTTATCAAGGAAACAAATACAGGCTTCACTATCAGCCTTAAGGCCGGCAATGGTGAGGTCATCGGCATCGGCGGCGAGGTATTCAACACTCTCGCAAGCGCCAAGAACAGCATCGAGAGCGTTAAGAAGAATGCTCCTATCGCTAATGTTGAGGATCAGACAGTTGAGAACGTTGAGGCTGCTAAGTGCCCCAAGTTTGAGATCTACAAGGACAATGCAGGCGAGTTCCGCTTCCGCCTGAAGGCAAGAAACGGCGAGCCTATCCTCGCAAGCGAGGGCTACAAGGCTAAGGCTAGCTGTGTAAACGGTATCGAAAGCGTACGCAAGAACGCTCCCGACGCTGACGTAACAGAGCCTGAGAAGTAATTTCCGCATAGAAAAACGCACCCTGTGTGGGTGCGTTTTGTTTTGCAACCTTTTAGTGCGGTAAATTGTTTTATTTCCAAAGGAGGCTGATAACAGTGCGAAGAATTATTGGAGTCTTTCTGACTATTGCGATAGTGTTGGCTTTTTCGGGCTGTTCGTTTGTGAGCGTGGAAAGACCTGTCTACAGTGAAAATATTCTTTTTTCAATAAATCACGGTGCCCCCGGCTTCGGAACGGCAGCCGAGTGTACCGATGCGGAGATCGTCGTTTACACCGACTGCTCTGTTAAGGTCATGATGGTTTCCGCAGATTACAGCGAGATGATAGAGGCGGGCTCGGTAGTATTATCGGAGAATGATTATGAGCGGCTTACCTTGATCGCGGACAGGGATAGGATCTTTGATCTTCGGGTGGAAGACGGCGAGGCGGACGACGGCAGTTCGTATGACATAACTCTGTATGACCAAAACGACGAAGAGCTGATCTCGAAGGGCGGATATATGCCTGTTGGCGATGAGTTCTGGGAGATATACAATGGTATCAAGGATATCCTTAAGCCGTATGAGATAGGCGAGATCGTAAAAAAACACAGAGAAGCGTTAAGCGAGGAATGGGGCTAAAAAGAGCAGAAAAGCTTTATAAATAATAAAAACAGGGGCGATAATCGTCCCTGTTGTTTTTATGCCTTGTGCGCCTTGCAGCAGAACTCGTCAACAGTCAGCTTCAGGATAGCCACATTGTTCAGCGACTGCTCGCTGTATTTATGCTCGCCCGCGCCTGCGTACTTGTTCATGATGGAATTAAGACCTGTTATTTTCTCAATGCCGTTCAAGATATCCACTGTACCCTTGCCCGTGATGCACTCGTAAGGTGCGGTGAAGCTGCACGCGATATCACCGTGGATTATCTCGCCCATCTTGTCGATCTCAAAGGCGGCGTTGTTGTTTTCCTTGATAAGGTCTATCTTCTTTCCCTGCATAGCGCTGTGGAAATACAGCACGAGGTTTCCACCCTCAAGCGTATAGCCGAAGCAAAGCGGTATGATGTAGGGGTATTCTCCGTCGATAAGCGCCAGACGGCACACCTTTGCGTCGTCTAAGATACGCTGTATCTCGGCGATGTCTGTGATCTCTCTTTCTGTTCTTCTCATATAATTTCTCCTTTCGCGATGCCTTTTATTATATGTACGGCACCTGCTTTTCTACACATAAAACAAACACCCGCCTGCAACAAAGCGAGCGGGTGAACTATCCTATATAAGGAAATCAAGCAGAAGCGTTAGCCTTCTTAGCGAGCTGGCTCTTGAGGCGGGCAGCCTTGTTCTTGTGGATAAGACCCTTGCCTGCAGCCTTGTCGATGCTAACTACGGCTGTCTTAACAGCAGCAGCATCAGCTTCTTCAGCGCGCGCTCTCTTGAGAACTGTTCTCAGCTTTGTTCTTGCAGCCTTGTTAGCCTCTGTTCTCTGCTTTGCGATAAGAACTCTCTTCTTAGCGGACTTGATGTTTGCCATGGTATTTCACCTCCGTATCAATTTTACGAGCATTTGATTCTGTATTTTTACGATATTTAAGGGAAATCTATCTATATTCACCAAAAAAACCATCGTAAAGGTTAAAATTTTATAAGCTCGGTTTATTTTTTCTCATAGTACACTTCATTATAGCACAACTTAATTCAAAATGCAAGAGTTTTTTGAGAAATTTTAAATTTTTTTGAGGAGAAAATTATGTACAGAACAGCATTGGCAATGGAAGCCGCAGAAAACATAGGCGGGTCAGGCGCAAGCAGGATACTTCGCCGCAGGTTCGGTAAGGCGCTGATAACAGATGTTCGGATATCCAAGGGGGATTCACAGCAGATCGGGAAAGCAGAGGGGCGGTACATCACTATTGAGGGCGAGCCTTATGAGCACGCTGTGTATATGCTGCTGCAAAAGGCGCTTGAGCAGATGCTTCCGAGGAAAGGCGTGATACTTGCGGCGGGTCTTGGCAATCCCGATATTACACACGACAGCTTGGGCGCAAGGGCGGCGCGGCTGATCCGATGCGGCGGCGAGCGCAGGAGTATTGCGGTGATGGAAACTGATGTAGCGGCAAACACGGGGATAGAAACGGCAAAAATGGTTCGCGCAGTAACCCGTGAGCTGAACGCGGCTTGCGTTCTTGCTATAGACGCGCTGGCTTGCAGAGATCCGCTTCGCATAGGAAGGACGGTGCAGATATCTGATACGGGAATACAGCCGGGTTCGGGTGTGTCGGCTGAGTCGGCGGCGCTTACGAGGGAGTTTGTGGGAGCGCCGGTGATAGCGCTGGGCGTGCCGATGGTGAGCGAGCTGAGCGGGATCACGGGCGATAAGAAGCATAAGGGGTATCTTGCCTCGCCTGTTGACGAGGATACGCTGACCGCGCAATGGGCGGAGGTGATAGCCGAGGCGGTGAATGGGCTTTTCGCCTTAAAGTGAAATTGTCTATTATATTAAAATAGTATACCCCAATATTTTGCGGTAAAAAATATACAAATAGGCATATTCAAAGCCGATATTCCGCATTGTACTGCGATTTTTCGGCGTTTTGTGCAGATTGCATAAAAACGAGATGAAAAATACCGCAAATTTCTCTTTGGGCTGCGAAATTAGTTCTTGCAATTGGCTTTGGGATATGGTACAATTATTTTTGCGGGTGTGTAGCTATAGCTATGCGCCATAATAGAAACGGCATAGGCGTTGAAGTCGGAGGTTGCGCATAACAATGCGGTAATTTCGACGGAGCAGGTCCGGTTTGAAATCGGGCGCAGAAGATTTACAGAAAACGTGGATTTCACTGCTGATGCTGCTGTTAAAGTGTCCGAAAGAGTTCGGATAACTAACGGGCAGATGATGTTAAGATGAAACACACGGTACAGTGGATTTTTCAAAACAAGCTTTTGCCAGTATCAAACTACAGAAGGAGTTGAAAAATCAAATGGCAGCAAACGAGAAGGTAAGAATCAAGATCAAGGGTTACGAGCACAGCGTTGTTGACGCAGCGGCTAAGAAGATCGTTGAAACAGCAACACGTACAGGTGCTAGAGTAGCAGGTCCCGTTCCGCTCCCCACAAACAAGGAAGTTATCACAATCCTGAGAGCGGTACACAAGTACAAGGACTCCCGTGAGCAGTTCGAGCTGAGAACTCACAAGCGTCTTATCGACGTTATCCGTCCTTCCGCAAAGACTGTTGAGGCTCTGCAGACACTGGAGCTTCCCGCAGGCGTAGAAATTTCAATGGATATCTAATATAGATCATTGGAGTTATGTTGACTACGGTCAACCACTAACCATGCACCACACGGTGCTTGGTCATGTTGGGGCAGACGCCTCAACCAATAACCAAAAGGAGGAAAGCCGAAATGACAAAGGCAATCATCGGCAAGAAGATCGGTATGACACAGATCTTCGACGAGGCAGGCAAGGTCGTTCCCGTAACAGTTATCGAAGCGGGTCCCTGCGTAGTGGTTCAGAAGAAGACCACTGAGAACGACGGCTATGAGGCAGTTCAGCTGGGCTTCGGAGATGTTACTCCCAAGCACGTAAACAAGCCTATGGCAGGTCACTTCAAGAAGAATGACGTAGCGTTCAAGAGAACCCTTAAGGAGTTCCGTTTTGACGACATCTCCGGCATGAATGTAGGCGATGTTCTCAAGGCTGACGTTTTTGCTGAGGGCGACGTTATTGACGTTGCAGGCACCAGCAAGGGTAAGGGCTTCACAGGCGCTATCAAGCGTCACAACCAGCACAGACTTGACGAGTCCCACGGTTCCGGTCCTGTAGTTAGACAGGCAGGCTCTATGGGCGCTTGCTCCAGCCCCTCGAGAATCTTCAAGGGCAAGGGCATGGCAGGTCACATGGGTGCTGAGAAGGTTACAGTTCAGAACCTGGTAGTTGTTAAGGTTGATGTTGAAAACAACCTTATCGCTGTTAAGGGTGCTGTTCCCGGACCTAAGGGCGGCGTTGTTACAATCTGCGACGCTGTTAAAGCTTAAGAGGGGAGGACACTATCATGTCAAAGATTAACGTAGTAGATATGGCGGGTAAGGTCGTTTCCGAAATCGAGCTTAACGATGCAGTTTTCGGCATTGAGCCTAACAAGACCGCAATGCACTCCGCTGTTGTGAATTATCTCGCAAATCAGCGTCAGGGCACACAGTCCACACTTACCAGAACAGAGGTAAGCGGCGGCGGAAGAAAGCCCTGGAGACAGAAGGGCACAGGCCACGCAAGACAGGGTTCCACAAGAGCTCCCCAGTGGAGACACGGTGGTATCGCACTCGGCCCCAAGCCCCGTTCCTACAGATTTACACTGAACAAGAAGGTTAAGAAGCTGGCTATGCTCTCCGCACTGTCCTGCAAGGTTGCTGACAACGAGATGATCGTTGTTGACGCTATCAAGACCGACGAGTTCAAGACAAAGACCATGGTTGCAATGCTCAAGGCTCTGGGCGCTGAGAAGAAGACTCTCATCGTTCTGGACAGCGTTGACAACAAGGTTATCAAGTCCGCAGCAAACATCGAGGGCGCTAAGACCACACAGGTAAACACTCTCAATGTTTACGATATCCTTAACTGCGACAAGTTCGTTATCGTTAAGGGCGCTGTGGAGAAGCTTGAGGAGGTGTACGCATAATGGTAAAGACAGCTCAGGATATCATCATCAAGCCCATCATCACAGAGCACAGCATGGAGTGTCTGGCCGCTGGTAAGTACACTTTCAAGGTTGCTAAAGATGCCAACAAGATCGAGATCGCTAAGGCAGTTGAAACACTCTTCAAGGGCGTTAAGGTTGCTAAGGTTAACACCGTAAGCGTTCGCGGCAGGAAGAAGAGAATGGGCAGACACGAGGGCTATACTTCCGCATGGAAGAAGGCTATCGTGACTCTGGCAGAAGGCTCTAAGACAATCGAGTTCTTCGATGGAATGATTTAAGTAAGGAGTGAAGTACAATGGCTATTAAGACTTACAAGCCTGTCAATAACAGCCGTCGTGGCATGACTGTTACTGATTACAGCGGCTTATCTAAAGTAGCTCCTGAAAAGAGCCTTTTAGAGCCCGTAAAGA
>CAYSYF010000025.1:31102-32794 GCA_964435155.1 uncultured Ruminococcus sp. | reverse complement strand
AAGTTATCTAAAAAGCTCGCTTCGCGAGCAAAAACATAGTTTTTCGACAAGCTGGGGGCGGAATCCATTTCCGCCCTGTTTTATCTTCTGCTGTTTTTGCGGGCGGATATTGAATCCGCCCCTACGGTCTGAATATTATAAACAGCGGTGCGTCATCGCTAAGGCGGCTTGACAAAACCCAATGATCTATAGTATAATATAGTATTGGAGTTTAAGCATTATAAAGCAAAAGAAAGGCACAAAATGAACGAGAAAGAAAGGCTCCCCGAGGAGCTTGAAGAAGATACAATAATTCCCGAAAATGACGGTGCTGTCACCGAGTATGAGGGTATGTCAAAGGGCAAGGAAGCATTTTTAAAGGCTCTGCCGCTTATCATTACGCTTGCCTGTGTGGGACTTTTCGCGCTGGGTATTAAGTGGGTGGCAGGAATATTCTACACCCCCGTAGATACGTTGTATGAAAAGAACGGATTTCAGATAGTCCACTGCTATCAGAACCCCTCAAACACCTACTACATCTACGACGATACGTTCGTGTTCGCTGAAAGCGACTATGAGAACGTTGCAAACGAGCATGAAAATGCGCATTTCGCGCACGTGCCGCTCGCGTATTTCATACTCAACGAGAGCAAGCTTGACCTCGACAAGACGGCGGTAAAGACGCTGCACGAGGGCAACGGCGTTTACGTCATGCAGTTCGGTGAGTTCGTGCTGTATAAATTAGAGGGGCAGTACGGAGTGTTCGCGCCGCTGAGAGATTATGAGGAGAGCACCACCTCGCGCAAGAACGACCTGTATGTAATCCGTCAGCTTCTCAAAAACGACCGCTACAAGCAGTTTGAGCTGCCCGAGGATATAAACGAGGGACAATTCCTCGAAATGCTTGAAAAAATAGAGTGGTATCTTGATACAGAATACGTTGAAGACCAGTGACCTCATGCGGTCACACGGGAGTGCGCCGTTTCGCTGACGGAGCGTCAGCGATTTTGCTGCGCAAAACCACTATGCACGTCGTGGGTCTGCTCTTCGTTTTCGCTTTGAGACCCCCAAAAATAAAAACATTGAAGATAACAGAAGGGAACAAAGGAAATGTCCGACACAAGCTATCTTAAGAATATACGAAATTTCAGCATAATCGCTCATATCGACCACGGCAAGTCAACGCTTGCCGACCGTATCTTGGAGCAGACCGAAACTGTCGCAAAGCGCGATATGGAGGAGCAGCTCTTAGATAACATGGATATCGAGCGCGAGCGCGGTATCACCATCAAGGCGCGTGCTGTAAGACTGAAATACCATGCCGACAACGGCGAGGATTATATCTTCAACCTTATCGACACCCCCGGTCATGTTGACTTCAACTATGAGGTTTCTCGTTCTCTCGTTGCGTGCGAGGGCGCGCTGCTTATCGTGGACGCTTCGCAGGGTATCGAAGCGCAGACGCTTGCAAACACCTACCTCGCAGTGGAGAACGACCTTGAGGTAGTTCCTATCGTGAACAAGATAGACCTGCCCTCCGCGCGTCCCGAGGTGGTAAAAAAGGAGATAGAGGACGTTATCGGCATAGAAGCAATGGACGCTCCCGAGATATCCGCAAAGGTGGGCATCAATATCCATGCGGTAATGGAGCGTATCGTTGAGGCTATTCCCGAGCCAAAGGGTGACCCCGAGGCTCCCCTGAAGGCGCTTATC
>CAYSYF010000025.1:0-31092 GCA_964435155.1 uncultured Ruminococcus sp. | reverse complement strand
TTTATATCAGAGTAAAGGAAGGCTCCGTCAAGGCAGGCGATAAAATACGCATGATGGCGACAAATGCGGAGTTCTCCGTTGTGGAAGTAGGCTACATGGGCGCGACCGAGCTTGTTCCCTGTGCCGAGCTTAAGGCAGGCGAGGTCGGCTATATCGCGGCTTCCATAAAGTCCATCGGCGATACAAAGGTCGGCGATACAGTAACCTCTGTTGACAGACCCGCAGACGAGCCGCTTGCAGGCTATCGCGATGTAAACCCCATGGTATTCAGCGGTATCTACCCCGCAGACGGCGCAAAATACGTTGACCTGCGCGAGGCGCTGGAGAAATTGCAACTAAACGACGCTTCCCTCACATTCGAGCCTGAAACGTCCATTGCGCTTGGCTTCGGCTTCCGCTGCGGCTTCCTCGGACTGCTGCACATGGAGATAATCCAGGAGCGTATCGAGCGCGAATACAACCTCGACATCATCACCACCGCACCGTCGGTAGTGTACAAGATAGAGCTTACAGACGGCTCTACCATAATGATAGACAACCCCACGAACTACCCTGACCCCGGCACTATCGCGCAGGCTTACGAGCCTATGGTAAACGCGCACGTTTACGCGCCCTCGGACTATGTCGGAAACATCATGGAGCTTTGTCAGAACAGACGCGGTACGTTCCGCGATATGAAGTATATCGACGAAACAAGAGTTGACCTGCACTATGAGCTGCCGCTCAACGAGATAGTCTACGACTTCTTCGACGTGCTGAAATCCCGTACACGCGGCTACGCAAGCTATGACTACGAGATGATGGGCTTTGCTCCCTCAAAGCTCGTTAAGCTGGATATACTCTTAAACGGCGATATAATCGACGCACTCTCCTTTATCGTGCATACAGACAAGGCTTATGAGCGCGCAAGAAAGATGGCGGAGAAGCTGAAAGTGCATATTCCCCGTCAGCTTTTTGAGATACCGATACAGGCTGCTGTCGGCGGCAAGATAATCGCACGCGAAACTATCAAGGCTATGCGCAAGGACGTGCTTGCAAAGTGCTACGGCGGCGATATCACACGAAAGAAAAAGCTGCTTGAAAAGCAGAAAGAGGGCAAAAAGCGCATGAGAGCCTTCGGTACGGTAGAAGTACCGCAGGAGGCGTTCATGTCGGTGCTTAAGCTGGAAGATGAATAAGGGTCTTTATATCCACATTCCTTTTTGCAGGAAAAAATGCCTTTACTGCGACTTCTATTCCGTCGCCCTGTGCGAGGGGTTTGCCGAAAGGTACACCGAGGCTGTGAAACGCAATCTCGCGGCTTGCGGCGCCATGGAGTTCAACACCGTCTATTTCGGCGGCGGCACTCCGATACTGCTTGCGCCGTACCTCGGAGAAATACTGCGCTCAGCGAACATCGCGGACGGCGCGGAAATTACCGCCGAATGTAACCCCTGTGAAATGACGGACGAGGCGCTGTCACAGCTTCGTGAGGCAGGCATTGACCGCATTTCGGTGGGAGTGCAGAGCCTGTGCGACGAGGAGCTTTCCGCGCTCGGCAGACGGCACGACAGCGGCACTGCGATCCGCGCGATAGAGCGTGCAAGAGCGGCAGGCTTTTCCGACATATCGGCTGACCTTATGCTCGGTATTCCGCAGCAAACGGAGGATAGCCTGAGAAGAACGCTTGATACGCTGACCTCGCTCCCCGTAACGCACATTTCCGCATATATGCTTAAAGTAGAGCCGAACACGCCCTTTGGCAAGAATACCCCCGCGCTCCCCGACGAGGACAGCGTTGCGGATATGTATTTACAGACGGTGAACGCGCTCGCTGATAAAGGTTTTCATCAATATGAGATAAGCAATTTTGCGGCAGCACGGTGCGCCCACACGCCGCCGCAAGGCATAGACGACCTGTATTCCTGCCGCCACAACCTCAAATACTGGCGGCGCGAGGAGTATCTCGGCATAGGTCCTGCGGCTCATTCATTCATTGACGGACGGCGGTTTGCCGTAGCGCGCGACTTAGATGAATTTCTGAATTCACCGCGGCAGGCAGAGCTTACAACAGACGACTCCCCCGATGAGTACGAGGAACGCGTTATGCTCGGGCTTAGGCTGTCGGAGGGAATTTCAGAGGAGCTGTGGCAGCCGTTTGAACACGCGCTGAAGCTTATCCCGAGGAATTATTACACGATCAAGGGCGGAAGATTGGCGCTCACATCAGAGGGCTTTCTGCTGTCGAACGAGATAATCTCGCTGCTGCTTTCGCATAAAAAGTAACAGAACGGTTACAAATTATTACAAGATGGTTACAGTTCCCCGAAACCCATTGACAGCGCGGTTTCTGCGTTGTAAAATGAGAGCATGAAATTGAGATTTCGGGGGAGCTTTATATGAAAAGATACGCTTTTTTTGCCGCTTTAATAGCGGCTTGTATGCTTATATCGGGCTGCTGCGATAATGCGCAGAGCGAGGCTTTGGTGCAGACCGAAGCGACCACCTCGGCTGTGACAACGCAAAGCACGACTACTATGCAGACAACGACCACTACTGCCGGGACAACCACATCTGCGATCACTCGCGAGAAGCCCGTTACAGAACCGACCGAAAACACCGAGCAGGCGCGGCTTGAAAAGCTTATCCTCGACAGTATCCCTGACGAGAACAGGCGCGACGAATGGGAGCTTATAAAGCCGATATTCGGTGATATCGACGGCGACGGTGCAGAGGAGCTTATTGCTATCTACGGTGACCCCAACGATCGCGAAAAGGAGCTTGGCTTCGGCAATGTGTGGTTTGCATCGGAGGACGAAGCGGTAAAGCTCAGCGGCACTTGGTATTCTGATGAGCCGCTTTATAAGATCGGCGGAAAGCTGTTTCTGAACGTCATGACCCCCGGGCTGTGGGGACAATCGTACAGCCTTATCCGCATAGCATACGGCAATGCGAAAAGCGCAATGCCTGTGGATTACGGCTTCTGCGAGGGCTGGGACTATGACGAGGAAACCCAGCTATTCACGCTCACCCTTGCAACCGCTGACCCTGAGGTGAGCGAAACGAGGAAATTCATATTTTCCGACTACACGGGAAAGCTGGAAGCTTTTCAGGAGCTGTCGGACAGCACACAATATTACGCCTGCCGATACGAACAGACAGCGGACTACATGACGGGAGATGAGTTCCCCGACAAAGCGCTTATAGACGGCGCGAGGGAACAGCTTTTGCTGTCCGATACCTACAAGGCTGTGTACGACAGAGCAAAAGAAAATCTTCCCGACGGAGAGCCGCTTATCGCTGCGAACTGCGACCATGTCACACCTGCGGCTTATACGCTCCCGAACAGCGGAGAGATATTAAAACAGCTTCCGCTCACCGATGATGAGCGTGAGTATTGCGAGGGTGCTTCTGTGAAGCTTCTCGCAGGAAAATACTACTGCGTTGCAAATTTAAGCTTTGAACAGGAGGACGGCGAGTTTGTCCGCGTCAACTGTGAGGAAGCATGGAATTACGGGCTTGGCGAGCGGCTTCTGCCCATCGACCCATTCAGGATACCGTTTGCGGATATAGACTACGATACGGTGGCGGCAAATGCCATTACCGTGGAATAAATCATCAAGGAGAACGACTATGTACACTATCCCCGAAAACAAAAAGCTGATAGCCCCCGACAGCGGAGCATTTCAGTACATGGGCAGGATTGACTTTGACGACCCCGCGCGCCCCGTGCTGGTTTGGGCGGGAACGTCCGCTGAAACGATCTTCACAGGCACATCGGTAGGCGTTGTTTTCAAGAACATCAGAATGCAGGACTACACCAGCCTCGGCTACATCATCGACGGTGTTCAGGGACGTATCGAAATGGGCGGCGAGTGTGAGGATACGCTGTATATGCTTGCAGAGGACTTAGAGGACAAGGAGCATACTTTAAAGATATTCAAGCGCCTTGCCGCTGCGCATTATGTGGACTTTGCAGGAATAGTGGTTGACGAGGGCGCTCAGTGCCGCAACCCCGAAAAGAAGTACGACTACAAGCTTGAGGTTTACGGCGACAGCGTTACCGCGGGCGAAGTCACCGAGGCTATATGGTACGAGGGTCAGTGCGACCCCCAGCACCACAGCCAGTACGACAACTCGCATTTCAGCTATGCAAGCAGCCTTGCACGAAAGCTGAATGCAGAGCTTCACCTCATGGGGCAGGGCGGTATCGCGCTGTTTGACGGAACGGGATATTTCTGCTCGGATCAGCTTACAGGTATGCTGTCCTGCTATGACAAGCTGCAATACAGCCCCTACAAGGAGCGCAAGGACTGGGATTTCAGCAGATTTAACCCCGACGCGGTAATAATCGCTATCGGTCAGAACGACCACAACCCCGACCCTGAGGCAATAAAGCGCCCCGACTACCGCAGAAAGTGGAAGGACGCTTATATCGGAATGCTGAACGACCTGCGCGAGAAGCACAAGGGCGCGAAGTTCGTGCTTATCCTTACTGTTCTGAACCATGACAGAACTTGGGACGAGGCTCTTGACGAGATAGTTGCAGAGGTAAATTCCCCCGATGTGACGCACTTTATGTTCACGCGCTGCGGCTGTGCTACGCACGGTCACCCCCGCGCTACCGAGCAGGAGGAGATGGCGTGTGAGCTGTATCAGTATTTCAAGGAAAATATTATTAAGTAAGAGGTATTCCCCATGCGAATGAGAAAGAAAAAGCACCTTGAGGACAGGCTCTCAGCCTGCAAGGACGTGATGATATATATGCAGAACCAGAACGAGTTCGCGGACGACCCGTTAAAGGACGAGCTGTTCTTCGACCCAATGAAGGTATTCGGAAACAACAACCCCGTGCAGCTTGAGATAGGCTGCGGCAAGGGCGCGTTTATTATCGAGCTTGCAAAGCGCAACCCCGACATTAACTACATAGCCATCGAAAAAACGCCCAACGTTATCGTTACGGGCGTTGAAATGCTTATCGAGAGCGGAATGAAGAACGTGCGCTTCTGCCTCGGACAGGCTGAGTATCTGCACCACCTGTTCCGTCCGCATACAGTGGACAGGCTGTACCTCAATTTCTCCTGCCCCTTTCCCAAGGAGAGCTACGCAAAGCACCGCCTTACTCACACACGCTTTCTCGAAATTTACCGCGAGGTGCTGAAAAGCGGCGCGGAGATACACCAAAAGACCGACAATCGGCGGCTTTTTGAGTTCTCTGTCGAGCATTTCTCGGCAAACGGCTTCAAGCTGAAAAACGTTTCGCTTGACCTGCATAAAAGCGGCTTTGAGGGGAATATTATGACGGAGTACGAAACACGCTTCACCAATATGGGACTGCCGATATACAGGCTTGAAGCGATAAATCCGTAATAGTAGGGCGGCTTGCCCTCAAGCCGTATAAAAATTGCAACACGATCAGTGGGCGAACGATGTTCGCCCCTATGATTTTTTGAAAAGCTATGAAAAAACTACACGGCACCTTTCCCAGTGCTTCGGGGCTGTGCGAGGTGCATTATTATTTCTATCTCCCCGAAAAGCCAAAAGCCGCCGTTATGTATTCCCACGGAATGTGCGAGTACATCGAGCGCTATGAGGAGCTTGCGCAGTTCTTCTGCGACAACGACATAGCCTTTTGCGGCTGCGACCATATAGGTCACGGCAATTCGATAGGCAGCATGGATATGCTTGGCTACTTCGGTGCGAGCCTCGGACATCTCAGAATGGCACAGGATCTTCAGCGTATGAAGCGCGTTATGGAAAAGAAGCTCCCCGATATCCCGCATTTCCTTGTAGGTCACAGTATGGGCAGCTTTATCGCGCGCATCTACTTTGCGCGCTGTCAGAACGACCGCTGGGACGGCGCTGTTTTTCTCGGTACGGCAGGTCCTATCCCCTCGGTGGGAGCGCTGAGAAAGCACCTTGCAAGGCTCGCCGTAAAGCACGGGGATTTCTGGCGCTACACATGGGGGCTCAACTTCGCGCTGGGTATCTTCAACCTGCGCACCGAGCACTACCGCACGCCCAGCGACTGGCTTACGCGGGACGACAAGGTGGTGGATAAATTCCGCGCCGACCCGAAGTGCAACTACGCATTCACCGCAAGCGGCTACCGCGACCTTATAACCGCGCTTATCATGTGCAACAGCCGCCGCGTTATTGAAAGCACACGCACCGACCTGCCTATTCTCTTTATGTCGGGCGGAATGGATCCCGTCGGGGAATACGGCTTCGGCATAAGACGTGTGTGGCAGAGATTTCTGCGGCACGGCTGCGACGCAAGGCTGCGTATCTACCGCGAGGCTAGGCATGAGCTGATGTTTGAACTGAACAAGGACGAAACGCGCGGCGATCTGCTGGATTTCATAGTATCGCACTCCTGACGGCGGCTTGACAATACGCTCCTTTCGTGATAAAATATCCATAAAGGGAGTGATATCATGGCAAAACGCGACGATCGCAAAAAAGGCAAGGACAAGCTCGAAAGAGCAATAATGCGCAACTGGATAATATGCGGCGTTTCGGGCGCGCTTATTATCATTCTGATGTTCTGGGGAAGATGAAATAAGTGAATATTGAATAGTGAAAAATAAATAGTGAATAATATCGGTGTCGCTTCGCGACTTATTAAAAACGGCTTCGCCGTAACCTTGCAACAAGTTTAATTACTTGCATCGTTACGGCGAAGCCGTTTTTAAATCCGCGCCGCAAGGCGCACATCAATTATTCACTATTCACTTTTCGTTATTCACTATAATTGAAACCACCTCATACCCTGCCGCTGTTACTGCGTCAGTGAGCGCCTTGTCCGAAACCTCGGCAGCAAGCGTTATCTCTGCGCTTTTCGCCGCAAGGCTCACCTTTGCCGAAACGCCGTCTATCGCGTTCAGCGCCTCTGTCACGTGCTTTACGCAGTGTCCGCACATCATGCCGTTTATCCTCATGGTCTTTACAAGCTTTGCTGCGGCGGCTTCGGGTGCTGTTTCGGGAGCGGACGGCTGCTCTATCATGGAAATATTGCATTTGTCCGCACATTCGCAGCTTGCCTTTGCCGCTTCAACGCCCTTTACCTTAAAGAAGCGCAGACGCAGCGCGTTAGTCACAACGCACACCGAGCTTAAACTCATTGCCGCCGCGGCTATCATCGGGTCAAGCTTTATTCCGAACGGAATAAACAGCGCGCCTGCGGCAAGCGGTATTCCTACCGAATTGTAAAAGAACGCCCAGAAAAGGTTCTGCTTTATGTTGCGGATAGTGGCTCTTCCGAGCGAGAGCGCCGCCGCAGCGTCGCAAAGGTCGCTCTTCATCAGCACGATGTCTGCGCTGTCTATCGCTATATCCGTACCTGCGCCGATGGCAATTCCCACGTCCGCCGCAACAAGCGCGGGAGCGTCGTTTATTCCGTCGCCTATCATCGCGACACGCCTGCCCTCGGCTTTGAGCTTAGCTATATGCTCCGCCTTACCTGTAGGCAGCACCTCCGCAACAGCATTGTCAACGCCTGCCTGCACCTTTATCACCTCGACGGTGCGCGCGTTGTCGCCTGTAAGCATTATCACCTCAATGCCCATAGCCTTGAAGCGCTTCACAGCCTCGGGGCTGGCGGGCTTTATTACATCAGCCGCCGCGATAACTCCGACAGCGCGCTTTTCGTCCGCTATCAGCATGGTCGTCTTGCCCTCGGCTGACAGCCTTGAAAAGTCGCTGTCAGCGGCAGTTGTATCTATACCCTTTTCGCTCATCAGGCGCATATTGCCCACAAAATACCGCTTTCCCGAAAGTCTTGCCGTAACTCCGCGCCCGAACAGCGTGTCGAACTCCTCAGCAGGCAGCGCCGAAATTCCCATCTCCTCGCCCTGCTTTACTATCGCCGCCGAAACAGGGTGCTGCGACAGCCTTTCTATGCTGTACGCTGCGACAAACGCGCCGCTTTCGTACTCTATGATATCGGTACAGCGCGGCTTTCCCTCGGTGAGAGTGCCTGTCTTGTCCAGCACCACGGTGTCGATACCGTGAAGCGCTTCAAGCGCCGAGGCAGACTTTATCAGTATGCCGTTCTCCGCGCCCTTGCCTGTACCTGCCATGATAGCAACGGGAGTAGCAAGTCCCAGCGCGCACGGGCAGCTTATTACAAGCACCGAAATCCCCATAGACAGCGCGTGTGTGAAGCTGTAGCCTAAAAGCAGCCATACCGCGAACGCTATCACCGCTATGCTCATAACTATCGGCACGAAAATGCCGCTTATCCTGTCCGCGATACGCGCAATAGGTGCTTTGGACGCGGCAGTGTCCGATACAAGCTCTATTATCTGCGACAGCGTTGTTTCCGCTCCTACCTTTTCTGCGCGGAATTTGATAAATCCGCTGCCGTTTACCGAGGCTGTCAGCACCTTGTCGCCCACCGTCTTTTCGCTGGGTATGCTCTCGCCTGTAAGTGCTGATTCGTCTATCGCGCCGCTGCCCTCTATGATTATGCCGTCCGCAGGAATACGCCCGCCTGCGCGGACAACGCAGATATCGCCCACAGCAAGCTCCTCGGCGCGGACAGTTATCTCCTCGCCGCCGCGCTCGACTACCGCCGTTTCGGGAGCAAGCTCGGTCAGCTTTTCAAGTGCCTCGGCGGTCTTTGCCTTAGAGCGGCTCTCAAGGTATTTTCCGACGGTGATGAGGGTGAGTATCATTCCCGCACCCTCGAAATAAAGGTCATGCCGGAATGTATGCACAAGCTCCGTATCGCCGTGAGCTGTACCCCAGCACATCATATACACCGCGAAAATGCCGTATATCACAGAAGCCGCCGCACCCGTCGCAACCAGCGTATCCATATTCGGTGAGCGGTTTATCAGCGCCTTGAAGCCGCGCTCGAAATACGCGCGGTTGAGATACATTATCGGCAGCGTCAGCAAAAACTGCGTAAAGCCGAATGCCGCGGCACCCTCTGCGCCCTCTAAAAATTGAGGGAGCGGCGCACCGAGCATACTGCCCATCGAAACATACATCAGCACCAGCAGAAAGCCTATCGACAAAAACAGCCTGCGCTTCATAGCCTTTGCTTCGGACGCTTTTTTCTCCGAGCCGCTCTGCTTTGTTTGCTTTTGCTCTGCGCCCTTTACCGAGCAGCCGTAGCCTGCCTTTACCACTGCGTTTATTATATCCGCGTCGGAAACTCCCTCGTGCTCCACCGTCATAGAGGCGCTCATAAGGCTCACCGCTACGTCCTTTACTCCGCTGAGCTTCCTTACCGCCTTATCCACATGGGCGGAGCAGGCGGCACAGCTCATGCCTGTTACGTTGAATTTACTTTTCATCTTTTCCCTCATTTTGCTGTTAGTTTAAACTAACATTCTGCAATTTATTATACAACGCGGTTTTATGTTTGTCAAGTAGGGGCGGATTCCATATCCGCCCAAACAACACATCTTATTTTACATAACGGGCGAAAATAGATTTCGCCCCTACTTTTTTTCACAAAACAATGCGGTTGTTTGTAGGGGCACAGCGTGCTGTGCCCGAATAAGCAGCACAATGCCGACATCGGGCACGATACGTCGTGCCCCTACGAAAAAATGTCTGCTTGCAATTCGCTGCGATATATGCTAAAATATAAGCGTACCGAAACGATTGAAAGGAGCAGGCAGATGTTCGGATTTTTCGGAAAGAAGAAGATAGGCAAAAGCGAGGAGGAAAAGCGCGCCGAGGCTCTCCCCCGCACCAAAAAGGTTCAGTTCGAGCCGATGAAGATACCCGAGGCAGAGGCTTTCCTCGAGGAGGATATCCGAAAGGTGCTGGAGCTTACACCCGTAAACTACTACGCTACCAAGAACAGCTATCTGCTGTGTACCTTTTATTATGAGGAGGACTACTCCGAAATATATATGCAGTTTGAATACCGCGTTGACGACCTCGGCAGAGGAAAGAGTAAGATATACACCATAGACAAGGTGCTTATGCGCGATATACTGCGAAAATTCGGCGTCAATATCAATATCTGAAACACCTGAGGAGCAATAATGAAAAGAAACATCTTAAATACCCCGATAGATTTCGATAAAAGCGATTTTCTGAGCCTTGTTTCACTTTCCGCGGGCTACGCTATCGCCTGTCAGAACAAGATGGGCGAGCTTGTCATAGGCGGCAACGGCTGGAATGTCGATATAAAGGGCGGCACGATAAAATTCGGTGAGAGCGTGTTCAAGTCGGGCGTGCTCGGCTCGGAGTCCCATGAAAGCGGCACATGGCTGTGGGCATGGGAAAATACTGAGGCTGGGCTTCCCGAGATAGCCGCCGCGCCCTCGCGCAGAGCAAAAAAGGCGCTCCCCGACTGCCCCGAATTTACAAACGGCAAGTTCATGCTGGACGAGCTGCATACAGGTCACAACCTCGCAATGGTAAGCTGCGGCGTGAGCGACGAGGATATCTGCTACTATCGCTGCCCCTATAACAGCGGCGCTGCGTTCGTCACCGTAAAGGGACTTCCCGAGGAGGTGTTCGCGCCTCTTCCCGCACAGGACTTCATGAAGCAGTATATTGAGATAATAAGCGGCTTTTACTGTGATCACAGGCTGCTTCTCGCAGGCTTTCTGTATCAGAGCGGCTACGGCTTTGAGCAGCAGGGCGAGGTTATCCTCGCGGATATCGCAGGCAGGGCTGTGACCTTCCGATTTGAAGAAATACAAGGCATTTCACGCGTTGTTGACATATCGTAAAGCCAAATACACCGTTTACGGCACGATTATTTTGCCGTTTTCCATTATCTCAAGCATATTTTTTTGTGACAAATGCCAAATAAAGCTAACATTTCATGTATTATTATTGACAAGTTTCGCTTGCTGTGGTATAATAATTAACAGCAGTCAATTACTCGATGGGTCTTGACTTTTTGTTCATAATGCGCCAATGTACTGCGGCGCAGATAATATTTTGTGAGGTAACATCATGGTTAAAGTATTGGAAGATAAGTGTATAGGCTGTAATGCCTGTATCCGAAACTGCCCCGTCCCCAATGCAAACAGATACGACGGAAGCGTTGTACACGTAAACACAGCCGAATGTATCCAGTGCGGCGAATGTATCAAGAGCTGCCCCCACGGAGCAAGAGATTATGAGGACGATATCGATGTCTTCATGCAGGAGATAAAGCGCGGCAATGTTTCGCTCATCGTTGCTCCCGCTATCAAGACTGCATTCGACGGAAGCTGGCGTCATGTGCTCCAGTGGCTTAAGGATCAGGGCGTTAAAGAAGTTTACGATACCTCCTTCGGTGCGGATATCTGTACATATCTGCATATCAAGTATGTAAGACAGAACCCCGGCGCAAAGGTGATCTCCCAGCCCTGCGCAGCTATCATAAATTATGCTGAAAAGCACAAGAACGAGCTGTTCCCGAGCCTTTCCCCCATTCAGAGCCCGATGATGTGCTCTGCTGTGTATGTGAGAAAATACCTCGGCAGCACCGATACACTGGTTGGTCTGTCCCCCTGTATCGCAAAGGGCGACGAGTTCAGAAACACAGGTATCATCAAGTACAACGTTACATTCAGAAAGCTTGCTGAATACATAAAGAAGCATCAGGTTCCGCTCAAGACAGGTCGAAGCGAGTTTGAATGGTCCGATACACGTGGCTTTGACGGCGCGTTCTATCCCATTCCCGGCGGTCTGAAGGAATGTCTTAAGGAATACGAGCCTGACCTTTCCGTCACCACATCTGAGGGTGTACAGAAGGTATACGAGGATCTCGATCACTACCTTTCTACAAGCAAGGATAAGGTTCCCACTGTTTACGACGTGCTCTCCTGCGAGTTCGGCTGTAACTCGGGCGTAGGCGCACGCGAGGACTTCAACAGCTTCAATGCGTACGACGTAATGATAAACGCAAGAGGCTGGGCAAAGAAGCAGAGCGTCTTAAAGCGTTTCCACAAGGGCATCTTCAAGAAGCTGGATATAAACGACTTCCTGCGCACCTACAGTGACAGAAGCGTCAGCAAGAAGCCCACAGAGGCTGAGATCAACGCTGTATTCGCACAGATGGATAAGCATACAAAGCTCGAGCGCGAGTACGACTGCCACGCTTGCGGCTACAAGAGCTGCCGTCACATGGCACTGTCTATCCTTGCAGGCAACAACACCCCGATGAACTGCGTTCAGTTCGAGAAGAAGCAGATCGAGGAGCTGCATAAAAAGACAGAGCAGAAGAGAACCGATATCGCACAGGCTGTTTACGAGATGAAGGAAGCCCTCGCAAGTTTGCAGGACAAGGTAATGCCTATCGCAGAAAACTCCGAGGAGCACCTCACACAGAACGGTCAGGTAATGGAGGAGATGCACGCCCTCAACGAGCAGATCCAGAGCATCGTAGGAGCGCTCTCCACCATCAACAGCTCGGTAAGCGACATCAGCGAGAACATCGACGCTTACGAGCATATGCTGAACAATATCAAGGATATCGCAGAGCAGACCCATATCCTCGCTATCAACGCGTCTATCGAGGCTTCGAGAGTTGGTGCTATGGGTAAGGGCTTCGCAGTAGTTGCAAACGAGGTACGCTCGCTGGCAATGAAGTCCAATGCAACTGTAAAGAAGGCTGAGACCAACACAGCACAGATGCTTTCCAGCATCAAGAATATCCACCAGGTAACCGGTGAGATCACAAAGAAGATGGATATCACCCGTGCAAGCGCTGACAACACAGTGAACGCTATGGACAGAATCCGCACAGGCTCGGAAGAGATCAGCGGCAGCGTTCAGGAGGTTTCTGCGATCGTAGAAGAGCTGAACAGCATGGTAGAGTCCATGACAGCAGAATAAGCATAATAACAAAAAGCCGCCTACGGGCGGCTTTTTTTAATGAGGAGTTAGGAATGAGGAATTATGGTATACCGCTTCGCGGTATGTATTATAAAACGGCTTCGTCGTAACATCGTTGTTTGCCATAGCTTGCCGCGTCAGCGGCATTTAAGATCCGCGCCGCAGGCGCACCTAAACTCCTCATTCCTCATTCCTCACTCCTCACTCCTCACTCCTCACTCCTAATTTATTAACACTTTCGTTTCGTCTGCATAAAATGTGGCAAAGCAGTAAACGGAGGTAAGCTATGGACAACAGATTTCTTTTTATAGGCGGTGACCGCAGGATCATATATGCAGCACAGGCGCTTGCAGCGCGTCACAGCGTTGCGGCAGTCGGGCTTTCAGCTTTTCTTCCCCAGCCCGACGGCAGGTATCACAATATCGTGCTGCCGCTGCCGTTTTCGCGCGAGGAGGGCTTTCTCAACGCACCGCTTAGCAATGAAAAGCTGCCGCTTACGCTCATAACCGAGTACGCCGCAGAGGGCGCTGCCATTCTATCGGGCGGCACCTCGCCGCTCCTGTGCGAGCTTTGCCGCGAACATAGCCTCAGACTTATCGACTACTTCGCCTATGAGCCGCTGACGATAATAAACGCAGCCCTCACCGCCGAAGCCGCCGTTTCGCTGCTGATACAAAACACCGACTACTCGCTGGATAACGCAGACGTCGTTATAACAGGCGGCGGCAGGATAGCACAGATGACGGCAAGGCTTTTAAAGCCGTTCGGCGCAAACGTCACCGTCTGCGCACGAAGCGCCGAGCAGCGCGCAAGAGCGCGCACCGAACACTGCCGCACGGCAGGCATCGCAGAGCTTTCCGCTTTGTGCGAAAGAGCGGATATCATCGTCAACACAGTACCCGCCTCGCTGTTTTCTCCGCAGGACTTCAGATGTATGAGAGCAGGAACGCTGTTTATGGAGCTTGCCACACGCCGTCCCTCGCCCGAAAAGGACTATGCCGCACAGTACGGCATACGCTTCATCGACGCGGCAGGTCTGCCCGGAGCATACTCGCCCAAAACGGCAGGCGAGGCAATAGCCGACGCGATACTTTCCGCACGCGGGTAGAACACCACGAAAGGAGGCTTCCGCCGCCAAGGCGGAATTAAGATATATGACCGATGTAAGTAAGCTGTCGGGGCTTAGGGTAGGCGCAGCCATCTGCGGCTCGTTCTGCACCTTTGACAAGGTATTCAGGCAGCTTGAGGAGCTTGCGGCAATGGGCTGCGAGCTGACCCCGATAATGTCGTACAACGCATACACGCTGGACACTCGCTTCGGTGAGGCTAAAACGCACGCCGAGCGGCTTCGCACGATAACTCACCGCGAGATCATACACACCATCACAGACGCCGAGCCTATCGGTCCCAAAAAGCTGTTCGATGTACTGCTTGTAGCGCCCTGTACGGGAAACACGCTTGCAAAGCTTGCGCTCGGCATTACCGATACACCCGTCTGCATGGCGGTAAAGAGCCATCTTCGCAACGAGCGTCCCGTAGTTATCGCAGCTTCCACAAACGACGCGCTTTCGGGCGCAGCCAAGAACATAGGTATGCTCAGAAACTACAAGAATTTCTATTTCGTCCCCACCTATCAGGACGACAGCACCGCAAAGCCGTACTCAATGCTTGCGGACTTCACCAAGATACCGCAGACCATAGAGGCGGCTATTCAGGGAAAGCAGATACAGCCTCTGATGTGCTGAATATAACCAAAGCTCCGCCCTATATAGGGCGGAGCTTTCAGCTTGTCGAAAAACTATGTTTTTGCTCGCGGAGCGAGCTTTTTTGATAACTTTTTTGGTGTGGCTTTGCCACGCCAAAAAACACTTCTATCCGCACAACTGTGCGAGTTGGCGGCATTGCCGCCAGCGAGTGCGGGCAGTGCGGATGTTTCGGCGGCAGCACGATGCTGCCAAAGCGAAACCCAAGCGCGGCACGGACGCCGCGCAACAGAGTTTCGCACAGGAAAAGTCCCAACGGGACTTTTTCGACGGTCTGATCCCCCTCTTTCACAGAGGGGGATATCTGTTTGTGTCAGGACTCTATCTCAAAATCGTTGATCTCAAGCTCGGTCTTCTGCTGGACAAAGGTCGAAAGCCCTGAATCCACACCAAGAACATACCAGTCCATCACATATACCTCGGCAGGCTCAAGCGTCTTTGCCTGCTGAAGCACTATGTTTCCTGAGGTATTTTTAAGCTCTCCGCTGAAAATATAGCCCTCGCCTGTTGCGATCTTCGGAACAAGCGCATCAATGATATCCTGCGTTCCGTCCTTGGCACACTCCTGAGCAGCCGATACAGCCACCGCACCGTTTGCAAGAGTTCCGACATAAGTATCAGGCTCCCATGTATCGAGATCCATCTGCTTGAACTGAGCAAGATAGAAGCTGTCGTGAGCGGAATAGAAGTACATCAGCAGGTTTTCATAGTCCTTTGCAGTACTGCTGTAATCAAGGTTTCCTACCACCTTGATGCCCTGCTGCTCGCAGTATTCCACAGTTTCAGCGGATTCTGTATAGCTGATTATGACATCGCAGCCCTTGGCTTCAAGAGCATCGACCGCATCATGTATCTCGCTGTCTTCCGCAGCATACGCTGTGTAGAGAGTAGCGTCGCTGTATACAAGCTGTGAGCCGAGCGCCGCAGCGTTTATAACAGCGGTGGGATAGATCATCTGAGGATCTACGACAATGCCTATCTTCTCGCTTGTGGAGTTATAGGCGGCAGCCATTCCCGCAATATAAGCACCCTCATACATCTGATCGGTGTAGGCATATACATTCACAGTGCGTATTCTTGCACCGTAGCTGATGAAGTTTATGTTCATGTTCTTGCCTGCAACATCGGTAAGAACGTTTGTATAACGCGAGTTTGCCGAAATAATATAGGTGCAGCCCGCTTCAATAAGCTTGTCCACCGCCTGCGAAAAATCGGTGATGGTCACATTGTCGATATAACAGGACTCTACGTCGGTGTGCATTGCCGCAGCAAGTCGCTGTTCGTTTGCGTCCATCGTAGCGCCGAGCTCATCGCATTCGCCCATAAAAATATAGCCGACCTTGACGATCTCCTCTTCCTCGACCTCAGATGTGCCTGCCTCTGCTGTTTCTGCGGCAGACTGCTCGCTGTCACCGTTACAGCCCGAAAAGCAGCCAAGCATCATGCACAGCGCCAGCATAGCGGATATTTTCTTTAACCAGCCCGTTGTCATTTTTATAACCTCCGGTAAAATTATATACAAGTAATACATTTCGTTTATAGAAGAGCTATACGCTGATAGCAGCATACAGATACTTATTATCCATTATAGCATACTTTGAAGAAAAAAACATCACTTTTTCAGAAATATTTCATGATAAATTCAATTTTTTCTGTTTATTTTTTTTAAAATGTATGCTATAATGATATATGTATAATTGGAGCAGTATGTTCGCCATACTTTCCGCGCAAAAAAAGAAAGGATAATCATGAATACCAAAAAAATACTCAGTGTGATCGCCGCCTGCGCAGTCATAGGCTCGCTGGCAGGCTGCTCGATAAAGACAGGTACAAGCCGATTTGATTCAATAATCACATCAATGGACATAAGCGACGATACTATCCTCGCCTCCCCCAAGGGCGAAGGGATCGAAAATGCAGATGAGCTTGCTATCTCGTACAGCACCTTCAAAAAAGAATACCTTTACCAGCTCAAATACTACTCCTCTGCTTATGGCATAAGCTCAGACACGGAAGAAGGCTATAAAGAGTCCTTTGACGACATCAGAGCCTCAACTATCAACTATATGATAGAAGAAGCAATAATCCTCGAAAAGGCTAAGGAATACGGCGCAGATCAGTTTACACAGGAAGAGCTTGATCAGCTTGAGGCTGATTATCAATCCAATCTTCAGGTGCAGTATGAAGCATTCGGAAAGAGTGCCGACTACGGCACTCTCGAAGAGGGCGAAACAGTTTCTACCGAAGAAATGCTTATCCGCGGCGAGGAGGAGTTTGACAAATATCTTGCTGACTGCGGTATGACGACCGACGATCTGCTCACATGGCAGCGCAACGCGCTTATCGCGACCAAGCTGAAAGAGAGCATCACCGCAGATATCACGATCGACCGCAGCGAGGCCGAGGACGTTCTCGCGGATTATATCGAAACCGTCAAGGAGATATACGCTGTCGATCCTACCACCTACGAAACAGGCGGCGCTTATTCATCGTTCTGGCTGCCCGATGGCTCACGCGATATCAAGCATATCCTCATAGCATTGGACGAGGCTGACAGCGATGAAGTAATGGCGCTTCGCGAAACGGGCGATGAAGAGGGCGCAGACGCGCTCAGAGCCGAGTATCTCGCTGCGCTTGAGGAAAAGGCAAATGAAGTTCTTGCAAAGCTCGATGAAGGCGCTGACTTCGATGAGCTTATACAGGAATACAGCGCCGATGCCGCAGCGTCCGAGTATTATCCCGACGGCTATGTGGTGATCCCCGACAGCGTTACATTCGTCGATGATTTCGTGCAGGCAGCCTTCGAACTTGAAAATATCGGCGATTATAAGCTTGCCGCTTCCGATTACGGCTGGCATATCGTGCTGTACTTCGATGACGCTGAAATCCCTGAGGAGGATCTCAATACCTATGTGGAATACGTTCATGAGACCCTGACCGAAACCGCAAAGGAAGAGACCTATACTAACACCATCGTACAGTGGCTTGAAGAATACGACTTTGAAATAAACTATGAAGCGCTGAATATATCTGCTCCCGTAGAAACAGCAGAAGCGTCAGCCGATGCGTCTTAAGGAGGAGAATATGAAAAGCAAAAGATTTTTTGCGCTGCTCTCAGCAGCTATAATGCTGATGTCAGCAGCAGGCTGCAACGGTGATAATTCGTCGGATACCGAAAGCACCTCAGCACCCGCTGCAAGCAGCACATCATCTGCTGCGGACGATACCTCGTCCGGCGCTACCTCGGTATTTGTTGCCGACTCTGTGCTTAAATCCGATCTCCCTGCCGATACAGTCGTTGTTTCGGTAGAAGGTCACGAGGACATGAATATCACCTTCGGAGATTTCATGAAGGACTATAAGTACTTCCTCTCCGGCTACCAGATAACAGACGATACCTCATTTATGTATATCGAAATGGCGACAGCTCAGCGCCAGTATATAGCAAACTCCCTGCTCAACGAAAAGATCATGGAAAAGAAGTTCTATGAATACGGGCTTTCTCTCACCGAAGAGGACGAGGCACAGATAGACGCCGATACACAAGCGAATATCCAGTATATGAAAGAGATCTACCAGAGCATGGCGCTGCTCAGCGACGACAGTCTTTCCGAAGATGAAGTTGTTGCCTATGGCGAACAGCAATACGCAGCAATGCTGCAATACTGCGGAATGACAGAGGACGACATAAGGAACTGGCAGAGAAGCAGCGTTATCCAGACAAAGCTGGTGGAATACGTTAAAGAGCAGAACCCCTACGACTATTCCGAGAGCGAGGCGCAGGTGCAAATACTGGAGGACAGCGCCAAGGCGGCATACGCCGAAGACCCCTCCACCCTCAATCCCGACGGAATGAAAAATCTTTGGCTGCCTGAGGGCACAAGAGCAGTGCAGCATATACTCATCGGCTTTGACGAGGTCACACAGTCCGAGATATCCACACTGAGAAGCGAGGGCAGCGATGCAGATGCAGATGCGCTGATAGAAGAAAAGCTTACCGAGCTTTCCGAAGAGCTTGCCGAGATACAGGACAAGCTTGCGGCGGGTGAGGAAATGGAAGCGCTTATAGCCGAGTACAGCGATGACGCTAACGGCGCTCAGCTTTATTATGCCGCTCCCGGCAGCACCTCCACATACGGCACAGAGTTCGCTAATGCGGCAATGGATATAGCTGCCATAGGCGAAACAGCGGTGTGCTCTACCGACTACGGCTATCACATCATCTCATACGTAAGCGAAGCAACGGTATCCGCCGATGTCCGCAAGGGATATGTTGACGCAGTACACGTGTACCTTGAGAGCGCTTACCACGCACAGATATTCGACGAGCTCCTCACCGAATGGAGAAACGAATACAGCTTTACTATCGATAGCGATGCCCTGATACTTTTAACCGAAGAAACCACGACGGAATAAACCGACGAAAATAATGCGAATGGAGTAATTATATGAACACACCTATTGTTGATTTCTTAGAAAAGTACACCACCAGCGGCGCATTACGCCTTCATATGCCCGGTCATAACGGAGCAAATCCACATGACATCACGGAGATAGAGGGCGCAGACAGCCTGTATGAAACAGACCGCACCAAGAGCATCATAGGCGAAAGCGAAAAGAATGCCGCTGAGCTGTTCGGTGCTGACAGGACCTGCTATTCCTGCGGCGGCAGCACGCTTGCTATACAGACAGCGCTCGCACTGCTGAAAGCGCAGGGCTGCAAGACCATCGCGGCTTCGCGCTATTCTCACAAGAGCCTTATCTCCGCAGCCTCACTGCTGCACATGAATATCAAGTGGCTGTACCCCGAGGAATACCTCTGTGCAGATGTTGACTACAGCGGCGACGCGCTCGAAGGTGCCGACGCAGTGTTCATGACAAATATCGACTACCTCGGCGGAAGATGTCGTATCCCTAAGACGAACCTCCCTGTTATCTGCGATAATGCGCATGGCGCTTACCTGAGATTTGTGGACAAGGAGAAGTTCGGCAAGGAGCATCTGCACCCGTCCGAGTTCGGCATTCCCGTTATCAGCGCGGAATCTGCGCACAAGACTCTCCCTGTGCTGACAGGCGGCGCTTATCTGCACTTCTACGGCGGGGCCGACTACACCCGCGCCAAGGAGCTCATGTCCGCATTCGGCTCGTCAAGCCCCTCTTACCTGATGCTGGAAAGCCTTGATAAGTTCAACGAGTTCATCACAAAGCGCCCCGACATAGTAAACCACGCGTGCGAGTCCGTACAGTACCTCAAAAACAAGCTGATGGATTATGAGATCCCGATAAAGGAGTCCGATCCCCTGCGTGTTGTCGTAAAGGCTTACGAATACGGCTACAACGGCTTCAACTATGCCGACAAGCTGCGTCAGAACGGCGTTGAGTGCGAATACTCCGACCGCAACTATACAGTGCTGCTGTTCTCCGCGGCAACTACACATAAGGACTGTCAGCGCGCACTGACGGCTATGTCGCTTATCCCCAAGAAGAACCCCATTCCCATGGCAAAATACCCGACGCTCACCCCAAGAGCGGCTCTTCCCGCGTGCGACGCGCTGTTTATGCCGCAGAAGAGAGTACCCCTCGCAAAGGCTATCGGCTTTGTATGCGGCGGCATATTCACTCCCTGCCCCCCCTGCGTGCCTCCCATAATGCCCGGTGAGATAATCAGCGACGAGGCAGCCGAGGTGCTGCGCCTTTACAACGTAAAGGAAGTATCCGTTATCACAAAAGTCCGCTAAGCTTGGCATGGTAGATGTTTCTCAGCCGCAGGGATATCCTGCCGCGGCAAAACAGCTTCACATCACACAAGCCTGACTTGAGCTGAAACGGATTTCTATCGATACGAAAACGCTCCGCCTCACGAGGAATATATATCGTATACATAGATGTGCCCTTTCGTGCAGACAGGAGCATTCCGTCCCTGCCGCGCGAGACCTTTGAGCGGCGCATATATATCCAATACAGCAAACAATACCACAGGCTTAGTCCCAGCCCTCCCCACAGCAAGGTGCGGAGCGTAGGGTCTGAGCCTGTCGTGCGATACAGCAGCAGTGCGGCGGCGTTCCCTGCCGCCCACCACAGCGGCACTCCGATATGCCCGAAAAGCGCTTTTTTCGGCGGCTTTGCGGTTCGTGACGAAAGCATTTCAACTCCGAGGAACACCCTCAGCACCGACGCTCGCTCCTCGCGTTTCAGCGGCGGTGCAAGCATAACACCATGACAATAAAGCGGAGCTGCCCCGAAAAGGATAGCTGTCGCGTTTTCACGCGCTACCGCCGCACCGAGGTTATCGGACACCACCTGCTGCTCATATAGTGTTACAAAGCCGTGCGATATCACGGCGTAACCCCTGCCGAGCCGCAGCCTGAAACGGCTGAAGCGCAGCAGATTTCTTACAAAAGCAAACACCCATGCGGCTGCGGCAAAAACTGCAAGCACTGTAGTAACGCGCGGCACGGTTATCCTCAGCGATTCCAGTATGTCGCTAAGTCCGCCTGCGGTCTGCTCTATGGCGGTTATTATGCCGTCATAATAACCGCTGCCGAATACGGTGCCTATCCTCGATATAGTCGTGGCGAACACCAATGTGCCGCCAAGCATTCTGGTGGAGCACAGCGCAGCCAGCAGCACTGACCCCGCTTTCGGGCGAAGCTCAGCCTTACAGTGCCGCGCCGAAAACAGCTCAAACCGCTCGTGGTCGCGCAGATAAAACAATACCTTTCCCGACAGCGTATGCAGAGTTATCCTCCTGCCGCGCAGCAGCCTTAAAACAGGCGTTCTCTTCACCGAAACGCAGGTCACGGCGCTTATCGGGATATCGTAATAACGACGTAATATCATACCCTTGCGAAGCCGTATGCGGTCGCTTGCGGTATTTAAGGATATAAAAAATCTACGAAAAACAAAATATAAAATAAATTCCATAATGAGAGGTTGGTAATTGCATTTATGAAAACAGGTTGCATTATTTTAGCGGGCGGCGCAGGCACCCGCATGAAGTCAAATCGTCCCAAGGTGCTGGCAGAGGTGCTTTGCAAGCCTATGCTGGGCTGGGTGCTGGACGCGTGCAAGGACTTTGGCTTTGACGGTATCGCGGTAGTAACAGGCTACAGGACCGAGCTTACCGAGGCATACGTTGCAAGCCGCGGCGAGGCTGTGATCACCTATCTGCAAAAGGAACAGAAGGGTACAGGCGACGCCGTAAAAAGCGCCCAAGAAATGATAAATGCCATGGACTGTGTGTGCGTGCTTAACGGCGACGCGCCCTTTATCGACACCGCAACACTGAAAAGCTCCTTCGCTTTCCACAAAGAATGCGGTGCAGACGTGACCGTTATAACCGCCGATATTCCCGAGCCTCAGGGCTACGGCAGGATAATCCGTAAAAACGGCGAGTTCTCCGCTATCCGCGAACAAAAGGATTGTTCCCCCGAGGAGGCGAAAATATCCGAGGTAAACAGCGGCGCGTACTGGTTCAATGCCGACAAGCTGCTTAAAATGCTGCCCAGGCTCTCCACAAACAACGCCGCAGGCGAGTACTATCTCACTGACTGCGTGGAGATCGCAGGAAAGCGCGCAGCTTTCAAGTCGGAAAATCCGAAGATAGTGCTCGGTGCGAACACGAGAAAGGCACTGTATGAGCTCAACGCCATCGCACGCGAGGCTGTCATTGAAAAGCACATGGCAAACGGCGTAAGCTTCGTTGCGACAGACGGAATAATCATCGGCGCTGAGGTCGAGATAGGCTGCGATACCACAATAATGCCAAATACCGTTATCCTCGGCAGCACCAAGATAGGCGAGGGCTGCTATATCGGCGCAAACTGCCATATCGAAAACTGCGTCATCGGAGATAATGTTTCGTTCGACAACGTACAGGCTTACGACTCCGTTGTTGAGGAGAACGTTAAGATAGGTCCGTTTGCACAGCTCCGTCCCGGCACTACTATCCGCACAGGCGTAAAGATAGGCAACTTCGTGGAGATCAAAAACTCCGATATCGGCATAAACACCTGCGCTGCACACCTCACTTACGTGGGTGACAGCGATGTGGGCAGAGGCGTAAACTTCGGCTGCGGAAGCATCACCGCAAACTACGACGGAATAAACAAGTACCGCACAAAGATCGGCGACCATGCCTTTATCGGCTCTAATACCAACCTCATAGCACCCGTGGAGATAGGCGCAAATGCGACCACTGCGGCAGGCTCGACCGTTACAAAGAACGTACCCGAAAACGCACTGTTCGTTGAACGCGGAGCTACCCGCGTAAAGGAGAACTGGGAGAAGAACTTCAAGCGCAAGAAGAAGTAACAGCATTTGCAGGAACACGGCTTGCCGTGTCCGAATACTACATAAATTAAGAGGTAATAATATGAAAGCTTTGGTAGTAGTTGATTATCAGGTGGATTTCGTAAGCGGCGCACTCGGCTTTGAGGGCGCAGAAAAGCTGGAGGACATCATTCTCGGCAAGATAACACAGTGCCGCGCCGACGGCGGTCAGGTGATATTCACTCTGGACACCCACGGCGAGGACTATCTCACGACCTCCGAGGGCAGAAAGCTCCCCATAGCGCACTGTATCGACGGCACTGAGGGTCACGCGCTCTACGGCAAGGTACGCGAGGCTGTAACAGACAGCGATATCGTGATAAAAAAGCCTGCATTCGGCTCAATGGAGCTTGGCGATCTGTTGAAAAGAAGCGGCTTTGACGAGGTGGAGCTTTGCGGACTTGTTACCGATATCTGCGTTATCTCCAATGCGATGATAGCAAAAGCCGCGCTCCCCGAGGCGAAAATTGTCGTAGACGGCAACGCCTGCGGCACAGCAGACCCCGAGGCTCACAAGCGCGCACTCGACAGTATGCGCGGCGTGCAGATAGATGTGATATGACAGACCAGCAAGAAATAAAGCAGCGCCTTAAAGAAGCCCAAGAGCGCGATAAAAAGCACTACAAGCTTATTGCAAAGCTCGAAGAATTTAACATTATTTCCGTGTTGCTTGTAATTATAATTGTGATCGTAATTCATTTTACTCACGATATATTAAGGCTCGCGCTGTTAACACTCGCAGTAAACCTGATATTTCTGCCGATGTTCATCAAAGAAAATGTTAAGTACTCCTACATGAAAAAACACGGCATAAAAACCAAAACCATGGTAACAAATGTACAAAAAGTGATGAGAGTACTCCAATACAGCGTAAGAATTGAACTCTCTGATTCATATTGGATGCCTTTTAAACACAGCGAGTACCGACCGTGGCTGAAACCGAAAACAGGTGACATCATCAAAATACTGTATCTGTTCAGCAACCCTCAAGATTTTATATGGATAAAAGAATTTAAAGTGAAGCGTCGCTGCAATATTGCACTCACTATCCTGATAAATTTTATTTTTTTACTTTTATGGATCGTCGCTCTCCGATGAAAGGAAACGGTAATTATTATGAACGAAATGAATTATTCCATGCTGTGTGATTTCTACCAGCTTACAATGGGAAACGGTTACTATAAAACAAAATACGCTGAAAAGACCGCGTATTTCGATATGTTCTTCCGCCGCGTGCCCGATGGCGGAGGCTACGCTATCGCCGCAGGTCTTGAACAGGTGGTCGAATACATCAACGACCTGTATTTCAGCGAGGAGGATATTGAATTTCTGCGCGGCAAGGGTATCTTTGACGAGGGCTTTTTAAGCTATCTGCGCGATTTCAAATTCACAGGCGATATCTGGGCTGTTCCCGAGGGAACGCCCGTATTCCCTAACGAGCCGCTGCTGACAGTCCGCGCTCCCGCAATACAGGCGCAGCTTATCGAAACAATGGTGCTGCTGCTCGTAAACCACCAGTCGCTTATTGCGACCAAAGCAAGCCGCATAGTAAAGGCTGCCGACGGACGTGCTGTATCGGAGTTCGGCTCGCGCAGAGCACACGGAGCAAGCGGAGCGCTGCTGGGTGCAAGAGCTGCGTACATCGCAGGCTGTACAGGCACTGCGTGCGTGCTGGCGGACGAGCTGTATGATGTTCCCGCAACAGGCACTATGGCTCATTCGTGGGTGCAGATGTTCGATACGGAGCTTGAGGCTTTCGAGGAATACTGCCGCGTTTATCCCAACAGCACAACGCTGCTGGTGGATACCTATAACGTGCTGAAAAGCGGCGTTCCCAACGCTATAAAAGCATTTGACAATGTGCTGAAGCCGCTCGGCGCACGCCCCAAGGGCATTCGTCTTGACTCGGGCGACATCGCATATCTCTCGATAGAAGCAAGAAAAATGCTTGACGAGGCAGGCTATCCCGACTGCAAGATAGTAGCCTCCAACAGCCTTGATGAATACATCATCTCCGATCTCCTCAAGCAGGGCGCCAAGATAGATATTTTCGGCGTCGGAGAGCGCCTTATCACCGCAAAGAGCGAGCCTGTATTCGGCGGTGTTTATAAGCTCGTTGCGACAGAAGCGGACGGCGAGATAAAGCCCAAGATAAAGATATCCGAGAATGTCGTAAAGATCACAAATCCGCACTACAAGAAGCTTTACAGGCTGTACGACAACAAGTCGGGCAAGGCGATAGCAGACCAGCTTTGCGTTTACGATGAGGTGATCGACGAAGCAAAGCCGCTTACTATCTTCGACCCCGACTTTACGTGGAAGAAAAAGACTGTGGAGAACTTCTCCGTGCGCGAGCTTCAGGTACCTGTTTTCTTAAACGGCAAGCAGGTGTACGAGCTGCCCGATATCGAAACGATCAGAAGCTACTGCAAGGAGCAGCTTGGCACGCTGTGGAGCGAGATAAAGCGTTTTGAAAATCCGCACAAATACTATGTAGACCTGTCCGAGAAGCTCTGGCGGATCAAGAATGGTCTGCTCGACGGAAAGGGTGAAGCATAATGCTTGAAACCATAAACGACTTTGGCAGAAAGGTCACTGCGCTGTTTGAAGCGGGGCAGTACTGCACCTTTGCGCCGCCCGAGGAAACTCTCGGTGTTATAGATACCTCGCCCGAGCATGACGGCAGCCGCGGTATTGCATTCCTGTGCGACGAGATACGCACAAATTTCGGCGGTCTGATATCACGCGTCGGTTATAAACAGGTATGCTCCGTCAGGATAGTGAAAAGCTATGAAACTACATTCGATGACGAGCTTGAGATAGAAGCTCCCAACGCTTGTATAAGGATAACAGACTGCTCACTGAATAAATTCTTCCTGCGCCAGCTAATAAACTCCATGTGCCGCATCTATTACACCATGCGCGAGGAGCAGCGTATTGAGCTGCACGCACAGTGTACCGCTGCCGCTGCGGAGCATTTCGCGGGAGAGATACCTGTTGTTGATGTACAGCTTCCCGAGGAGATGCCCGAGGCATTGCCTGCCGAAAAGGAAGAGCAGAAAGCTGCGCCCGTAGAGATCCCCGACGGCAAGATACAATGGCTCTCGACTGCCTCGGACGAAAAGCAGCACGAAAAAGAGCAGAGTATGCCCGAAGCCGAAAAGACAAATGACGAGCTTTCCGATATCGCAGACGATCTGCCCGAGGACATGAGCCGTGACGAGGCTCTGTCTTATCTTGTGAACTCAATAAACGAGATAAATTCCGACAGCGATGAGGAGTTTGATGACGACCTCAACGAGGAATTGCTGCCTGTCACTGCCGCCGTTGCAGCAGCACCGCAGACCGAAGCCGCGCCTACCGAAAGCGCTCCTGTCGAAACGACAGAAGAACAGCCTTCCGCAGAGCCTGAATTGCCGCTGCTGAACCTCACCGAAGAGCCGATTTCCGACGACATCTACATAAAGGCAAGCCGCAGGCTTCGCCAGTACTGCGAGGAACGCCTGCTTACTATGGAAGAGATAGAGAACGAGGTAAAGCAAAACATGGTCAGCACGGCGGAAAGCTACTCGGCGCTGTCTGCCGAGGGCAATATCCCAAGCTCCATAGCACAGCGCGTTGAAACGCTGAAAAACGCTACCGACCGCCTGCCCGAGTACTTTGCGCTTGGCGAGGATATCGCAGCAAGAGTTATGTTCTTTATGCTGTATCAGATGCTAAGCTATTCCGACAGAATAGTGGAGCAGCCCGAAACCAAGGAGCGCCTGAACGACTTCTTCCGCCGCTACGGCTCGGCGGGAATGGCATTATCGCTGCTGGACAGCGGAATTTGAGGTGATATGATGCTGCCAAAGCTTATTATAGTGATCCCTTGCTACAATGAGCAGGAGGTGCTGCCCGTTACAGCGCCGATGTTTCTCGATAAGCTGAACTCGCTTATCGCAGCGGAAAAAATTGCTCCCGACAGCCGTATAATGTTCGTGAATGACGGCAGCAAGGACAAGACATGGGATATAATATCCGACCTTGCGCAGCAGGACGAGCACTTTATGGGCATCTGTCAGAGCCGCAACCGCGGACATCAGAATGCGGTGCTGGCAGGTCTTATGGAGGCAAAGGACATCTGCGATATTACAATAAGCATAGACTGCGACGGTCAGGACGATATAAACGCCATGGATAAAATGGTGGACGAATATCTCGGCGGCTGTGAGATAGTATACGGTGTGCGTTCAAGCCGCAAAAAGGACAGCTTTTTCAAGCGCACCACAGCACAGGGCTTCTACAAGCTGCTGAACGCAATGGGCGCTGAAGTTGTCTACAATCATGCGGATTATCGCCTTGTAAGCAGCAGAGTCCTTCAGGAGTTCGCAAATTTCAAGGAAGTGAACCTCTTCCTGCGCGGAATGTTCCCACTGGTTGGCTTTAAAAGCACAAGTGTCTTCTATGAGCGCAGCGAGCGCCTTGCAGGCAAGAGCCATTATCCGCTCAGCAAGATGTTAAATCTCGCATTCGACGGGATAACAAGTCTTTCGATAAAGCCGATAAAGCTTATTTTCGGGCTAGGTATGATAATAGCCACCCTCAGCTTTGTGGGCGTGGTATGGGCTATCATCGAGGCGCTGCTTGGCAATACCGCAAGCGGCTGGGCGTCCACTATCTGTATAATCTGCTTTTTGAGCGGAATACAGCTTATCTCCATCGGCGTTATCGGTCAGTATATCGGAAAGATATACATGGAGGTAAAGCAGCGGCCGCGGTATATTATAAGCGAACGCACCTATGATAAGCAGGAGAATGACAAACATGAGTGATTTTACTGTAAATGAAATGCTCTCCATGCAGGAGCAGCTTCAGGACAAGTACAAGGACAAATGGGAGGCTATCTCCCCCGAAGCGGGTAAGCACAAGCTGCTGTGGCTTATCGGAGAGCTTGGCGAGGTCATTGATATCGTGAAGAAAAACGGCGATAGAAAAGCCTGTGAAAACAGCGAGCCCAGAAAAGAGCTTGTCGAAGAAATGGCAGACGTGCTGATGTACTATAATGATGTCCTGCTCTGCTATGGAATAACCGCTGAGGAGCTTAAAGAGGCGTATACCGAGAAGTTCGAGAAGAATATGAAGCGTTGGTAAAATAAAAAATCCGCACAGCCGAAAACTGTGCGGATCTCTTATTCAAAAAAGTGACTCCATCGATAAGCCGAGTTCTGTCGTGTATGACCATCTATCTAGCCCTGCCGTCGCCGACAGGATCAAGCCTCCTTACAACGGGGCGCGCCGAGCAGACGCGTTGTCCCCCGCACCAATCGGAGTTGCATCGGATAGGGTTTACATAGCTGCATAGTCTCCTATGCACTGGTGAGCTCTTACCTCGCCTTTCCACCCTTACAGGGACCGTGAATACCCCTGCGGTATATCTCTGTTGCACTAGCCCTAAGGTCGCCCTCGGCTGACGTTATCAGCTACCCTGCTCTGTGATGCTCGGACTTTCCTCATTACCCTTGCGGGTCCCGCGGTCATATAATGAAGTCACGAGGCTAAGTATACCATAGAACGCGAAAAAAATCAAGGCTGATATTAGCTGTAAATAAAATTTTTCTCAAAAAATGGCTTCAACCCCTTGACAAACGCTTTAAAGCGTTGTATAATCAAAGCATAAACCTAATAAATGCGTTGATGGGTGCGGTATATCCGCCGTGTGCTCAACCACCCTTTCCAGAGAGCTGCCGTTCGGTGCGAGGCAGTAAGGACAGTGTGCATGATCCACCCGTAGCAGACAGCTCGAAAACGGTTTTTCGCCGCAAAAGTAAAGCTGTACGGATTTCCACCGTAAAAGGGAAGTGCATTGCTGGATGTACAGAGGCTGAGTTTATTGATATTAACGCCCTCTTTCCATCATGGTAAAGAGGGCTTTTTTACACTCAGAAATCATACGAAAGGAACACAATATTATGACCTATAATATCAAAGAAGTATCCGACAGACTTCGTGCCAGCAGAGAGGCGCTTGATCTCACACCCGAGTATATGGCAGAGCGCACACAGGTGACCGTGGAGGAGTATATCTCCCTTGAAAACGGCGAGCGTGACCTCTCTCTGTCCTTCATGAACAACTGTGCCGAGGCTCTCGGTATAGAGCTTATCGCACTGCTTACAGGTCAGTCGCCTAAGCTCACGAAATATTCCGTCGTGAGAAAGGACGAGGGTCTTCGTATAGAACGCCGCGAACGCTTTGAATACCGCCACCTTGCATATATGTTCAAAAACAAGTGCCTTGAGCCTATGCTGGTAACAGCTCCCTATCTCGAAGAGCAGCAGAACGCACCTATTAAGATGTCCTCTCACGAGGGACAGGAGTTCGATTATATCCTGTCAGGTCAGATGAAGTTCATTATCAACGACCACGTGGAGATACTCGGCCCCGGCGACAGCCTCTATCTCGACAGCACCAACCCCCACGGCATGATAGCTGTCGGCGGCGAGGACTGCACCTTTATCGCAATACTGGTATCTTGATTACATAAAGACAAGAAAGGAAACACAGAACAATGGACGTACGTTCTTATCACCTTAATTTCGTCAAAGAGGGATACGACGAAAACGGTATACTCAACAAATTTGAATTAACATATCCCGATAATTTCAACTTCAGCTACGACATCATTGACAAGTATGCTGAGCTTGAGCCCGATCGCCGCGCACTGATATGGGTCGATCTTGAGGGCAACGAGCGCACCTTTACTTTCGGAGATCTTTCAAGGCTCTCCACAAAAGCCGCAAATATGTTCCTTTCAATGGGAATCAAGAAGGGCGACCATGTAATGCTGGTACTGAAGAGAAACTACCAGTTCTGGTATGTTGTGATGGCGCTCATCAAGATCGGTGCTATCGCGATCCCCGCTACTCACCTGCTTACAACAAAGGACTTCGTTTACCGCTTTGAGGCAGCAGACGTCAAGGCTGTCATCGCAACAAGCCATGCAGACGTTTCCCACTTCGTTGAAGAGGCTGACGAAAAGCTCGGCAACTGCCTTAATGCAAAGTATATCGTAAACGGTACACGCGAGGGCTGGACTACCTTCGACGAGGAGATCGAAAAGTACCCCGATACAATGGAGCGTGTCCCCACCTCCTGGAACGAGACCTTCCTGCTGTACTTCACATCAGGCACAACAGGCTATCCCAAGATGGTTATTCATGACCACACCTACGCTCTTGCACATATTCAGACAGCAAAGCACTGGCATAACGTAGACCCCGACGGAATCCACCTCACCATCTCCGATACAGGCTGGGGCAAGGCGGCATGGGGCAAGCTGTACGGTCAGCTTACAATGGGAACCTGCGTATTCGTGTACGACTTCGATAAGTTTATCCCTGAGAATATGCTGGCAATAATGGAGAAATATAAGATCACAACCTTCTGTGCTCCACCCACTATGTTCCGTTTCTTCATCAAGACAGGTATCGGAAATTACGATCTGTCCAGCCTCAAATACTGCACTATCGCAGGCGAGGCGCTCAATCCCGAGGTATATAACAAGTGGCTTGAATTTACAGGCATAAAGCTCATGGAGGGCTTCGGTCAGACCGAAACTACTCTCGCGCTTGCAAATACTATCGGCATGACGCCCAAGCCCGGATCTATGGGCAAGCCCACGCCCCTCTACGATGTAGTTCTTGTTGACGCAGACGGCGAGGAGGTTCCCGTTGGCGAAACAGGCGAGATATGTATCCGCGGCGAGTACACCAATACCCCCGGTCTGTTCCGCGGCTACTACCGCAATAAGGAGATCACAGACGAGGCTTGGAATGACGGTCTGTACCACACAGGCGATACTGCATGGAAGGACGAGGACGGCTACTACTGGTATGTCGGCAGAAACGATGATGTTATCAAGGCAAGCGGCTACCGTATAGGTCCGTTTGAGATCGAGAGCGTACTCATCGCGCACCCCGCAGTTCTTGAGTGTGCCGTTACAGGTGCGCCTCACCCCATCAGAGGCATGGTAGTAAAGGCTACCATCGTGCTTGCCAAGGGCTACACCGCAAGCGACGAGCTTGTAAAGGAGCTTCAGGATCACGTAAAGAAGAATACCGCGCCCTACAAGTACCCCAGAATAGTTGAATTTGTGGACGAGCTTCCCAAGACTATCAGCGGTAAGATCAAGCGCGGCGAGATCAGAAAGCGCGATATCGAAAAGTACAACGAAGAAAAC
>CAYSYF010000024.1:0-34622 GCA_964435155.1 uncultured Ruminococcus sp. | reverse complement strand
GCTCTTGCATTCAAGATCGCAACAGACCCCTTCGTTGGTAAGCTCTGCTTCTTCAGAGTTTACTCCGGTTACGTTGACGCAGGTGCTACTGTTCTCAACGCAACAAAGGATAAGAACGAGCGTATGGGTCGTATCCTTCAGATGCACGCTAACTCCAGACAGGACATCGACGCTTGCCCCTGTGGCGATATCGCTGCCGCTGTTGGTCTGAAGAACACAACAACCGGTGATACACTGTGCGATCCCGCACACCCCGTAATCCTCGAGTCCATGGAATTCCCCGAGCCCGTTATCTCGCTCGCTATCGAGCCCAAGACAAAGGCCGGTCAGGAAAAGATGGCTCTCGCACTTGCAAAGCTTGCAGAAGAGGATCCCACATTCAGAACCTACACCGATCAGGAAACAGGTCAGACTATCATCTCCGGTATGGGTGAGCTTCACCTTGAGATCATCGTTGACCGTCTGCTCCGTGAGTTTAAGGTAGAGGCTAACGTTGGTGCTCCTCAGGTTGCATATAAGGAAACAATCGTTGGCAACGCTGATGTTGACATGAAGTATGCTCGTCAGTCCGGTGGTAAGGGTCAGTACGGTCACGTTAAGATCCGTGTTGAGCCTAACGAGTCCGGTAAGGGCTATGAGTTCATCAACGCTGTTGTCGGCGGTGCTGTTCCCAAGGAGTATATCCCCGCTGTTGACAAGGGTATCCAGGGCGCACTCAATGCAGGTGTTCTCGCAGGCTATCCTGTTGTTGACGTTAAGGTTGAGCTGTACGACGGCTCCTACCACGAGGTTGACTCCTCTGAAATGGCGTTCCAGATCGCAGGCTCCATGGCTATTAAGGAAGCCCTCAAGAAGGCTAAGTCCGTAATCCTCGAGCCTATCATGAGAGTAGACGTTGTAACTCCCGACGATTACACAGGTCACGTTATCGGCGACCTCAACTCTCGTCGTGGTCAGATCCAGAACCAGGAAACAAGAAACGGTACTGTACAGATCACCGCCGGCGTTCCTCTGTCTGAGATGTTCGGCTACTCCAACGACCTGCGTTCCAAGACACAGGGTCGTGGTAACTATGTAATGCAGCCCAGCCACTACATCGAGGTTCCCAAGAACATCGCTGAGGGCATCATGAACAAGCGCAAGGATAACGTTTGATCCTGAGCATTACGCTTTATCAGATTTTTTGCGAAAAACACTTGATTTTTTCGCGGAATGATGATACAATATAATCACTAAACTATGGCTATCCCCCTATTCGTAGGGGGAAGCTGAAAATTTCACCTTTAAGGAGGATAAAACCAATGGCAAAGGAAAAGTATAATTCCACGAAGCCCCACGTTAACATCGGTACAATCGGCCACGTTGACCACGGCAAGACAACAACAACAGCTGCTATCACAAAGTACCTCGCTATGTTCGGTAAGGCAAAGTTCGAGGCTTATGACATGATCGATAAGGCTCCCGAGGAGAGAGAGCGTGGTATCACAATCAACACTGCTCACGTTGAGTACGAGACAGAAGCTCGTCACTATGCTCACGTTGACTGCCCCGGCCATGCTGACTACATCAAGAACATGATCACTGGTGCTGCTCAGATGGACGGCGCTATCCTCGTAGTTGCTGGTACAGACGGTCCTATGGCTCAGACAAAGGAGCACATTCTGCTCGCTCGTCAGGTAGGCGTTCCTGCAATCGTTGTATTCATGAACAAGTGCGATGACGTTGATGACGAAGAGCTGCTCGATCTCGTAGAGATGGATATCCGTGATGTTCTTTCTCAGAACGAGTTCCCCGGCGACGATATCCCCGTAATCCGTGGTTCTGCTAAGGTTGCTCTGGACTGCACATCTACAGATCCCAACGCTCCCGAGTATGCTTGCATCAAGGAGCTGATGGACGCTGTTGACAGCTACATTCCTGCTCCCGAGCGTTCCGAGAACCTCCCCTTCCTGATGCCCGTTGAGGATACAATGACAATCACAGGTCGTGGTACTGTTGCTACAGGCCGTGTAGAGCGTGGTATCGTTAAGGTTAACGACACAGTTGAGATCACAGGTCTCGTTGACGAGCCCAAGTCCACTGTTGTTACAGGTCTTGAGATGTTCAGAAAGACACTGGACGAGGCTGTTGCAGGCTACAACATCGGTGCTCTGCTCCGTGGTGTTACACGTCAGGATATCGAGCGTGGTCAGGTTCTCTGCAAGCCCGGTTCCATTCACCCCCATACAAAGTTCAAGGGTCAGGTATACGTTCTCAAGAAGGAAGAGGGCGGCCGTCATACTCCCTTCGTTTCCAACTATCGTCCTCAGTTCTTCTTCAGAACAACAGACGTTACAGGCGTTATCACACTGCCTGCTGAGAAGGAAATGTGCATGCCCGGCGATAACGTTGTAATGGACGTTGAGCTGATCACTCCTATCGCTATTGAAGAGGGTCTGCGTTTCGCTATCCGTGAGGGTGGTAGAACAGTAGGTTCCGGCGTTGTTACTGCTATCAACGAGTAATTCAATACCGATTATCTCACAAGATAACAGAGCCGCTTCCCGTTTGGGAAGCGGCTTTTTTCATATATAAAATCCTGCCACTATACTGGAACGGCAGGATCTATTTATTCATTTTCGGATTGTCGGTGCGACCGAGGATATAGTCTACCGAAACGTCGTAGAAGTCGGCAAGGCGATTTTTTTGCACTTATTCAATTTCCCAAAGGAATGTACCTTCGCTTGTAGAGATCAGAAGCTTGGTGTCGTTGTCATACATAAGAACATCATCGATGTATTCGTAATCGAAATCCTGTAAGGGCTTCATACTATCAAGTAAGTATAGGCGCGAGAGGCTTGGCGCTTCGCAGAATTTTTTAAAGTCCTTAGGGTCGTCACATTGCTTTCCGTAATCGATGAAGATATACCTCTCGTCAGGGGAAACCCAAAGCTTGTCCAGCTTGTAGTCTTCAAGCGGTATTCTGCCGACCACCGCAAAATCCTTGTCAGTAATAACGATAGAGTATTTTTTCTCCTTATAATTGCGGTCGAAGTAGTAATTGTGGCTGCGGCAGAATGATATTCCGCTGAGGTGATCGGGGACGGTATCACATTCCTTGAGCAACTTGAAATCAATATTGTCAGGGTCAGCTTCGGACCAGTAGATTCTTCCGCTGCTGTCGCCGTAATTGTCAGCCATTATTTTATAAATTCTGTTGCTGTAGCGGTCATACTGAATATGGGAGCAGCGCGGCAGCGTTTTCTCGGCGTACTTCGGCGGTCCGTCGAGTATCATTTCGTTAAGCTTTGCACAGTCCAGCAGCATTGTTCTTCCTCTCCAGTCGAAATCAAGCAAAGCACTGCTGTCAGAGGTGAATGTCATAGGCTCGCCCTCAGTGTAAGCCATGCCGTTGAAACCAAGGCTCTCGCCCGTTTCAAGGTTGAAAAGCTCAATTTTTCCCGAGGTATTTTTCGCAGCCAGCAGCTTTTTGTCGGGTGAGATGGCGCTGTCGCAGACATTGCTGACGGTCTTGTGCTGTGACATCAGCTTTTTCGTCGTCAGGTCGTGAACATAGACCGTATTTCGGGAGCTATGCGTACACAGGAGTGTCTCGTCATCGTTTATAAAGAGCGTTCCGCCGCCTTTGAGTTTCTTTATCTTCTTCATAACAGCCTCCATTTGTTTTTAACTTATTTTAGCATATATATGCTTTTGTGTCAATAAAACTCGGACTGTTTCGGGCGGCTTTTCCCTTGCTATTTCCCCGAAAAAGTGGTACAATAAACCTATCACATCGAAAGGGGGCGGCAAAGTGGAACTGCCACAGAGCATTTCTGAAACACTCACAAAGCTTGAAGCGGCGGGGCATGAAGCTTACATCGTCGGCGGCTGTGTGCGCGACAGCCTTATGGGCAAGCGGCCGCACGACTTCGATATAACCACCTCTGCGCTGCCCGAGGAAACTATGGCGGTGTTTGCAGAGTATAAGGTAATTCCGACGGGACTTAAACACGGCACAGTGACCGTACTTGTGGAGGGCGAGCCTGTCGAGATAACCACCTACCGCGTGGACGGCGACTACGCAGACGGCAGACACCCCGACGAGGTGCGCTTTACGCAGAGCCTCGCGGAGGACGTTTCGCGCCGCGATTTCACCATGAACGGCATTGCTTACAGCCCGACGCGCGGACTTTTTGACGAGTTCGGCGGTGCAGAGGATATCCGACGTGGACTTATCCGCTGCATAGGCGACCCCGACAAGCGTTTCTCCGAGGACGCGCTGAGAATACTCCGTGCGCTGCGTTTTTCGGCGGTGCTGGGCTTTGAGATAGAGCAGCAGACTGCGGACAGCATAAGGCGAAACCGCGGCTTGCTGAGAAACGTTTCGGGCGAGCGCATATTGGCGGAGCTTTCAAAGCTGCTTTGCGGCAGTAATTGCTGCGAGGTGCTGCGAGGCTACCCCGAGGTGCTGGCGCAGATAATCCCCGAGCTTGCGCCGTGTGTGGGATATGACCAGCATAGCAGATTTCATTCGCTGACGCTGTACGAGCACCTTGCGGAGGCTGTGGAGAACGCTCCGCGCGAGGAGGGAATAAGGCTCGCAATGCTGCTACACGACATAGGAAAGCCGCTGACGCAAAGCGAGGACGACAGCGGCGAGTGGCATTTTTATGCTCATGCTGAGAAGAGCGCGGAGCTTGCTGATATCGCGCTGGGGCGTTTTCATGCAAGCAACGCATTGAGGACGCGCGTGCGCGAGATAATACGTTATCATGGTATGGTTCCCGAAAATACAGACAAGTTCATAAGGCGCAGACTTGCAAAGCACGGGCTTTCGCTGTTTCGCGACATAATGCTTGCGCATATTGCGGACGACAGCGCAAAGGCGGAGTTTGCAAAAGACCGCATACCGTTATGGCGCGAGATCATACGCCGCGCCGAGGAGATAGACGCCGGGCAGCCCTGCCTGTCTGTAAAGCAGCTTGCGGTAAGCGGTAAGGAGCTTTCGGCACTGATACCGCCCTCGCCTAAAACAGGAGAAACGCTGAAATATCTGCTTTCGGGCGTGCTGGACGGAAGATTTCGCAACGAGCGTGAGGAGCTTTTGATCCATGCACGCAGATTTTTGGAAAATGCACCCGAATAATCTGTGTAAATGCTTGCGTATGCAGATAAAATGTGATATACTATAAATTGGATAAAAAATTTATGTGTAGGAGTATAAAATGGCACTTGATATAGGAATAGATCTTGGCACAGCCAATATAATCATTACCATAAGCGGCAGAGGTATCGTATTGAACGAGCCGTCCGTTGTTGCGTATGACCGTAAGAAGCGCGAGGTAGTCGCAGTAGGAGAAGAAGCTTATAAGATGCTTGGACGAACTCCCGAGTATATCGTGGCTGTACGTCCGCTTAAGGACGGCGTTATCTCGGACAACGACATGACGCAGGCTATGATAAAGGAGTTTATCCGCAAGGTGAACGGCGGCTTTATGGTAAAGCCCAGAGTGGTGCTTTGCGTACCCTCGTCCGTTACCGATGTCGAGCGCAGAGCGGTAGTTGAGGCGGCTCTTTCCGCAGGTGCGAGAAAGGTGTATCTCATCGACGAGTCGATTGCAGCGCTTATCGGCGCAGGCGTTGATATCTCAAAGCCCAACGGCACTATGGTAGTTGATATCGGCGGCGGTACAGCCGATGTTGCTATCGTGTCTTTTAACGGCATCGTTGTAAGCCGTTCGGTCAAGATGGCAGGCAATAAGTTAGACGCGGCAATAATTCGCCACATCACGCAGAAATATAAGATACTCATCGGTGAAAAGACGGCTGAAAAGGCTAAGATCGAGATCGCAAACGTATTCGATCCCGACGGCAGCAAGAAGATGACAGTCCGCGGCAGACACTTGCTTAAGGGACTTCCCGAAAGCGTAGAGATTACCGATCTCGACATTGATGAGGCTGTACACGAAAATGCTATGGAGATCGTGGAGCAGGTAAAGCTGACGCTGGAGTCCGCGCCTCCTGAGCTTGTGGGCGATATCCTCAGCAACGGAATTACGCTTACAGGCGGCGGAGCAATGCTTGGCGGTCTTGCAAAGCTTATCTCGCATCATGTGGGAGCGCCCTGCTTTGTTGCGGATAATGCGATAGAGTGCGTTGCACGCGGTGTGGAGCTTGCATTCAAGATGTCGGGAGATCTGCTTGACGGCTTTGAGCAGGTGCAGCTTTACGGCTACAGATAATTGAAAACGCGCTGAAGTTCTGTGTTACCGAGGCGCGTTTTTTCACGTTTGAGTATTGTTGTAAAAAATTGCAATAATACTTGATTTTTGTTAATTTATATGTTATAATTTGAGTAATAATACATTCTGATAAAATGCGAAACTGCGTGTAATGGTTTACATGACAGTTAGAGAGGAGGTGCGGCTTGCTTAACGGAAAGATCATCATTGGCTATTGCTGTACAACTATCCAGAAAGAGCCTGTCAGACCTTTGCTTTGTGAGCTTATAGAAAGAGTTGAGAAGCGCGATGATATGCGTCTGCTGGTATACCAGTGCTTTGAGGATCTGTATTTCACCGAAACACCTGACACCAAGGGTGCAACCTCTGTGTTTGAAGCTATAAATTACGACGTGGTAGACGTGCTGGTCATTCAGCAGCAGAACGAAAAGCAGACAGAGCTGTTCGATAACATTTGTAAAAAATCGCTTTCTAAGGGAGTTCCCGTTATCAGTGTAGACCTCTACCGCGAAGGCGCTTATAATATTAAATTCGGCTATGGAGAGGCTTTCAGCAATATTGTAGAGCATCTTATAACCGAGCACGGCTGCAAAAATCTTATCCACATGGGCGGTATTCGCGATAATTCATTCTCGCGCACGAGGATAGACAGCTTTGCCGAGGTGCTTGAGCGTCACGGTATTCCTTTCAATGAAGAGGACGTGCTTTACGGCGAGTTCTGGGATTTCCCGACAGAAAAGGCTATGGACGAGTTTTTTGCAAGCGGAAAGCCGCTGCCTGACGCTTTTGTCTGTGCTAATGACTCTATGGCTATCGCGGTATGCCGCAAGCTTGCTGAAAAGGGCTATCATGTACCTGATGATGTGTATGTTACAGGCTTTGACGGTATCGAGATAGAAAGATTCCACAGCCCTCGACTTACTACCGCAGCCCGCGATGACGATGCGTTAGCCGATGCGGTGATCAGTATTTGCGACCAGATCATGAAGGACGGCAGCGTGAAGCCGTTTGATACGGAGATATTCTATAAGACCCGCTTTGCGGAGAGCTGCACCTGCGGCAAGCACAATGCTTTTGAGAGCAATTCTGCGCTTGCTGAGTTTGTGCGCACGAACACCAGCGCTACGGTCTTTCAGGAGACCATGCACCGCATGGGCAACAGGGTCGCTATGGAGCCTACACTGGAGAATGCCAAGGCTCAGCTACTGAAGTATTCGTTCTGGGGCACTACCGTCTGCATTTCCGAGGAATACAACCGCTGTAATACAGAGGTGGTCGATCCCTTTGATGACGACGTATTCAACGCTGTAAGCGAAGAGTATCCCGAAAAGATGCTGCTGCTGTTTGCAAATGTTAATGATGTGGCTACCCATGAGGGCGAGATATTCCCGACATCTGAGATACTCCCCAATCTTGACGAGCTTTTCCCTGACAACCACACATTTATCATCTCGCCGCTGCACTCGCAGGAGATGGTGATCGGCTATGTTGTCAATGCATATATGGCACTGGATTCCTATTTGGATTCGCTGAACAACTACAACATGATGGCAAACCGCTGCCTTGAGGTGCTGCGCACGCATGAGCATATGTCCTTCCTCAACCGCAAGCTTGAGTTCATGTTCACACATGATCATCTGACCAAGATATACAACCGCTACGGCTTCTACAAGGACTTCCGTGAGGACTTTGCAGAGCTTCAGAATGAACATAAGGACGTTTTCATTGTTTCTATAGACCTTAACGACATGAAGACGATCAATGATACCTACGGTCATCAGTCGGGTGACGAGGCGCTTTGCATTACAGCAAATGCGCTGACGGGCGCTGCTGTAAAGAGCGGTGTTGATGTTATCTGTTCGCGCTTCGGCGGCGACGAATTTGTTGTTGCCAAGCTTTGCGGCGGTGACGCCCGGCAGCTTGCAGAGGCTTACCGAAATGGATTTAACGAAGCGCTTGCCGAGCTTAATGCAAACTCGGGACGTCCGTTTACAGTTTCGGCTAGTATCGGTATCTATTGCTCCTCGCTTGATAAGGTAGACACCATTGACGAGCTTATTGACCTGGCAGACCGCATGATGTACAACGACAAGGCTCGCCACAAGCGCAAACCCAAGGATATGTAAAAGGGTTAAGGCTCTTTGCATTTCAAATTGCGATTTATCTGTGAAATAAAACTAAAACCTGAGAAGAAACTTCTCAGGTTTTTTGCTTATTTATTGCTTGCTGCGCTTTTTTGCGTTTCTATCAACTTTTTCTGAGCTTTGCCTTTTTGATGACCTTTTGGCGCGAGAATTCCTCGCGTTCCTTTTCCTCCAGTGCGTTTGAGATAAACCGCACTGTGTTGTCGAATTTAGGTATCATGATATTCTTAAGCGCGTTGGCGCGCTTCTGTGTTTTTTTGATAGCCACCGCAAGGCGGTAGATGCTGTTTTCTATCTCGGCAAGGCGCACGGTAAGCTCCTTTGCCTTGTTGAAGCTGATATAAGCCGCGTCAAAGCTGGAATTTGTGCGGTGCATACTGTAGTTTACGCTGAACTCGTCAGCCTCATGCGACAGCTTAGGCAGCTCCACACCCATTACGCTTCTTACGCTCAGCGTTATGGAGTTGTCCGCAGGAAATGTTTCGGCAATATCGCTTACAACGCCCATCGAGATATTTGCGCGCTGCAGTGCCTTATATGCAGCGGTGTAGGTATCATCAATGTTGCCGCGGATAGCCTTTGCCTCATCTGTAAGCTCCACCATCTCTCTAATGAGGATATTGCGCTTTCTGTCCATCAGCTCATATCCCATCTTCGCCTGACGCAGGGAGCGCTTTGCTTTTATCAGATTGCCCTTGGTGGGGAATATTTGTTCTGCCAATTCATTACGCTCCTTTCGCTGAGCTTAGGCATTGTCGATATTCTTCTTGAAGCGGTCTGCCTTTGTGGGCTTGTACTTTTCGTCCAGCAGCTTCTCGTCGATACGGTCAAGCTCGGAGCGCGGGAGAGTGCAGAGCAGATCCCAGCCGAGATCGAGAGTTTCGTCCATGGTGCGGTTTTCTTCAAAGCCCTGAGCGAGGAAGTTATCCTCAAACAGTCTGCCGAACTGCATATATGCGCGGTCGATATCGGAGAGCTCCTCCTCGCCGATTACGGAAGCGAGGGAACGAGCGTCCTGTACCTTTGCATAAGCCGCAAACAACTGGTTTGATACAGCGGAGTGATCGGCTCTTGTATAGCCCTCGCCGATACCGTCCTTCATTAGACGTGACAGTGACAGCAGCACCGAAAGTCCCGGATAAATGCCGCGCTGATCGAGGTCGCGGTCAAATACTATCTGACCCTCTGTGATGTAAGCGGTAAGGTCGGGGATAGGGTGGGTTATATCGTCGTTGGGCATGGTGAGTATCGGTATCTGAGTTACCGAGCCTGTGCTGCCCTCGACAACGCCTGCACGCTCGTACAGAGCGGCGAGGTTTGAGTACAGGTAGCCGGGGTAGCCCTTTCTGCCGGGGATCTCGCCCTTGGAGGAGGAGAACTCACGCAGCGCCTCGGCATAGGAGGTCATATCCGTCATGATAACGAGGATATGCATATTCTTTTCATAAGCGAGGTACTCTGCGGCGGTAAGCGCACACATAGGTGTGAGTATACGCTCGATGATGGGGTCGTTTGAGAGGTTAAGGAACATCGCAACGCGCTCGATAGCACCGTTTTCCTCGAACGAGCGGCGGAAGTACTCCGCAACGTCGTTCTGAACGCCCATTGCCGCGAACACGACAGCGAACTCCGCACCGCTTTCCTCAGCGAGCTTAGCTTGCTTTACTATCTGCACCGCAAGCTTGTTGTGGGAAAGACCCGAGCCCGAGAATATCGGAAGCTTCTGACCGCGGATAAGCGTCATCAGTGCGTCGATAGAGGAGATACCTGTGTGGATATAGTTTCTTGGATACTGTCTTGCTACGGGATTAAGCGCACGACCGTTTACATCGCCCATCTTTTCGGGGAACACGGGGCCAAGTCCGTCGATAGGCTTTCCTGCACCGCTGAAAACCCTGCCCAGCATTTCAGTTGCAAGGGGGATCTCAAGCGGTCGTCCCGAGAACACTGTTCTTGTATTGTTCAGGGAGATACCCGAGGTTCCCTCAAACACCTGAAGGATAACCTTATCGCCCTGCATCTCGACAACTCTGCCTATACGCTCTGTGCCGTCGTCAAGGCGGATAGTGGCGATCTCATCGAACGCTGCGCCCGAAATGCCCTCAAGCGCTACGAGAGGGCCGTTTATATCCTTAAGCCCCATGTGTTGTATGCTGCTCATTTTCTACTCCTTTACCCTAAGACATGAATACCGCGGAATGCTTTGTTCATTTCGGCATAATATTCCTCAAACATTTCAAGCTTGTCGTTGGGGATATCGTATTTCATCTTAATAAGCTTTTCAAAGAAGCCAAGCTTTGTTATGTCGGATATCGTTATACCGCTCTTTACTGCGATAAGCGAGAGATTATACAGCTTTACGATAGCCTTCATCATAAGCCTCTGCTTTTCAAGCGGAACATAGGTGTCGTCCTTGTGATACGCATTCTGCTGCAGGAAGCCTACGCGCACTACCTTTGCGATCTCGATGGAAAGCTTCTGATCGTCGGGAAGAACGTCTGCGCCGATAAGCTTTACTATCTCCATCAGCTTGCTTTCTTCAAGCAGGATATTTGCTATCTCTCGACGCAGCCTCATAAAGTCTTCACCGACATTGTCGGTATAGAAATCAGCGAGGTCGTCGAGGTATTCGCTGTAGCTGCTGTTCCAGTCGATAGCAGGGTAATGACGCGCATAAGCAAGCGACTTATCCAGCGCCCAGAAGCAGCGCACGAAGCGCTTTGTATTCTGGGTTACAGGCTCGGAGAAGTCTGAGCCTTGCGGCGATACGGCGCCGATTATGGTAACGCTGCCCTCAGAGCCGCTCAGCGTTTCGGCGTAGCCTGCGCGCTCGTAGAAGTCGGAAAGACGCGAGGGAAGATACGCAGGGAAGCCCTCCTCCGCTGGCATTTCCTCAAGACGTCCCGATATCTCACGCAGAGCCTCAGCCCAGCGCGAGGTGGAGTCTGCCATTATGGCGATATGATAGCCCATATCGCGGTAATACTCTGCGAGCGTTATACCTGTATAGATGGAAGCCTCACGCGCCGCAACAGGCATATTTGAGGTGTTTGCGATAAGAACAGTTCTGTCGGTGAGCGGTCTGCCCGACTTGGGGTCGATAAGCTCGGAGAATTCCTCCAGTACCTGAGTCATCTCGTTGCCGCGCTCGCCGCAGCCGATGTACACGATTATATCAGCGTCGCACCACTTTGCAAGCTGATGCTGGGTCATGGTCTTACCAGTGCCGAAGCCGCCCGGGATAGCTGCTGTGCCGCCCTTTGCGATGGGGCAGACAGTATCTATGATACGCTGACCTGTGATAAGGGGTCTGCTTACAGGCAGACGCTTTGCGATGGGTCTGCTTTTTTTGATAGCCCATTTCTGCACCATCGTAAGCAGAATTTCTGTTCCGTCGTCGGTGGTGAGCTTTATGATAACGTCATTTACACGATACTTTCCGTTGTCGGCAGCAAAGCTTACAGTGCCGCTCATATTCGGGGGTACCATGCACTTGTGCGTGATGAGAGCGGTCTCGGGGCAGGTGCAGTAAATATCGCCGCCCGAAAGCTTATCTCCGACCTTTACGGTAACGGTGACGTCAAACTCGCGCTCCTCATCAAGCGCAGGAATGCTGCTGCCCTCGGCAACGAACACGCCGTTGTGCTTTGTCATATCACGCAGGGGGCGCTGTATTCCGTCGAAGATATTTGAGATTATACCTGGACCTAGCGTTGCGCATACAGGAGTTCCTGCGGGGATAACAGGCTCTCCTATCTTAAGTCCTGCGGTATTCTCGTACACCTGAATGGTGGTGAACTCGTTATTAACGCCGATGACCTCTCCGATAAGGCGCTTTTCGCCGACGTAGACCATTTCCAGCATGGAGAATTCCTTGGCTGCGGCGACCTTAACGACAGGGCCGTTTATAGCATGAATAGTATTCAATCGGTTTCATTCCTTTCAGAGAATTAAAGGTGCAGCTCTGACTTTTCGGTGAACAGATGTTTCTCGTCAGAGAGTGCCATATCCAGCGTAACGTCGCAGAGCACGTTTTTGTTGCGGCACAGCGCACGCAGTCCGCCGAGCTTTATGCTGTTGTCGGCGGTCACCTCACAGCTTGTGAGAGTGCGCACGATATCCACATCGCAGGCTCTGGCATAAATAAGCGTTGCGCTGTCCAGTGCGATAGACGCACGTATCTTTTCCAGCGAGCGCTTGAGGTATGCGGGGTATTCCTCCGAGGCAGCGAATTTCTTCAGCCTTTCCTCGGTCTCGGCAAAAAAGCCTGTGATAAGATCATTTCTGTGGGTCAGCACCGACTTTTTCAGCTCATAATCACAGCGCGACATTTCGCGCTTGAATGTGCTGTTTGCGCGGGTGAATTCGGTTTTTATCCTGTCCAGCTCAGCTTTGGCGGCAAGCTCGTTCTTGGTCTTGCCTGCCTCTTTTCTGCGGCGGCGTATCTCAGCGGTCTTTGCAGCGGCATCGTCCTTAGCCTGTCGGCTTATCTCCTGCCTGAACAGTTCAAGTTTTGCGTTGTTATCCATTATTCAAAGCCTTTCTTGCTATTCTTCGTTCATCTTATAGACTTTGCGATCAGTATTACAGCTTGATACCGACTGCCTCGCTTACATAGCGGCTTATCGCCTCGGTAACGCCCGAGTTTCCGTGGCGGTCGGGGATCTCTACTATCAGTGGTCTGCGGCAGGAAAGCTTCAGCTTATACACACGCTCATGGCACAGCTCTACCAGCTTTTCGGTCATCAGCACTACCGCGATATCCTCGTCGGAGAACGCGCGGTCGAGAGCCGAGCCTACCTCCTCGGCGGTGTGAGCCACCTCGCCCTCAACGCCTGCAAGCCGCATACCCATCTGTGTATCGATGTTATCGCTTATCAGATAGAATTTCATAGGCTTATTATCCGAACAGGATAAGGATAGAGATAAGCAGACCGTAGATCGCAACACCCTCGCCGAGCGCTACGAAGATCAGCGCCTTTGTAAAGGCCTTGTCGTTCTCGCTTACTGCGCCGATAGCTGCGGGAGCTGCGCTTCCAACTGCGATACCTGTACCGATGGTAGCCATACCTGTGGAAAGAGCTGCTGCAAGGTACTTCATACCCTCTGTAAAGCCGTCTGCTGCGACTGCTGCTGTTTCACCTGCCGCGAATGCGCCTGTCATAGGGATAACTGTCATCAGAGCCATAACTCCGATGAAGGAAGCGATATTTGTGATAACTGCACGCTTTCTGTTGGTGGGCTTGTGCTCCTTTGTGCGCTTGAGGTTTATGAACAGGGGCAGCAGTATAGCTGCAACTGCGATAAGCGGCATACCAAAAAACATTACTATCTCCATTTTTATATCCTCCAAAATCAATTGTGTTCAAATGTTATTTCAAGCGGACGGAAGCTCTGTCCGTTTCCGCTGTAGAATCGGTTGAATATCTCGTAGAACTCAAGTCTGAGTATCTGGATACCTACCAGCAGACCCTCAACACCCATTACGAAGATGTTGCCGAGGATAAATACAAGTATCGTTGTGAAGCTTATCTCGGCGTTAGGAACATTTGTTCCCGCAAGCTGCGCAACTACCAGCATCATGCCTGCGTGGCTAAGGATAAAGCCGCCGACACGCAGGAAAGACATCGTGTTTGAAAGGAAGCTCAGCGCAGCTTCAAACAGCTCAATGAAGTTCTCAATGATGAAGTTGCCGACAGACATTTTCTCTGCGTGCTTTTTGCCGCTGATAAGGTCGCTCAGCGGGTGCTTGAAGAATATCAGCACGAGCGGCAGCACGATGAGGCATATCACATAAGCGGGGGAGAACAGGTCAGCTCCGAACATGAACATACCTGCCGCGCCTGCAATAAGCGAGATGTAGAATGTAAGTCCGCAAACACCGTTTACGCTGAACAGCGCCTCGCCTATCCTGTGCTTTGTGAAATTCATCACTGTGTTGAATGTCATCGAAATTGCTATCAGCACTATGCCTATGCCAAGCGCCGCAATAAGCAGCGTGGTGGATACCTGGAATATATTTTCGGGGCGCTCGGTATAGCCAAGCAGCTTCCATATATTCTCGCGGTGGAAGAACGGCTCTATTATCGTTTCGATACCGAATACCGAGCCGTAGACAACGCCCATTGCCGCCGAGCAAAGACCTATTCTTGTCATTATCGGAGCAAGACCGTTCTTTGTGAGCTTTGAAAGCAGCAGACCCAGAAGTGATATCACAAGACCCTGTCCCACGTCACCGAACATTATTCCGAACAGCAGCATATATGTCACTGCAACATAAGGAGTCGGGTCGAAGGTGCCGTACTCGGGAAGTCCGTACATCTTCACGAACATCTCGAACGGGCGGAACACGATATTGTTTTTAAGCTTTACAGGCACGTCGGCAGATGCGTTTTTGCCCTTTATCTGAACTGCCGATGCGCTGATACCCTCAACAGCGCAAAGCTTATCGCATATCGCACCGCTGATCTTAGTGGGGCAGTAGCCTGCGAATGTAAAGCTGTCGCCCGAAACAAAGGCTTTTTTCCTGAGGTCGAAGCAGTCGTTCAGATATTTCAGCTTGCTGAGCACTGCGAGGAACTCACTGCGGTTTTCCTCAATATATCCGTCTATATTGTGCTGCAGCTCCTCTTTTATCTTTTCTTCGTCGTCGATCACCTTATCGAGGATCGCGGTCGTGGTTGCGGGGTCAGCAACGAGATAATCCGGAAGCTCCGCAGGGCGGAAGAACAGCGAGCTCATTACAGCGTCCGCGAAATCGATGCTGTCCTTGGGCGCGAGGTATATTCCCCATGTATCCGAGCCGCTGCTGTCTATCGGGATAAAGTGCAGTGGCTTGTTATCGAAGTATTCAAGCTTAAGCAGGTTTTCTGTTGGCACTGTACCTATCCTGAACTCCACATACTGCATACTTTTCAGGTCGTGGAAGCTTACGTCAAGACCGATAAGGTGCTTCAGGAATGCGTTTGTACGCTTATGCTCTTCAAGAGAGGAAGAGATATCGTCATATTCTCGTTTTATCCATGCAAGCTCTGCGCTCATTTTGTTGGTGTAAGCGGTAAATTCCTCTCCGCTTTCCATTGCAATGCCGCTGTAGTCAACAAATTCAGGCTTTACCTTCAGTGTTGCTGCCATTTCGTTCATTGCATTGTAAGCGCTCTCGTATGGGTTGTGCTCAGTGGCGCTGCGCAGCATTGAGCTGTCACCCATTTCAGTCATCTGAAACTGCTTGCTCTCACAGCACAGTACAAGAGCGTCGTCCAGCTTACCGAGGCTGCCCTCGACTGTAAGCCGCGACATTCTTTCTATACCCATTTCAGCACTCCTTTCATATTACCAGCATATCGAGTATCTCACTGCTTCCCAGTCCGTAGCGGATACCCTCTATCGCTGTTTTTACATTACTTTGTTCTATTTTCAGGCACTCTATCAGCGCGTAGTATACGGCTGCTGAGTTTTGTGACAGACGCAGTATACGTCTGAGATGATCCATGCTTATCGTTTCGGTAAGCTGCTCTACTGTATCGAAATGAGCCGGAGCGTCCGTGCGGTAGCCGAGCTTTTGCAGTTCTTCTTCTATCTTTGCGACGCTCTCAAGCTGAAGTATGCGCTCGGCAGCCTCTCCGCTCAGTCTGTACCTGAAAGGAAGCAGCGCGTCCTTTGCGCTGCTCTTGTCTGCACCGAACGCTCTCATTCGATAGCAGGTGACCACATTTTCCATGTCCACGCTTTTCAGCAGCGCACGCTTAAGCTCATTGAGGCGCTTGCCTTTATAAATCTTCTCGGCTGCCTTCATCGCTGACATATAGTAGAAGGTATACATACGGCGTTCGCACTCGTTGATATTTATACTGCCGCTGCCCTCTGCCTCCATAAGAAGCGGGCGCAGTATCTTTTCGTAGGAAGTTCCCGCAAGACATTCCGCGATATCGGAAAAACGCTGTGCCTTTCCCAGCGTGATAAGATCGGTCTGTGCGTGCTGCACAAGGAATATCGGCAGCGACGCGATGTATCTCTGCGGTGTTTTTGAAGCCACACATTCGATCGCAGTGAGTATCTGCTCCGTTTCAAGCTCCATTATTATATAGCGGAAGAAAGCGCGGCTGTCACTGAAATCGAAGCTGTGGAAGCGCTCGAACACATCAAAAGTCGCTTTTTTGAGCAGTGCTTCAAGCTGACCGCGGTGGACAGACTGAGGGTCGATGCCCTGAAGCGCTTTTTCATATCTTGGCATCTGCTTCAGCAGAGAAGCAGCCTCGGCAACGGACGATGCGGAACACAGCCTTGCATAGTCCTCGCTTTTCAGTGACTTGCCAAAAACTGCCCTTGCCTTTGCGATGACGGAATTTGATGACAATGACATATTATGCTCCTGTGATGCGGCTGATTATCTCGTTCTGCCAGCTTTCGCTGTTATTTGCGAATATATCGTCAAGCCTTGCTTTGCTTTCAGCAAGCTCGGTATCGACAGCAGCCTTTTTCTCGGCAAGAGCCTTTTCCTGCTCTATGCGTGAGTTTTCGGCAGCCTCACGATTTCTGTCCAGAACGGAATTTCTGCGCGAGTCGGCGTTCTTGTCCTTTTCATCGAGCTTTTTGCGCTCTTCCTTGACGGCTGCCCTTGTGCTTGCCACAGCAGCCTTATCCATTTCTATTATACTTTGTAAAATATCCATATAAAGACCTGCCTTTCAGAGGGATACATATTTATATATATTAAATATATTAAAAAACAACTATTATCTATCATAATCCAAAACCACAAAATCTTCAATAGCAATTTTGTACAAATATTACGGTTGAATACTACTTCTTTGCCAAATATTTACCGCTTTTCTGCGCCGAAAGTGAAAAATCCCTCTCCGAATAGACGGAGAGGGAGCTTCGGTCGATATATCAGGACAGAAGGTTTATTTCTGTCAGCATGATTTCGTCTGTACCCGAGCAGTTTGTACGATCAACTGTATACCATGCAAGGGTCGCGATATGATCCTCCATATTGTCATAGAGGTGCAGTGTCACGGAGCCGTCTGCGTTGTTTTCCGCGTCGCAGGAGGTGGGACGGTAGCCGTTGTTTTTCTCGTAGTAGTCGAGGGCAAGCTCGCAAAGCTGCGGGTTTGAGTGGAAGCTGCCGAGGATCTCATCGGGCATTGCCTTGCTGAAGTAGGTAAAGTTCATTTCAAGACCGTCTGCGGTCTTTATATCGAAAACAGAAAGATCGCCGCTTATGACATCAAGGACTACGCTGTCGTTTTCGCCGTTAAGCTCGATCGTGTTATCTGCGACCTTGTAGGTCACCTCGTATTCTACGCCTGTGTCGAATGTGTAGAAAGCGGCAAGAGGCTCCTGCGCTTCAAAGGCAAACATATAGCCCACATGAACATCGCCGACATTCAGCAGGTAAGTGCCTGTGATAAAGCGGTTTTCTTCGGTATCATCAGTGGCGGCATCTTCGCCTGTATCGGCGGTCGGTGTGCTGTCAGCGGGAGAGAGCACTTCGTTTGCGGCTGTGGAAGCCTGTGTAGCGGACGTTGTGCTGTCCGAAGCGCTTTCGGAGCTGCTCTGGCTCTGGCAGCCTGTGCAGAGCAGCGCTGCGGCGATCAGTAAAGGGAATATTTTCTTCATAAGTTTCATTACCTCCGTATTGTTGTATGTTCTGTTGGAGCTTTCCCCAATCATTCATTTATACGCGGAATATTTTAAAATGTAACACAAAAGCAACAAAAATGTAGGATTATTATACTTCGAGTAAAATAACCCTACATTATGTCGAAAAGTATTCCTTATTTCAGCATTTCAATGATCTGTTCCTTGCTGCGCAGACCTACTGCTGCGTTTACTATTTCGCCGTTTCTGAATACGATAAGGGTGGGGATACTGCTGATGCCGTACTTGAAGGATATGCCGGGCTGCTCGTCTACATTGACCTTGCCTACAACGATATCGGGGTTTTCCTCGGCTATCTCGGCAATGACGGGCGACATCGCCTTGCAGGGCGCGCACCAGCTTGCGTAGAAGTCTACCAGCACGGTCTTTTTGCTGTTCATTACCTCCTGCTCAAAATTTTCCTTTGTAAGGGTGATCTCGCTCATAAAAATTCTCCTTTCGGTGTTTCGGTTATTTGGATTTATAATATAGCAGGCAGTGGCAGAAGCCCTCAAAATCAGGGTCGTTTATCTGCTCCTTGAATTCCTTGCACATACAGCGGTTTTCCTCTGTACGCTCAATACGGCAGGGGCAGTAGCCGCCTGTCTGCTTAAGTCCGTCTTTTATCATTTTTACTACACTTTCGTCGGGGTTGAACGTGACTTTCATATAAAAACTCCTTTTGCGGTACTTATTGACGTAAACGCTTTTTTAGTGTATAATAAAGCTGTGCTAATAAATATAATGACCGATATTTATCGGAAAATGTAATATACTACTCGGGAGGTCATCTTTATGGATCTGAAAAGACGCATTTCAGCGCTTGCTGCGGCATTTGTAATGACGCTCGGCTGTGGTGTTCAGACGACTGCGGCGGAGGCTCTGCATGAGGCGGAGATATATCGTGAATTTTACGCCGCAAAGACTGTTTCCACAGTAAAGGCAAGCGAAAAGTCGGGTACATACGAGGAAAATCTGTATGTCGAGCTGTCCTGCTCCACAAGGGGCGCGAGGATATTCTACACCACCGACGGCTCAGACCCTGATATCTACAGCGAGGAGTACGACGGCGATGCCATAAGGATAAAGGGCAGGGCAGGCGAAACGGTTGAGATGACCATTCGTGCCGTTGCTGTAAAGACAGGCTACAACGACAGCGATATCGCAGAGTTTGAATATATCGTTGAGATACCCGCCGAGCTTGACGTGCGTTACATGGAGATAGACACCGAGCCTCGCAAGCTGCGCTATGACAAGGGCGAGGCGCTTGATCTCACGGGCGGCTATATCGCAGTCACCTACGAAGACGGCACCGATAAGGATATTCCCATGACCGAGAGCATGATATCGGGCTTTAACACCAATACAGCAGGCGAGAAGGTCATAACCGTCACCTATGCGGATTTTACCGATACATTTACTATCGAGGTAAGATTCAGCGAGAGCACCATCGTTCAGGACAATACCACTCAGGAAAGCACTGCAAAGCTTGACAATGCCGTCATTCGGGACAGCGAGACAGTCGGCTGGGAGGCTATCCGAAAGGAGCTGCTTAAAAAGTCCAAGGGGCTTTCCGTAACGATAGAAACGAACGGCAGCGTTTCTGTTCCTGCCGAGGTGATACTTGCGGCAATGGAAAGAAAGCTCACGCTGGAATTTGTGATAGATGATACGATGCGCTGGGAGCTCAATGCTTCCGCTATCACTGACGACGCCGTGCCTGTGATAGGACTTGGACTTCGCACCGACGCGGTATATATTCCCGATGTCGTGCTTAACGAAGCGGGCGGCATTGCTGCGGATCTTATCCATTTCAACAGCGACAACAGGCTTTCCGCCACACTTTACAGCAGTGTGGACGCACAGTACAAGGGCAAGTTTGCAAGCCTTTACAGATACGACGAGAGCAATTCTGCGCTGATACTTGTTGACACCGCTTTGATCGGTGAAGGCGGCGCAGTGGAGCTTGTCCCTGATCTTCGCGGCGATTATGTCATCATCGCGGACAGTGTGACAAGGATAAAGGGCGACATAAACAACAGCATGGCGGTAACCCCTGCGGACGCATCAATGCTTCTCAGGCTGCTTGTTACCGACGGCACCGACGATCCCAGAGCCGATTTCAATGACGACGGCTATATTACTCCTGCGGACGCTTCGGCTATCCTTATGAGCCTTGTTGCCTGATATTTGCGGCGGAGATAAACTCCGCCGTGAGACCGTCGAAAAAGTCCCGTTGGGACTTTTCCTGTGCGATACTCTGTTGCGCGGCGTCCGTGCCGCGCTTGGGTTTCGCTTTGGCAGCATCGTGCTGCCGCCGAAACATCCGCACTGCCCGCACTCGCTGGCGGCAATGCCGCCAACTCGCACAGTTGTGCGGATAGAAGTGTTTTTTGGTGTGGCAAAGCCACACCAAAAAAGTTATCTAAAAAGCTCGCTTCGCGAGCAAAAACATAGTTTTTCGACAAGCTGGCGGCGGAGATAAACTCCGCCGTTTTTGCTTATTGCTATTATATTACGGTGTGCGGCAAAAGTCAAGCGTTGCCAAAAAATAAAAATATGAAAATACTTGAAATAATTCCGCCTATAATGTATAATGATATATGAAGCACTATGCTTTAATGACGTTATTGAGAAAGGACTGCTTTTATGCCTCTCGAAGAAATAAACAGGGAGTTTTCCTTCCCGCTTCAGAAAATAATTGACGAGTTCCGCCTGCGCACGGTATTTATGCCCGAAAACGGCGGCAACAAGCTTATCACAAGCAACGATACCAACCGTCCCGGACTTCAGCTCTCGGGCTTTTATGAGTATTTTGACAACAAGCGTATTCAGGTAATGGGTTACAGCGAGTATGCTTACCTCAACGGACTTGATCCCGATACCCGCCGTCAGCGCCTTAATGACCTGTTCGGCTATCATTTCCCTGCGCTTATCATCACGCGTGGACTTGAGCCGTTCCCCGAGATGACAGAGCTTGCTGCGCAGTATGAAGTGCCTTTGTTCATTTCTGAGGAGAGCACCTCTGTATTCATTTCAAAGCTGGTAGCATTCCTTAATTTACAGCTTGCTCCGAGAATTACCCGTCACGGCGTTCTTATCGAGATCTACGGTGAGGGTGTGCTTATCCTCGGCGAGAGCGGCGTCGGTAAATCCGAGACCGCTATCGAGCTTGTAAAGCGTGGTCACAGACTTATCGCGGACGACGCGGTGGAGATAAAGAAAGCCTCCAACATCACGCTTGTAGGCAGCTCCCCCGATAATATCCGTCATTTTCTCGAGCTTCGCGGCATAGGTATTATAAATGCAAGGCAACTGTTCGGTGTGGGCGCTGTAAAGCTTACCGAGAAGATCGACATGGTTGTTGAGATGGAACTGTGGAACCCCGAAAAGACCTACGACAGAATGGGTGTTGACACTCACTTTATGACCATTCTCGGCGTTAAGGTGCCGCTGCTTACTATTCCCGTAAAGCCCGGACGTAACCTTGCCGTTATCCTTGAGGTAGCTGCGATGAACAACCGTCAGAAGAAGATGGGCTATAATGCGGCTAAGGATCTGCTGAAGCAGCTTGGTATCGACTCCGATGAGGAAGATATAATGTCGGATCTCAATCTGTGATAAGAGCGGACACGGCGAGCCTTGTCCCTACACAAATATTGCATCTCATTTGAAAGGAAATACAAACCAATGTACAACATAGGAATTGACCTCGGCGGCACTAACATAAAGGTCGGCGTGGTAGACGAAAATTACAATATCGTAGCAAAGGCTACTGCAAAGACAAATCTTCCCCGTCCCGCCGAGGAGATCGCTGACGCTATCGTTGAAACTGTATGGGCAGCTCTCGGCGAGGCTAAGGTGACTATCGGAGAGGTAAACAGCATCGGTATCGGCACTCCCGGTGTAGCAAACCGCGGCAGCGGCATCGTGCTTTATAGCTGCAACCTCGGCTTCAACAACACCAATCTGCGCGCGCTTATCCAGAAGAAGCTGAACAAGAATATCTACGTTGAAAATGACGCTAATGCCGCTGCTTTCGGCGAGGTGCTGAACGGTGCAGGCAAGGGCTATAAGGACGTTGTAGTGGTAACTCTCGGTACAGGCGTCGGCGGCGGTATCATCATCGACGGCAAGATATACACAGGCTTCAATTTCTGCGGCGCAGAGCTGGGTCACAGCGTAATTCAGTATGGCGGCAGACAGTGCGGCTGCGGCAGAAAGGGCTGCTTTGAGGCTTATTCCTCCGCTACCGCGCTCATCAACATGACAAAGGAAGCCATGGAAGAAAACAAGGACAGCAAGATGTGGGAGATCGCAGGCTCGCTTGACGCGGTTGACGGAAAGACCGCTTTCGACGGCTGGAGAGCAGGCGACAAGGCTGCAAGCGACGTTGTTGATATGTACATCAACTACCTCGGTTGCGGACTTACAAACATCGTAAATACATTCCAGCCCGAGGTGCTGCTTATCGGCGGCGGTATCTGCAAGGAGGGCGAGAACCTCACAAAGCCGCTGGGTGAGTTCATTGCGCGCGAGAGCTACTGCATAGACCCCGAGCGTTCTACAAAGCTGGACATCGCAAAGCTTGGCAATGATGCAGGCATTATCGGTGCGGCGTTCCTGTATACGCTTGCGGATTGATCATTTAATGCAGAGGACACGGCAAGCCGTGTCCCTACATTTTTATTATGTTTTTGGAGGATAACGTCTTGAATTACGCTTCTCTTGAAAAACTATGCCGTGATATCGGTGCAAAATACAGCCTTAACGAGCCGCTCAGCACCCATACCTCGATGAAGGTGGGCGGCGAATGCGATATTCTTGTACAGCCGAACAGCGAATGCTCGCTATATGAGATAGTAAAGCTGTGCAGGGCTGAGGATATTCCGTATTTCGTGCTGGGCAAGGGCAGCAATGTTCTTGTCAGCGGCAAGGGCTTCCGCGGCTGCATAATACTGCTTTCAAAGGAATTTTCCGAGGTCGGGACAGACGGCTGTGTTATAACAGCAGATTCGGGCGCAAGCCTCAAATCCGTCTGCATGGCGGCGCTGGAAAACGGGCTTACGGGAATTGAATTTGCGTACGGCATTCCCGGCTCTGTCGGCGGCGCGCTGTACATGAATGCAGGCGCATACGGCGGCGAGATGAAGGATATCGTCAAAAGCTGCCGCTATATCGACGAAAACGGTGAGCTTCGGGAAATGGACGCGGCTGATATGGGGCTTTCCTACCGCCACAGCTTCTTTTCGGGAAAGAAATGCGTCATCGTAAGCGTAACTATGGAGCTTAAGCAGGGCGATAAGGCTGAGATAAAAGCGAAGATGGACGACCTTATGGGTCGCCGCAAGGATAAGCAGCCGCTTGAATTTCCGAGCTGCGGAAGCACTTTCAAGCGCCCCGAGGGCTATTTCGCGGCAGCGCTTATCGAGGAGTGCGGCTTGAAGGGCTGCACGATAGGCGGAGCGCAGGTGAGCGAGAAGCACAGCGGCTTTGTTATAAACAAGGGCGGCGCAAGCTTTGAGGATATCATGGCGCTTGTGTCGCATATCAAAAAGACGGTAAAAGAGCAGAAAGGCGTAGACCTTGAATGCGAGATGCTTATATTGGAGTAAGATATGGAATTTGTGATCGTAACGGGACTTTCGGGTTCGGGCAAATCTTCGGCTGTAAAGGTGCTTGAGGATATCGGATATTTCTGCATAGACAATATGCCGCCGCAGCTTATACCCGATTTTGCCGCTATATGCAATGAAAACAACGAGATACAAAAGGTGGCTATCGTTACCGATATCCGCGGCGGTGCGATGTTCTTCAAGCTTGAGGAGAGCATAACAAAGCTGCATTTCCGCGGTATCGACGTAAAGGTGCTGTTTTTGGAGGCCTCGCGCGAGGTGCTGATGAAGCGCTACAAGGAAACGCGCCGCAAGCACCCCCTTGACGAGGCGGCAGGCGGTGATCTCGGCAAGGCAGTCGATGTAGAAAAAGAGCTTCTCGGCAATATCCGCGAGAACGCCGAATACATAGTGGACAGCTCGCTGCTCAGCACAGGACAGCTCAAAGAGCAGATCGCGGGTCTGTTCCTTGAAAAGGCGTCCGACGCGATGATGGTAAGCTGCATGAGCTTCGGCTTCAAGTACGGCGCTCCCGGCGAGGCTGACCTTGTATTTGACGTGCGCTGTCTGCCTAACCCGTTCTATATCCCTGAACTCAAGCACAAGACGGGTCTTGATCAGGAGGTACGCGACTATGTAATGAGTTTTCCGCAGTCTATGGAGCTTCGGGACAGGCTTTTCGGGCTGATAGATTTTCTTATTCCTCACTATGTTACGGAGGGAAAGAGCCGCCTTGTAATAGCGTTTGGCTGCACAGGCGGAAAGCACCGCAGCGTTACCTTTGCGGAGCTTACTGCGGCGCATCTGAAAAAGCGCGACCTGAAGGTGCGTATACTGCACCGCGACGCTGCCAAGAAATGAGGACAAGATGTCATTCTCATCTGATATAAAAAAGGGTCTTTGCGAGATAAAGGATATGCCGCACGGCGAGATGAAAGCCATGCTGTACGGCATATTTTATTCCTCGCGCATTGCGGACGGAATGCCGCTTCTACAGACCGAGAAGATGTATCTGCTTAATGCGGCGCGAACGCTTTGCGACGAGGTGTTCCCCGAGGTGCGGCATGAAACGGTTCGTCTTGTAAAGAACGGCGGCTCGCTTTACACGTTCAGGATAACGGACGGATATGAGCGCGTTTCGGAGCAGTTCGGTGACTATTGCGGCATAAATTCTGCGGTTGTTTCGGGCAACGACAATGAGAGCGGCGCGTTTTTGCGCGGAGTTTTCGCGGCGTGCGGCTCGGTGACAGACCCTAACAAGGAGTACCATCTGGAGCTTGTGCACCACGACGCTGACAGGGCAAGGGCGCTGCACAGCTTTATTAACGAGCACGGCATGGCGATAAAGACCACGGTGCGTACCCGCAGGGCGCGCGTAATGGACGAAAACGGCGAGCTTCGCGCGGCGGACAGCCTTGTGCTGTACGCGAAGGAGAGCGAGCTTATCGAGGATTTCCTCACCTACATCGGCGCTGCGGCGCACTCCATGGAGATAATGCAGGTGAAGATAATGAAGGACTTCCGCAACCGCGTAAACCGCTCGGTAAACTGTGAGAGCGCAAACCTTGACAAGACAGTTGCGGCGTCGGGAAAGAGCATTGAGGATATCGAGTATATCTATGCCGTAAAGGGCGCTGATTGGCTTCCCGACGAGCTTCGCGAAACAGCGGAGCTTCGCGCGGAAAACCCTGAGATGCCCCTGTCCGAGCTTTGCCAGCAGTTTAAAAAGCCTATCAGCAGGAGCGGTCTTAATCACAGGCTCAAGAAGCTGTCGAAGATAGCGGAGGAGCTTAGAAAAACGGAGATATGAAAACGGCTGTGCGAGAGGGAATTCCTCGGCACAGCCGTTTTTGTTTATGCGTTTATTGCATTGTAGAGGTCTTCTATGTTTTCAAAGGAATAAGTCTTTCCCTTGTATGTAACGCTTGTAAGATTTTTACAATAGCTGAAAGCATTCTCGCCGATATAGGTAACGCTGTCGGGGATTGTAACGCTTGAAAGGTCGTCGCAACCGTAGAAAGCCTCATCGCTGATAGATGTCACGCTGTCAGGGATAGTTACGTTTATAAGGCTGTTGCAGTTATTGAAAGCGGAAGCGCCGATAGAAGTAACGTTGTCTGGGAGGGTAAGATCGGTATCGTCGCCCATGTAATCTATTATTATGCCATTGATTATGACTGGACTGCCGTTATTCTTGAGGTAATTGCTCATCCACCCCGTAAAATAGAAAGCGTCAGTTCCTATATGCGTTAAGCTGCTGGAGAAAGTTATATCAGTAAGGTTCATGCAGTGATTGAACGCTTCGTTACCAATGGAAGTTACGCTATCGGGAATGATTACTGCAGTAAGACCGCTACATTTGTAGAAGGCATTATTGCCAATAGCAGTTACACTGTCGGGGATAGTTATTTCGGTGAGATTTGTACAACCATAGAAAGCATTATCACCAATAGTTGTTACGCTATCAGGAATGCTTATGCCCGTGAGATACTCGCCGTGTTTTTGGAAGGCGCTTTCGCCGATGGAAATTACTCCGTCGGGGATTTCAATAGAGCCGCCCCCTATTTTTACTGCACTTTCAATAAGCACACCGTCTCTTACTGTAAAGCCGCTTTCGCGCATAGTCATATTAAGCAGGTCCTGTGGCTCGTCCTCCTCGACCGGAGGCGTGGTGCTTTCCGCTTCGGTGGTTTCTTCTGCGGGTTCAATCCCGTTCTTAATGAGGATTATAGTTTTTACAAGGTCTTCGCTCTTGCCATCTGTCTCATATACAGAGTGTTCGATTGCAAGTGTGTATGCGGCGGTCTTATATACATAATAGGTGTTTTCGCCGTCTTTAAGCTCAACACCCTCTCCGATAAGTTCTACAAGCTTCTCGTAATCCATGCCCACGCGGAGCTTTTCTTTGTTTCCTTGCCGTTCAACCATAAAATCAACTTCGATGTTGGGGGTCATTCTATCTGCGCCGACAAGTGACTCGTTAAGTACACAGGCAATAGCCGTTATATTTATATTATAACTTTCAACTGTTTCGATTGCGGATACATTTTCAGCGGGGATTACCTTGCCGCCGTTTCTGAGTTCAAGATAGAATGCAGCAGCTTTTTCGGCCTCGCCGTCAACGGTGTGACCTGCGCCTGCGAATTTGAAACCATATTCCGAGCTCGGGGCTATCTCAATATCCAAAGATTCGTCAACGGTCACAACTTCCTTTCTATGAAAAGCGTCGACGCAGAAGTGACCGTAAAGCATATTGTCGAGAAAAAAGCCCACAGTATTCCTGTCTTCTCCTTCATATTGGGTAAACATGACCTCTCCTAAGTTAAAATCTCCTTTGTTTTCGGTATCGCTTCCCACAGAGATTTCAGCACTGTTGTCAGATGTTGTGCTGCTTTCAATGCCGGGCTCGGACGTTGTTTCCGCACCGCAGCCCGAAGCCGAGCTTAATGCCACAACAGCCGCCAAAATCAAAGCTAATTTTTTCTTCATGTTTTTCCCTCTCATTCGCAAAATTCGGTAAAATTTATACCATAAATATTATACTTCAATCCGAATTCAAAGGTCAACGTGAAAACTCCCCAAGAAAAATGGCTTGAATATATATATATATATATTGCACAAAGGCTTTCGGACGGTGCGGATATCATGGAAATGCCTGCGGCAGCATTTGCTTTTTCATTTTTACATATTTCACAAATTTTTTTACCGTTGGAGTTGAAATAATAATATTTGACGAAATTCTGAACTTTCTTTTCGGAAAACTTGCATTTTCGGTGCAAATGGGATATACTAAAATATATATCAGTTTACAGGAGGTAAACATCATGTACAGAATAGCAAGAAAGGAAGTTCTCAATCCCTACGTTACCCTGATGGACGTGGAGGCTCCGCTGGTTGCAAAAAAGGCAGAGCCTGGACAGTTTATAATTCTGCGCGTTGACGATGAGGGCGAGCGTATTCCGCTCACCGTTGCGGATTTCGACAGGGAAAAGGGAACTGTTACGATAATATTCCAGATAGCAGGCGCTACCACCGAAAAGCTCGGTCACCTGAACGAGGGCGACTTTATCCATGATTTTGTAGGACCGCTCGGCACTCCCACTCATACAGAGGGGCTGAAAAAGGTCGCAGTAGTGGGCGGCGGTGTTGGCTGTGCTATCGCGTACCCCGTTGCGAAGAAGCTGCACAGCCTCGGCGCAGAGGTGCACAGCATAGTAGGCTTCAGAAGCAAGGACCTTGTTATCTTAGAGGACGAGTTCAGGGCTGTCAGCGACGTTATGAAGATAATGACCGACGACGGCAGCGCGGGCGAAAAGGGACTTGTTACCGAAGCGCTGAAAAAGCTTATCGAGGACGGCAACAGTTATGACGAGGTAGTGGCTATCGGTCCGCTGGTAATGATGAAGTTCGTTGCCGCGCTAACCAAGGAATACGGCATAAAGACCGTTGTTTCGATGAATCCCATCATGATAGACGGTACGGGAATGTGCGGCGGCTGCCGACTTACCGTTGGCGGCGATACAAAGTTTGCGTGTGTTGACGGCCCTGAGTTTGACGGACATTCAGTGGATTTTGACGAGGCTATCGAGCGCTCTGCGATGTACAAGGATTTTGAAACTCACAAGCGCGATATGACCTGCAATCTCTTTAAAAAGGAGGCAGAATAATGCCTAACATGAGCCAGAAAAAGAACGAAATGCCTGTTCAGGATCCCAAGGTCAGAAGCGGCAATTTCGATGAGGTGGCGCTCGGATATACGGAGGAGCAGGCGCTTGACGAGGCGGAACGCTGCCTTAACTGCAAGAACAAGCCCTGCGTCGGCGGCTGTCCTGTTGCGATAGATATCCCTGCGTTTATCATGAAGATACGCGAAAAGGACTATGAGGGCGCTTATCAGGTAATTGCACAGAGCAGCTCTCTTCCTGCTGTCTGCGGCAGAGTATGTCCGCAGGAAACTCAGTGCGAGAGCAGGTGCGTTCGCGGCAGAAAGGGCGAGCCTGTGGCTATCGGCAGACTGGAGCGTTTTGTTGCGGATTGGCACAACAAGCACGCGCTGGGAGATATGGAAAAGCCGAAGCCTAACGGTCACAAGTGCGCGATAATAGGCGCGGGTCCGAGCGGACTGACCTGCGCAGGCGATCTTGCGAGAATGGGCTATGATGTTACTGTTTTTGAGGCGCTGCATCTAGCAGGCGGAGTGCTTGTGTACGGTATCCCCGAATTCAGACTTCCCAAGGCTATCGTTGAAAAGGAGATAGAAAATCTCAAGGCGCTAGGTGTAAAGCTTGAAACGAATGTTGTTATCGGACGCACCATCGAGGTAGACGAGCTGTTTGAGCAGGGCTTTGAGGCGATATTTATCGGCTCGGGCGCAGGTCTGCCGAGATTTATGAATATCCCCGGCGAGAATCTGAAGGGCGTTTACAGCGCGAACGAGTTCCTTACCCGAGTTAATCTCATGAAGGCATACAAGGAGGGTTCGGATACTCCCATAAAGAACAGCAGGAGCGTTGCTGTAGTCGGCGGCGGAAACGTTGCGATGGACGCGGCTCGCTGTGCAAAGAGGCTCGGCGCGGAGAATGTTTATATCGTGTACCGCCGCGGCGAGCAGGAGATGCCCGCGAGAAACGAGGAGATACACCACGCGAAGGAGGAGGGCATCATCTTTAAGACCCTCACAAACCCCGTGGAGATACTCGGTGACGAGCATAAATTCGTAAGCGGCATGAAGTGCGTTGAAATGGAGCTTTCCGAGCCTGACGAGAGCGGACGCAGAAAGCCCGAAGTTAAGCCTGACAGCGAGCACGTGCTTGATGTTGACTGTGTTATCATGGCGATAGGCACAAGCCCCAATCCGCTTATCAGAAACACCACTGAGGGACTTCAGACCAACAAGCATGGCTGCTTTATTGCAGACGAGCATGGACTTACCTCGCGCGAGGGCGTTTACGCGGGCGGCGATGCAGTTACAGGCGCGGCTACCGTTATCCTTGCAATGGGCGCAGGAAAGACCGCGGCTAAGGCTATGGACGAATATATCAGATCGAAATAAAAAGAACCCCGAGGATATCCTCGGGGTTCTCTTGTGTAAGTATTGGAATTACTGTCTGGGCTTGCCGCAGTTGTAGCAGAAGGCGCTGTTTGCCTCGTTTATACCGCCGCACTGAAGGCACTGCCAGTTCGCGGGCTGAGCCTGAGGAGCGGGAGCGGTGTACTGAACAGGAGCGGCATACTGTGTGGGAGCCGCATACTGAACAGGCGCCTGAGGAGCAGGTTCTCCGCAGAGATTTCTTTTGATCTCGCGAGCATTGTTGTACCATTCGATGAGCATATTCCAAGCAGCGAAAATGCCTATCGAAATGGAAAGACCGACCACGAGCGTGAATATGCCAAGCCATACGACTGTTGCCAGTGCAGAGGAGTAGTACGAAGAATAAGATCCGTAGCTTCCTGCGGTCGCAAAAAGCGAGATCGACATATAGAGAGTGCAAGCTATACTGCTTAGCATAACACACCACGACATGATCTTGTTTAATTTAGTCCACTTACCCATGATTAAAGACCTCCTAAAATACATTATTCAGCGAATTTCGCTAAGATAATTATATAATATAATCGGATCTTTGTCTATGGGCAATATGAATATAATGTGGCTTTTCTTTTTGTTGTATTTTGATTTTATAAAAAGCAAAAAATTTTCGTTTACCCCCTTGAAATTTCAAAAGAAGTATGATACAATGATAACAAGGTCGTGTAAACGATTACCAAAGTAACGGAAATTATTAAAAATCTTAATACAAACGGAGGAAACTTTGCTATGAAGTATGCAGACGGACTTTGGCTCAACAAGCCCGGCTACGGCGTGAACTACGCTACACAGATGTACGAGGTAACGGCTGATGAAACCTCTATCAATGTGCTTGCCACAAACCAGTGGATCGGCAACCGCGGTATGACCCTCGGCGGTCCCGTGCTGGAGATCAGCTTCACTTCCACACTGGAGAATACCATCAAGGTAACGATCGATCACTTCAAGGGCGCACTGAAGAAGGCTCCCAGCTTTGAGCTGTACGAGGACAAGAGCTTCAAGCCTGTTATCAACGAGACCGAGAACGCTTATGAGCTTATTTCCGGCAATACAAAGGTAGTAGTCGGAAAGGGCGGCGCTTGGGATATCAAGTATTACTACAACGGCAAGCTGCTTACAAAGCAGGGCTGGAGGACCACATCCTACATTCTGGAGGATCAGTGGAAGACCAACGAGCGCATGGCAAACGACGAGATGAAGCCCTTTTTCGCTCACGAGGAAACCGCTGAGCAGGGCGTAATGCGCGAGATGATGAACATCAGCGTCGGCGAGAACATCTACGGCTTCGGTGAGAAGTTCTCCACATTCGTTAAGAACGGTCAGACAGTAGACATCTGGAACAACGACGGCGGTACTTCCTCCGAGCAGAGCTACAAGTCTATTCCTTTCTATGTGTCTTCGAGAAACTACGGCGTGTTTGTAAACCACCCCGAGAAGGTAAACTTCGAGGTTGCGAGCGAAACTGTTTCCAAGGTAGCTTTCTCCGTTCAGGGCGAGCATCTTGAATACTTCGTTATCGGCGGCGAGAAGATCGCAAACGTTCTTGAAACATACACAACACTGACAGGTAAGCCCGCGCTTACACCTGCTTACACATTCGGTCTGTGGCTGACAACTTCTTTCACCACAAACTACGATGAAAAGACGGTTTCGGGCTTCATCGACGGCATGGCAGAGCGCGACATTCCTCTTGAGGTGTTCCACTTCGACTGCTTCTGGATGAAGGAATTCAACTGGTGCGACCTCACATGGGACAAGAGAATGTTCCCCGATCCCAAGGCTATGCTTGAAAGACTTAAGGCTAAGGGTCTTGAGATCTGCGTATGGATCAACTCCTACATTGCTCAGCGCTCCTCTATGTTTGACGAGGGCGTAAAGGGCGGCTACTTCGTAAAGAACGCCGACGGCAGCGTATGGCAGGGCGATATGTGGCAGCCCGGCATGGCTATCGTGGACTTCACAAACCCCGCTGCCTGCGAGTGGTACAAGGGCAAGCTCCGCACGCTGTGCGAGATGGGCGTTGACGCGTTCAAGACGGACTTTGGCGAGAGAATCCCCACAAAGGGCGTTGTTTACTATGACGGCAGCGATCCCTACAAGATGCACAACTACTACACCTACCTCTACAACAAGACTGTATTTGAGGTGCTTGAGGAATACTACGGCAAGGACAAGGCTTGCCTGTTCGCACGTTCCGCAACAGTCGGCGGTCAGAAGTTCCCTGTACACTGGGGCGGCGACTGCTTCAGCAATTACGAGTCCATGTGGGAAACACTGCGCGGCGGTCTGTCCCTGTGCATGAGCGGCTTCGGCTACTTCAGCCATGATATCTCGGGCTTTGAGGCTCAGGGTACTCCCGATCTGTACAAGAGATGGTGTGCATTCGGTCTGATGAGTTCGCACTCCAGACTGCACGGCAACAGCTCCTACCGCGTTCCGTGGAACTTCGACGAGGAGAGCTGCGACGTTCTCCGTCACTGGACAGTGCTTAAGGGGAAGCTGATGCCTTACCTCTTCGCACAGGCTAACAAGACCCACACAACAGGTATCCCGATGATGAGAGCTATGGTAGTTGAGTACTCCGACGATCCCGCTACTCTCGCACTTGACAGACAGTATATGCTGGGTGACAACCTGCTGATCGCTCCCGTATTCAACGAGGAGGGCATCGCGCAGTACTACGTTCCCGCAGGCAAGTGGACAGATATCCAGACAGGCGAGGTATTCGAGGGCGGCAAGTGGTACGAAACAAAGCACGACTACTTCTCCATGCCCGTGCTTGCTAAGCCCAACAGCATCGTAGCTTACGGCGACTTCAAGCGCGCGTTCACATACGACTACGCAGAGAATGCCGACATCGTTATCTACCAGCTTGAGGACGGCAAGACTGCTGAAACAAAGATCTACGACGCAGAGAGCAACGTAGTTCTGACAGTATCCGCTACAAGAAACGGCGATACCATCAAGGTTACAGCAACAGGCACAGCAAAGAACTTCAAGGTTCGCTCCGCTGAGGGTCTGACAGTTGAGATGTAATTTATAAATTGCATAAAGATGCTCCCCGAGGAAACTCGGGGAGTTTTTCTACGTTTATTCGTCTTTTTTTAATGCCTTGTAGCAGTCAATTATCTCGACCACGGAGGCTATCTCGCGGTCGCTCAGCCCCTCAACGGATACCGTCTGCGTCTGGGGCATATCAAGCAGGTAGTCGGTGGAAACCGAAAACAGCAGCGAGAGCTGGACGATGTATTGCGTAGACGGCACAGTTATGCCCATTTCCCACGCATTTACGCCCGAGCGTGTTATTCCGAGCCTTTTTGCAAGCTCCGCCTGAGTTAGACCCTGCTTTTCGCGAAGTATCTTGATCTTGTCTGCAATCATCGTTTATCACTCCCTTATCTTTGTATTATTGTACAATAATCTATTAGATATTGCACTATCAAAATGATATTTTAGCTTGACAAGGTGGGAGCGATGTGCTATAATTAAGGCGCAAAAGCTTTTCGGTGTATATCGCCACATTCTCATATCAGGTTACAAAACGGTTGACAAGCCGTTGGTACGGATATATAATAAAATATAAGATACAAGGAGAAAGTAAAGGCATGAGAAAGAATGTAAAGATCGCAATTATTATAGTTTCCGCACTGCTTTTGTCGGCTGCTGTTTTCATCATTGTCGGGCTTTTCAATCAGTCCGAAGAAGCACCGCCGTTCGTCTATACTACGGCTTCCACAGCGCAGACAACTGCCTCTGAGGAAACTCAGAGTACGACCATGACCTCTGCATCACAGCCGCAGCAGGCAGAGCCTGAGGTGACTGAGAGCATGGTTCTGCTCACGTCAAATGACCCCGAAAACTATTTTGAGCTGACATTCGCAGAGGATACTATCTATATAAAAGGGTACTACAATGCAGATCATATAGATTTTATTTCGGCAGGCGGAGCGTCGCGTGTAATGCCTGTCTACGCTGATGACGGCAGCTTTACCGCCGAGATAAAGCCTTATATTACCGGCGGCTACAGCAACATCGAAATCGACGGAATGAAATGGCGTATCAGAAAGCGCGGTGACGGTGCGCGCTTTGTTATCTGCGAGGAGGTCATGGAGCAGAATATCTCGGCAAAGGAGCATATCCTCGACATTCCCGAGGATATCGTCGCGGATTACATCGTGACAGGCGGCACAGACGAGCAGCGCGACGAGGTGCTTGCCGAAATTTCAGACATCGCAGAGCAGGTGTGCGAGGGCTTGGAGAGCGACTACGACAAGGCTCGCGCGCTGTCGCAGTGGGTATCGCAGAACATCTACTACGATTTCGATGCCTACGACAGCTCCGTTACCACCGAAACGCTGTCGCTTTCCAGCACGCTTTCGCTGCACCGCTCGGTGTGCGGCGGCTATGCCAACCTTTACGCGGCGCTTTGCCAGTCGCAGGGTATAGATTGCTATATCGTGCAAGGCGCAGTCGTGCAGAACCAACGCACCTTTGACGAGGCAGACGAGGCTCCCAGCCACGAGTGGAATTTAGTGCATATCGACGGCAGGTATTTCTGGGTGGACACGCTGTGGAACAACTCGGACAATATCTATGCCGACGGTCAGTACAGCGGCAGCGTTTCGCCCAGCCTGCGCTACTTCGACCCCACCGAGGAGGCGATGGCACAGAACCACAGGGCTATAAGGATAGAAAGACGCGAGTTCTATAAGGATTGAATGGATAGAAAAGCTCCCCGAGGTAAAGGGCGGTAGCCGTAAAGAAGTAAATCCAGAGAAGAAAGCAGTCTTCTCTGGATTTTATTTTATATTCAGTTAGACAAATTGGAATTTATCGCTCCGTTAAACTGAAATCTTAATTACTTTTTATACGGTTTATAATGTGGATTTTCGGAATTATTTTTCCAAAA
>CAYSYF010000023.1:0-36591 GCA_964435155.1 uncultured Ruminococcus sp. | reverse complement strand
ACTGGACACCAGTTTTGATACAATGAGTATCGAAGCGGGTGTCCAGTTTCTTTTTACAAAAGCCCCTATTTACAAGGCTTTTACTATACCTTTTAACAATAACAGACTCTACAGTGATTCTGAAATGGTCACCGTGGAGCCTGTTCCGTTTTACCCCTCCATACCATTTAACGAAAGGTCTGTGGGGTGTGCATTTTGAGCCAATGATAAAGTAATTTTAGGAGTTAAAAACATTCAACAAACATTACTTTTGTGTTAAAAACAATATTTGAAATTGCCACAAAACGGCTTTGTAAAGCCATTTTTAATGATGAGAAAAAACCGCGAGCAGCTTTAAAACTCTCGCGTTTTTTTGTGTTTTGGGTGTCAAAATTTCGCGTTTTGCGTGGCAAGCTACATAAGGATATATCTATAATCAACTTTCACATCTTGTTTACAACTATATAGAAGTAGGTGGCTGCTTATCCTGTTGCAATTTCTCATGTTCCATAGCCTTGAAAAATGCAGAACTGCCCTTGACGAAGTAAAGCAGCCTGTTTACATTCATACCGATATATGGGATCGTACGGGTGTTACATAAAATGATTTGCAATACAATGACGCTTTGCATAAGCTTGCTTTTTTTCACATACTATTGAGTAGTACAAACCTTGGAGGTAGTATATGAAAAAGCATTGCGTTTCGGATATTCTGATATTTATTCTCTCTGCGGAGGTAATAGGCGCGCTGTCAGCGCTGCTTTCGGGAGGCTTCTCGGACTTCTTCGAAAAATACACCGAGCCGCCCTTGCTGCCGCCGTCATGGCTGTTTCCCGTTGTGTGGACAATACTTTATGCGCTGATGGGATATTCTGCTTATCTCGTGCGGCGCGAGGGCTGCAACGGCAGACAGCTTGCAATTTATTGGGTGCAGCTTGCGGTGAATTTTATGTGGAGCATAGTTTTCTTCCGCTTTGAGGCATTGTGGGGCGCAGTCGCGGTGATAATCGTATTGCTCGCTCTTGTAGCCCTTATGATACGCAGCTTTGGCAAGGTGTCTGGGGCAGCCTCACTAATAAATATCCCATATCTGCTTTGGGTGAGCTTTGCGACATATCTCAATCTTGCTACGGCAATAATAAATTAAAAACAGCGCACAGCAATGGCTGTGCGTTTTCGCTTATTTATATTAAGATCATCTCGCAATAAAAGTTTACAAAAACTTAATTTTAGTATGATAATATAATTTAGGCTAATAGACATAGTATGTCAAAATATCGAAAAAGCTGATTTTGTTGGGAAAGGGTAGGTAAGGCAAAAGTGAAAACAGGACTTATTCTTGAGGGCGGCGCAGTGCGCGGAATATTTACCGCAGGTGTGCTTGATCGCCTTATGGAAAACGGAATATATCTCCCTTACGTCATCGGTGTTTCCGCAGGCGGCAGCAATGCGCTGAGCTACCGCGCCCGTCAGATGGGAAGAACTGCCCGTCTTATGAATGCGCCAAAAAACGAAACGTACTATGGCTTCCGTCAGTTTTTCGGCAGTCATAAGCTGATAAACCTCGATAAAATGTGTTATGAGTACCCCTACAAGCAGTTTCCGCTTGATTTTGATACATATTTCAGCAGTGATATACACTCCGAATATGCCTGCACCTGCTGCGAAACGGGCGAGGTGGAGTTTCTGTCAGAGAGCAGTGATGAAAAACGCCTTATGACTATATGCAAGGCGACCTGCTCAATTCCCATGCTGTGCGAGCCTGTTGAGCTTGACGGCAAGCATTATCTTGACGGCAGCATTGCGGACTCCATTCCGATAACGCGCGCGCTGGAGCTGGGCTGTGACAGGGTAGTGATAGTCCTGACAAAGCCCGAAAGCAACGTTCCGCCTACTGATTATAAAAAGTTCAAGAGCGTTATAAGCTCTATGTATAAAAAATACCCCGCCTTTGTCGAAGCCTGCATGAGCCGTACCGAGCGCTATGAAAAGGAAGCACAGCTTATGAAGGAGATGCAGGAGAGCGGCAGAGCGTTCGTTATACGTCCCGACAACACTTCTATCTCCAAGTTTGAGCGTGACAGCCACAAGATAATGGAATTCTACCGTCACGGTTACACTCTGATGGATAAGAGTTTTATAGAGTTCATGGAATGGCTCACTAGATCGACGATTAAAATGTAATAATATCCGAACACTGTTTTTGAAAAGTGTTCGGATTTTTTATAGCAAAAAAGCCCCGAAAACGGGGCTTTTTCTATAACGTTCTGTCAAATATTCTTGTAAAATTACAAATGGTATCGCATTTTCGCGCTTATCTTCTCTTTCCGGAAGCGAGCATAGCGCCTGCGCTCAATGCTGCGATACCTGCTATAGCTGCAACACCCTCAATGCCTGTTTCGGGGGAAGCCTTATCCCCATCTGCAACAGGAGCGTCTGTGTCAACCACGGGAACATCAGCAGAGCCGCCCTCGGAGATAGTCATATCGTGCAGAGTGATGCCGTGACCGATGATCGCTATACCTGCAAGCTGAATATGCTCAATGTCTTGTGCAGGTAAGGAGAAGTTGATCTCAGATGTTTCGGGATCAATAACGTAGGAGCTGCCGTCCTCAGAAGATACCAGTTGTGTGATGCCGTCGATGAAGGGCCAGCCTGCGTCGTTTATCATGGGCTTGAAGCACCAGTAAGCCTGACCTTCAACATCAGCGAGGGATTGGTCAACAGTGTAGGTTACAGTGATAACGGAATCTTCTGTGATTCCCTCAAACTCAGAGCCGGGAACTGTTACGTTTGCACTCCAGAAGATGCCAAGATCCTGATTCAGCTCATAAGCAGATGCGTTGAGTGCGAGAACTGCTGTTGCTGCAAGAGCGGAAGCAGCGATTGTGAAAAGCTTTGTAAATTTCATGATTATCATTTCCTTTCGGTCGTTTTTGCGGAACTCTGTGTTCCTTTGTCAATCTAATGATATCATGCTCAAGGCCTTGCGCTTATCACGAATTTAATTTTTATATCACTATTTTGCTGCTTTTTGTTCCTTTCCGAGCCTAGATCGGAAATGGCGCTCACGATACTCCTTTGGAGTAACCTTTATGTGTTTTTTAAAAACATGGATAAAATGGCTTTCGCTGCTGAAGCAGAGATAATCGGATATCTCAATAGAAGATAGCTGAGAGTATTTCAGCATATTTTCAGCAGCCTCAATACGCTTATGCATTATGTACTGAGTTACAGTAATACCAACCTCTTTATGGAACAGCTTGGAGAGATACGGAGCACTTAGTCCCACGTGCTGTGCAAGCTCCTCAAGCGTTATCTTATGGTGGAGGTTGTTATGCACATAGTCATAGCACATTATTATCGGGCGCGAATACAACGTCTTTTTGAGGATCAGATGCATTCGTTGAGTATAGTCCTCCACCACCTCGCGGTGCAGCATATTTATTTCAGCTTCTGTTTGACATTTGTCAATGCTTCTTATATAGATATCGCTGAGGTTGTATGCCTGCTCCATATCCATGCCGCCCTCAATACAGTAGCGCGTGATAAACGCTACTGTAATTATAAGGTGATACTTAAGATTTCTGAGGCTGTCCTCACTGAGCTTTCCCAGCCCCTTACTGTCAAGCGGCTTGAACAAACGGAGCGTTTCCTCAACATTGCCCATCTTGATACTTTGGTAGAACTGCATTTCGCGCTCGTAAGGCAGATGCGACACATTATATTCGCGGTTTATAAATTCAATATGAGATAGGGCTTTCTGTACGTCCATAGAGTTACCTCCTTTGCGGCTCTATGGACAGTATAACATATTCGATTACAAAATGCAACAAAAATTTGATACAATAGATAAACACATGATATTTTTTGAGCGGCATTCGGGTTAAAATTTAGTTGATAAAACAACTTGACCCAATGTGAAAGGATATGATATTATGTTAAGCATGAAAAAGCTCACCGCATCGGCAATGGCTCTCGTCTGCGTGTTAGGTGTAACGGCCTGTGAGGACAGCGCCCCTACAGCGTCCCTCAATTCCTCCACAACAAACCCGTCTGCCATAACGACTGCTCCCAAGGCAACAGCTACTATGAGCGAGGAGAACAAGGAGGCTATCGCGGAGATAGATCTGGAGGTTGAAAAGCTTTCCAACCCAACCGTAAAATTCCTCTCTGAGTGGGATCTCAACCCTGTTGAGGGCACGGCTGTTCCGGTCGCACTGGAGATGTTCCAGACAAAGTACGGAGGAAATATCGAGCACATCTATGTTTCGTGGGACGACCGCTACGACAAGCTTGCAACTCTCGTTCAGGCCGGCGACTCACCCGATATGTTTTCCGCAGGCGATCTTGATGTTTTTCCGAAGGGCGCTATCAACAAGATGTTTGAGCCTATGGACGACTATGTCGATTTCGACTCCGAGCTGTGGGCGCCCATGAAGAACGTAAACGATCAGTTCGTTTATGACGGCAAGCATTATGTTGGCGCATTCTCCACAAACACCTCCTGTGTAATGATCTACAACAAGCGTGTTATCGAAGAAAACAACCTGCCCGATCCCGCTGTCCTCGCAAAGGAAGGCAACTGGACATGGGATACCTTCTGGGATATGATGATGACCTTCTGCGACAGAGATCAGGGCAAGTTTGCAACAGACGGCTGGTGGTTTGAGGGTGCTTTCTCGCAGACCTGCGGTCTGCCGTACATAGGTATGGAGAACGGTCAGATCGTCCACAACCTTGATGAGCAGCTCATCGAACGTGTTCAGACTTTCATGTACGAGATGAAAAAGAATGACCTGCCCTACCCTAAATCCGAAAACAATTGGGAAATAAATCCCTCCAACATCGCAGCAGGAAAGACGCTATTCTATCCCTGCGGCATCTGGGCGCTTGAGGAGCCGGACCTTTCTCATTTCGGTACTATGGACGAGATCATGTTTGTGCCGATGCCTCGCTGCCCCGACGCTGACGCTTACTACCTTCCCTCCGTTATCGACGGCTTTGCTATCTGCAAGGGCGCAGAAAATCCCGAGGGTGTAGCAGCATATCTCAATTGCGCTATGGCTTGCCGTGAGAGCGAGGTAGCAACAGAGATAGACCGTGAACAGCATCGCGCCGAGTACGGCTGGACTGACGAGATGTTTGATATGCTCGACTTCACACGTGATCTGACTGAGCAGCACCCTGTGATCGAGTTCTATAATGCAGTTTCCGATCCGCTCTATGAGTATATCAACAACCCTATGAAGGAAGGCTACAACAGCGGCGCATCATGGACACAGACCAAGGAAATGATCCGCGGTATGGTTGAGGGCGAGCTTGCCAAGGCTAATCAGAAGCTTGAAGAATGACAATACCTGAAGCTTTCAGTTAAAAGATCTCCATTTGATATTCCCCCGCAGGAAATGCGGGGGAATATCATTTGCACACAAAAGCGTTATCAGCGCAGATAAAAGCTCCGTCCATTATGGACGGAGCTTTTAGTATTGCCTATTTATTCAAAGGGAGTGTAGGTGAACCATTCATATTCTGCTGTGAGAGGAGTAGTGCCGTCAAACGCATTCAGCCAGCCGTCCACATTCTTTCCGCACCATGCATTCATCATGATCTTGCCGTCGGTGGAGGGAATGTCAGAATCGGCGGAGTAGACCTCCTCGCCGTCAACGAACCATACGATCTTATCCTCATACCACTCAAATGCGTAGGTGTGAAAGTCTTCGGAAGCGTCAAAGCCGAGGTCGTACATATACTCATGACCGCCTGTGCCGTTGGTGTAGTAGTTGAACTGCACCTTTGTAGTGTCCTTGCCGAGTATCTCAACGTCGATCTCGTCCCATGGGTTGCCGTCGGTCGGACCTGTATAGGTGAAGAACGAGGAAACAACGCCGTCGTTCTTTATTGCTTTCATGGACACTTCAAATCGCCCATAGCCGTAGAAATCGCTTGTGCGGAACTCTCCGCCCGAGTAGGGAATATCGCCGCCGGAAACATCTTCATCGATCACTAGCTGCATTTTACCATCGTTGAAGGTAACATTGGTGCTGCGCCAAGTAACATTGAAGGGATTGCCGTTCGTCCAGCCGTTTGCTATCTCCTGACCGAGCGGTCTGCCGAGAGAGAAATCTACTTTAAAGCTTCCGTCCTCGTTCTTTGCAGAAGCTTCGGGTGCGTTTTCGGGAGCGGACGCTGTAGCTGTGGCAGTTGCAGAGGTAGTAGATGCCTCGGTAGCGGCTGCTGTGGTGCTTTCGGACGAGGCTGAGCTATCATCTGCCGCGCCGCACGCTGAAAGCGTCATGACTGCTGCAAGCAGCGCGGTGAACGCTGTTAATTTTTTCATGGTATAGACCTCCTTGTAATTTTCGTTTTCTTTAGTTTAGCATATAATACCGCGTGTTTATATCATACATTTATTGTTCTTGTCACGAATTTAAGATATTTATGAGATTAAAATTCTGATATAAAAGATAATATTGAGATATACATTCGTGCTCCAATATGATAAACTGTGAACAAAGAAAAACCATGAATGAAGAAAAGAGGTATGTTATGAAAGAATTTAAAGGCTACAGAAAAGGTGTAAATCTCGGAGGCTGGCTGTCACAGTGCGATTACAGCGATGCGACCCTTAACAGCTTTATCACAGAGGCAGACATCGAAAGGATAGCCTCATGGGGACTTGACCATGTGCGTATCCCGATGGACTACAATATATTTATGGACAACAGCGGAGCGTTTCTTGACAGGGGCTTCGCAGTGGTTGACAGAGCACTTGCGATGTGTGAAAAGCATGGGCTTAACACTGTGCTGGATCTGCATAAGACAATGGGATTTTCGTTTGATAACGGCGAGCAGGAGAGCGGTTTTTTTGAAAGCGAAGAGCTTCAGGAGATGTTCTATCGCCTTTGGGAGGAGCTTGCAAGCAGATACGGAGGTCAGCACGAGCGCGTTTGCTTTGAACTGCTCAACGAAGTAACTGACAAGGAGTTCATAGACAGATGGAATAGTATCTCTAACGAGTGCATCAGGCGCATCAGAGCTATCGCTCCCGAAGTGTTGATCCTTGTGGGAAGCTACTGGAACAATAGCGTTTCAGCGGTAAAGGATCTCAATGCGCCATACGATGATAAGATAGTGTACAACTTCCACTGCTATGAGCCTATGATATTTACCCATCAGGGTGCAACATGGACGGATATGATCGACCCTGAAAAGCGTGTAAGCTTTGATCAGTCCAAGTGTTGTGAAGCTTACTTTGAGGAGATGTTCACATCTGCGATAGAGGCTGCCGAGAAGAACGATACTGTACTCTACTGCGGCGAATACGGCGTTATCAATATAGCTGCTCCTGAGGATGCATTGGCATGGTACAAGACAATAAATGCGGTGCTGCAAAAGCACGGCATCGGCAGAAGTGCGTGGAGTTATAAGAAGATGGACTTCGGTCTTATTGATGAGCACCTGACAGGCGTCATAGACGAGCTTGTGAATTATTTGTAAAAAGTTGAGCGTTTGCATATAACTAAAAAAGCACTCCAATTGGAGTGCTTTTTTAGTTACTGGTCAGGTGACAAGACTTGAACCTGCACCCATGAAAACACCGAAAGCGAGAGTGTAATTATATTGTTCCGATCAAATTAAGGCAAATTCTACGAAGTCTTTTAGGTTTTCTGATAAAAGTGTCATCTTAGTAAATAAAATCATATTATATGATGAGCAGCAAAATGCTCATCAATATTTAAAGGAGGATAATTATGAACAGGAATACCTTTACTAATCGCAATTGCAATTGTAATGATGATTCACGCATAGATAAACATCAGACAAATTCCTGCTGCGAAGAATGCACAGAGAACTGCTGTACAATTTGTCCGCCCGGACCTCCCGGCCCTCGAGGTCCTATCGGACCGCGCGGTCTGCAAGGTCCGGCAGGTGAAACAGGTCCGATTGGTCCACAGGGTCCTGCAGGCGCTATTGGTCCTGTCGGACCTAGGGGACCCGCAGGCGCCATCGGTCCAGCAGGACCTCAGGGACCCGCAGGTGAAACAGGTCCTGCAGGTCCACAGGGTCCCGCAGGCGAAACAGGTCCTGCAGGTCCTCAGGGCCCTGCAGGTCCTCAGGGCCCCGCAGGTGAAACAGGTCCTGCAGGTCCTCAGGGCCCCGCAGGCGAAACAGGTCCAGCAGGTCCTCAGGGCCCCGCAGGCGAAACAGGTCCAGCAGGTCCTCAGGGGCCCGCAGGCGAAACAGGTCCTGCAGGTCCTCAGGGTCCCGCAGGAGAAACAGGCGCTGTAGGTCCTCAAGGTCCAGCAGGCGGTGTTTTAAACTATGCAGACTTTTACGCATTGATGCCGCCTGATAATTCTGCAACAGTAGCACCGGGCACAGATGTCAGCTTCCCGCAAGATGGACCTAACAGCGGTTCTGATATTGCCAGAACAGGATCGAGCTCCTTTAATCTTGCGCAAATTGGCACCTATCAGGTGTTGTTCCAGGTCAGCGTGACAGAAGCAGGACAATTACTGCTGACATTAAACGGTGCAGATCTGGAATATACTGTAGCAGGTCGGGCAACCGGAACATCACAGATCGTTGGAATGGCAGTAGTAACAACAACTGCGATCAATTCTGTTTTAACCGTGAGAAACCCTGCCGGTTCAGCAGCCGCGCTTACCATAACTCCGCTTGCGGGAGGAACGCGCCCTGTTTCCGCACATCTTGTTATAACGCAGATCCAATAAAAGATTTATCCCTATAAAATAACGCAAATCCTATTATAAAAAATGAAACCGAGCTAATCGAAAGAAAAGCTCGGTTTTATATTTTTGGTACGGGTGACAGGACTTGAACCTGCACGCATGGAAACACCAGAACCTAATGAGAGCGTAACGATATTGTATAAATCGAAAGCTTTGATTATTATGTTAATTATCCTTATCCGAAAAACTAATAGTAACTATTTTGCGAGAAAAATTAACAAAATAGTTAAATTTCTTATCAAAAACACTTGACATTGTTATCCAAACGTGTTATAATCTATACATAAGGATTTAAGAGGAGGTGTATTTAGTGCTTACCGAACTCGGAAAAAGTCTTCGACGTCTACGTATTGACAGAGGGCTATTATTAAAAGATATGGCAGATGATTTAGGGTTTACTTCAGCTTATTTATCATCGATCGAAAACGGAAAACGCAAACCCTCTTTGGATTTAGTAGATAAAGTCATAGAAAAGTATATGCTTTCTGATGATGAAGTGGCAGAAATAATGGATTCGTATCATTTAACATTACAAACAATAAATATCGATACTACATATGCTACTTCAAATCAGGCAGAATTGGGACTCGTTTTTGCTAGATCTATTAACTCTCTTTCTGAAGACCAAATAAGAAAAATCCACGACATTCTAAAGAAAACTTGAGGAGGTAAAATGGCTAATCAGCTAATTGCAAGACCGTTAAGTACAAATGATATCATCAGTTTTGTGAAGATAATACGCAAATCATTTAACCTACATAAAAAGCTTGATTTCCCGGTAATCACTTTTGTTGAGAAGATACTTCCGGAAATTGACCCACAGTTCAATTACGACTATTTACCCCAGAATCAAATGCCAGACAAATACGCTTACTATGATAACTGCCAAAACATTATGGTAATCAGGGAGGATGTATATGATGCTGCATGCAACAACGATGGGCGGGCTCGCTTCACAATTGCACACGAAATTGGACACTACTTTCTTCATCAGGATGGCGTAAAGCTTTGTAGAATGGCGACGAATGAGAAGGTAGTTGCATATTTAGACCCTGAATGGCAAGCAAATACTTTTGCTAGCGAACTTCTTATGCCTCGCCATTTAATTGCTGGTATGTCACCCAGTGAGATATCTACCTGCTGCAAAACATCATTTCAGGCAGCGTCAATAGCATATGAAAAAGCAAAAAAGCCAAGCTTTACAGCTTGACTCTTTGCAACCTCTGCAAACCAACATAGTGGTCTGTCAGTAAAGTATTGTGTAGCAATAATATTTTACCACATTGTCTTCCGTTTTGCAAGAGGTTTTTAAAAATTCTTGCGAAAGGAGGAGATTATACAATGAAATTTTCAGCGTATATAACTCTCAAGGATGGGACTCGCATTTATGCGAGAGACTACGGTAAGAAAGCGTTCTGCTTCCCTGCCAATGGGAAAAAGAAGTAATTCATACATAGCTAAGTGAAGCTGACACACAATGCTATTTGCCCTCGAAGTAAAATTCGAGGGCGTTTTGTTTATAACATTATTTAAGAACTAATTGCAAATGAGAACTCTTCACTCGAAATCTCCCCAGCAATATACTTCCTCCGAGCCTCCTCCGCCCGTTCAAGCCACTGACTATACTCCTCAAAAGTCATATCCTTTTCGCTAAACTGCTCGGGCAGCTTGTCCTCGCATCGCTGGACACGCTTGTAATTGCGGTTCTTGACTTTCTGATATTCATATAGCAGCGGGTCTTTGAGTTCGTTCAGCTTCTGCATGATCTTCGGTGCAACCTGCTTGCAGGTCTTGCCTGTTTCAGTTACTACCCTGTCACAGTACAGGGTAGTTTTTCTTGTCTTAGGGACGAAATATCTGTCACAGAAAGGGCATAGCTGTAACCGCTTTCCGCTGTCAGCAAACTTCAACAGAACAAAGGAATAATATTGTGCAAAGGAGTCGAAAAATCTAGCCTCTACAAGCTTCAACTCCTTATCGCCGTAGCTGTGATTTCCATACTCCATTGGATACGAATAACGGAATAGGCTTTTCTCCGTGAGCACTGCCGTCTTAAAATCATCAACCGTATCGCATTTTGAAATAACTCTGTTGACGAGATAAAAGAATTGCTCTGGCTCGTCCAAAATTCTGTTGACAGAGTTCATAATGTCAAGGAAATAATGTGCCGTTCCGTCATCGGCAATATTAGTGGAATTCAATACCTCCGCATACAAGAGCTCACTCACTGCGTGACTTTGGGTATCCAGTTTTATTGCGAGTTGAAGTGCTTTCTCAACCACACTATCTACCTGGTCTTGTGTAATTGTCCCAAAGTCATCGCCAGATCCCAGGTCAGATAATTCGGATACAACCTCACAGCCCTCACGATATTCCTCGAAATCGCAATCCAGCATTTCAAGAAGTTCCTGCTCTGCTGTTGTATCACCTAGAGAATACAATGTTCCTTCGTGGCAGCAGAGCTTATGAAAAACATTATTCTCTATAAACAGATATACACCATTTTTATATTTTATAATATCGTTCATTTTACTGCCGCCCCCAGTTAATGTCATAATTATATTATAGCCCCTTATACATTCCTTGTCAATCAAAATCGAATAATGTCCGAGATTAAAAATCAAGAAAATCCCCATTTGTAATCTCGCATTTACTGCCGACAAAAAATGTGTTAGACTTTACCCAACCACTAAATCGGAAAGGAGGTAATAAAACGGATAACCAAAATGCACTTCAGCTATACAGCAGCACATACATTATGACCACACCTATGAGACCCGTAAAGTATCTGGTGGATAAAATGCTGAGGCAGGGGTTGTATATCCTTGCGGGTGCACCGAAGGTCGGTAAGTCGTGGCTGGCACTTGACCTGTGTCTGTCAGTAGCAAAGGGAGAGCCTTTTCTGAAGCGTAATACAGAACAAGGTTATGTTGCATATCTCAGCTTAGAGGATAGCCTTATTCGCTTGCAGAACAGATTGTACGAGCTGACCGACGAGCCGTCGGATGCTCTCGGCTTTGCAATTATGGCAGGAGCTATCGGAAGTGGATTGGAATCACAGATAGAAGATTGCAAGCAGAGCAATCCTACTCTCAAGCTTGTAGTCATAGATACTCTGCAAAAGGTTCGGCAATCGTCTGAATCCAGCTACGGTTCAGATTACAAGGAGCTATCATCATTAAAAACACTTGCAGACAAGCTGAAAATAACCATACTGCTTGTACATCACACAAGAAAATGCTCGGACAAAGACCCGTTCAACACCATAAGCGGAACAACAGGAATCAGCGGCAGTGCAGACGGCAGCTTTGTTCTCGTGGAAAGCAAGCGTGGCAGCCGAGAAGCAAAGCTACACTGCGTCGGCAGGGATATTGAAAACCTTGAGATCAATGTGGTATTTCAAAACAGCCGCTGGAATGTAGTAGATGATGTTCCACAATTAAAGCCCGATTTTTTCTCTTTCGGAGTACACGACTATATGACCACGCAGAAAATCTTTCGAGGAACTGCAACACAGCTTTGCGAGCAGCTACAAGCAATTCTCGGCAGCGATCTATTCCCGAACAGAGTAACACGAGATCTTTTACAGCACAGCTTTGAGTTGGAGCAGTATGGAGTGTCTGTAAAAAATATGCGCAGCAATGGGCAGCGGCTTATTATCCTTGAATACGACGCCGATAGTGACAGCAGCGACGGTAAAAAGCTGATGCCCAACATATCTGAAATTACCGTCCCTACTGTCACTGAAATGCTCGCAAACCCTGACACCGAGCCACTCCCCAGTAAAGGTAATTCAGACAACAGCAATAATGCTACTGACCCTGCACCACAAACTACTGTCCCTGCTGATGGTTCGGAATTTTTACAAAAAGTATCAGACAGAATGCGTAATCAGCTTGCACCGCCGTTTCACCCAGACAAGAGCGTGTAAGGCGATTTGAGGGGCTTTCTTCAAAAGATAGAGAAAGTATCCGCATTAAGCACACTTGCCCTAAACAGGGCGATTTTGAGCGTTTTTTGGAAACGCAACAAATCAATGTTGGAGCACAGAAAAGTTAATCCTTTGGATTAGCCAGCATCGCATTTGGCTGTCCGCCAAACGCTTACAGGTCGGGGAGAACCCCGAACCCCCTACTCGTAATACGGAGGTGATAACACGAGAAAACGAAACAGATCAATAACCATCCGCTGCACCGAAGAAGAGCGTCAGCGGATAATCTGCAAAGCAGAAAGTTACGGATTATCCCTTAGCGACTATATCATACGCTGTGCAACAGAGAAGAAAATTGTAGTAATAGAGGGACTTCAAGATGTACTGAAAGCACAGAAAGCTATCGGCAGCAACCTTAATCAGATAGCACTGCTCGGAAATATGGGCAGGCTGAAATCTGTTCGGCTGGACGAATTGGTTGAGCAGCACACCGCCGCCACAAAGGTACTCTGCGAGATTGCAAATGCGGTGAAGTGATGCCGATAATCCACTTCATCAACAGCAAAACACAGACCTCAGGCGGTATGAAAAATCCAAGCGGCATTTCAAGTACATTATGCAGCAGTACGGTTATTCTGTACGCTGGGAGAACAGCAGAAAATACATCACCTATACCTGCCCCAACGGAAGAAAATGCAGGTGCAATAAGCTACACGACAACAAATACTCAAAGGAGGTAATGGAACACGAGTTCGAAATTAGACATTCAATCTTTGATGGAACGCAACTCCGTCGACCTGCAATCCGCACAGGAAACCATTCCTATGATAGCAGTGCAGGAGCAGAACTGGACAGCAGTCATCCGTCTGCTGACAAGGCTGTGCGAGGTGCAGGAGGAGCTGTATCATCAGAAATCTCAGATAATTACGAAAGAAGAAATGAACATCTACTTGAAAAATCAGAAGATAGTATTCAGTCAAGTAGTAGACGAGTGCAAGAAGATACAGGAGCTTACGGCATAGCAGACATCACAGGCACTGAACAAGATGGCAAAGCAGACGGAGCAGATTTCCTCACAGGCTGGGAGAATGAACGCAGAGCTCTCCTGCAGGCTCAGCGAGCTGGAGAAGTTCAGGCACAGGCTAAACTTGCGAACGCTCAAAATAGCAGTGATATCTCAATCCGCACTGTTGACATTATCGGCGGTATTGCAGCTGTTGCTGAACTGACGGAGGAAGAGCCACCCACCGAGCAGCACGACCTCACTCCGCATATCGAAAGCAAGGAGTGGGAGAAGATTACCGAAAAGAAAAGAGTGCTAGGTATAAAAATGTGACTTGGAGGTACAATGGCGAGAAAAAGAGAAACTCCAAGGATACACACAGTCACCGTAGCCTACAACGGAAATGCAGACGCATTTGATACATTTATAAAATCAATGATTACAGAATATTTAAATTCAGACAGAGATAGCTTGCACAGAATTGACACAGAGGATTTTATTGATAAGGTAGAACTTTCCGAAGAATCGGCTTAACGGCTGGACTTGTGAAAACACTTGTGATATGGTATGTCGTAGCACAAAGCAAAGTGCTGCGACTGCCAATCACAAAAAGGAGGTAAGTAAAATGAGAGCGTGGTTATACTACCGCTTGTCCAGAGATGAGGACAAGGAAATGAACAGCCTGCAGAACCAGCGTGAAATCCTTGTGGACTATGCCGAGCAGAACGGACACGAGATTGTGGGAGAAAGCTTCGACGACAATGTATCGGGAATGACCTTCAAGCGCAAGGGTTTAAGCGAGCTGGAGCTTGCAGTGGACGAGGGTCTGATAGATATGGTGCTTGTAAAAGACCTCAGCCGCCTGGGCAGACACAAAACGCAGACCGCCCTTTTCATCGACCATCTGCGTGAGAATAATGTAAAGGTAATCTCCGTTACCGAGGGCATAGATACCGATAACGAAAACGACGATCTGTTGATAGGCTTCAAGCAGATAATCAACGACTTTTATGCAAAGGATATCGGCAAGAAGGTTCGCACAGGCATTCGTCAAAAGCAGAAAACAGGACTGGTTGTAAATCTCCCGATGGGCTACTACAAGGACAGAAATACGGGAGAGGTGCTGATTGATGAGATCGCCGCCGGGATAGTGCGTGAGATATTTCAGAAATACATAGACGGATACGGGCTTACAACGATTGCCAGAGATATGAACGCACGAGGAATTAAATCCCCCGAGTTCTTCTCACACAGGAAGATAAGCTCTACCCGCACCGAATTGTGCAAGAAATTCCTGTGGGCACAGACCAGCGTTAAGAGGATACTTCAAAACGAAATATACACAGGAACGCTTATAAACCACAAGACTGTCACCTCAAAGATATACAAGACAAGAAGTGTAATCCCCGAAAACGAGCAATACCGCCACGAAGATTATCTCCCTGCGATCATCGACAAGCAGACATACACTCAGGTGCAGGAGCTGCTGAAAAGCCGCACTAAAACCAACACCCGAGCCAAGAACGGAAACCGAATCCATCGTTACTGTGGACTGATTCGATGTGCGGAATGTGGCTCTATCTTGATCGCAAAACGCAGAATATTCGATAAAAACGAGTGGATAGAATACACCTGCAACAGCCACCACCGCTACGGCAAGCAATACTGCACTCCTCACCGAATTCACGAAGCACAGCTTGACGAGCTGATATATGCCGAGGTCGCAAAGCTGCGAACAAAAATCCTAGCTGAAAGCCAAAAATATGACGGCATCATCAAGGACTGGCTGAAGCAGAAACCGATGTATGAACAGCAGATAAAGCAATACACAGACAGGATAACAATGCTGAAAAATCAGATAGAGGAGCTGATAATTGAGCGAATTTCAGACCGCCCTCACGCACAAGTTTACAACGAAATGATATCAAAGCGTGAGCAGGAGATTGTGGAGCTTCAGCATAAAATAGAGCAAAGCCGCCAGTTCGATGAGGTCAGCAAGCAAAAGCGTGACAAGCTAAAATCCACAGCAGAGCTGCTGGAGGAGGTGCTGTCCGAAAGCAGGATAAGCGACGCTAATCTGCGACTGCTCGTAAATCTTGTGGTGGTGCATCAAAACGAGGACAAGAGCATTGATGTGAGATTTGAGTTCAATGGGGATTTTGAGGATAGCGTTGTGGTGGTGTAAAGATAATCTCCCGAGTATTTGTGTACTCGGGAGATTTGCTGTTTAATTAAAAGACTAATCTATATCTTCCATACCCAACTCCTCAAAAATAGGAGAATTGAAAAACTCTATAATGCTCATCTCCATACCATCGCACAAGAGCTTCAATGTAACAACGCCCGGGTTATTGCTCTTGCCATAGATTATATTCTTCAGCGTAGACGGAGGAACTGCAGAAAGCCGTGCCAAGCCGTTCAATGTTAAATTCTTCTGTTCCATCAGCTCTAGAAGCCTTTTAGCTACAGCCTCTCTCATTCCATCACCTCGTCCATATATAGCCTAGATTTAGTATATCCTATTTCGCAAGCACAAGCAGGCTATATATAGACTTTTGCGACAATCCGTGATATAATAGGCTATATATAGCCCAAGCAAAGGAAGAACTGCCGCTTGAAGCGGCAGTTTGGTGATATTCTTATCAGAGTATATACATCTAATATACTCTCTAATTATACTACATAACGCCATATTTTGTCAATAAAATCCGATAATTCTACATTGATTTCAAGTATTTTTGTGCAAATTGACTTTCGGATTATGTTGTGACGAGTTACAAAAAAACTTGAAAGCTATCGTAACTTCGATAAATGCTTTATAATCGAGTTGCGGCATAGCTATTTGCCGTCAGAATAATCGTCAGTAGGAGGTAAAACAATGCCACGCAGAGGTGAAAATATCTACAAACGAAAGGACGGACGATGGGAGGGACGCTTAATAGCAGGCAGAAAGCCTGATGGCTCTGCTCGGTATCGTTCGGTTTATGGCAGGAGTTATTCAGAGCTGAAAATAAAGCTTAAATCAGCTAAAAGCACTATTCCAAAAGCCAAAGCCAACGATAGCACTTTTGGCTATTACACACAGCAATGGCTGCAAACAGTGAAACTCAAATGCAAGCAGTCCACATACAACAAATATCACAATATCTGCAAAAATCATATTGTTCCGATCTTGGGTGAATTTAAGGTGCAGGAGCTGAGTTCCGATGATATAAGCGGCTTTCTCTCCAGCAAAACGGAGCTTGCCCCTAAGACACTAAATGACATTCTTTGTGTAATAAAGATGATATACTCGTATGCCGCCGTCTGTGGATGCTCGGGTAGTCTGTGCATGAATACAGTTTCTGTTCGTGTCCCCAAAAAGCAGATGCGAGTATTATCGGTGCAGGAACAGAAAAAACTGACAGACTATTTGCTCACCGACACCGATCTATATAAACTGGGTACATATCTCACGCTTTGCACAGGCGTGAGGATTGGTGAGCTTTGTGCATTAAGGCGATGCGACATCTCGTTTGATAATAACACCATTCATATCGGTACAACGATGCAGCGTGTGCAAACAGATGATGACACAAAGAAAACTGAGGTAATAATCACAGAGCCGAAAAGTCGATGCTCAGTGAGAGATATTCCTGTTTCGGGTAAGCTTCTGGAGCTTATGCACAAGCATTATTCAAAACTGCCTAACGAAGCTTTTCTGCTCTCAGGAAGCTCGGAGAGATTTGTTGAGCCTTGTATGATGAGATATCATTTTGCAAAGCAAATAAAGGCGTGTGACATTTCTGATGTGAAATTCCACACGCTTCGCCACAGCTTTGCTACACGATGTGTTGAATCAGGTATGGATATCCGCACTTTGAGCGAGATACTCGGTCACGAAAATGTAAACATTACGCTCAACAGATATGTGCATTCTTCAATGGAGCATAAAAGGGAGAGTATAGAGAAATTGTATTCTTCAACAGCTTATTCGCCGTAAATTCAGCCGTCATATTATGCGATTCCGCAAGGTGTATAAGTGCTTTGCGGATTTTTCTTGCAGATGTATATACTCTGATAAATTATGAAAGGATGTTTCAAAATGAAAGAAATTAACGAAAAGCTTATTGAAAAGATTTCAGAGGCAGTTGGTATTATTTATGATCCTTATGGATTAAAGAAAGGACAGCGAGAGTTTACAAAGGTTTTATATGAGAAAACAGCAAATAGAGATGATCTTTCTTTAGAAGAACAAATGGCATTAATTCAAGAATATAAATTTCTACTTTCAAAAAATAAGAATAGAGGCACTATTGTAAAAAAAGCTTATGAGCACTTAAAGGATACGGCAGAACCCAATGCCGTTGATAATAGTTGGATTTTCAATTTTTGGGATAAAGCAGGAACGATTTCTGATGATACATTACAGGATATTTGGGGGAAAATTTTAGCCAATCAAGTAAACGAACCAAATTCTATTTCTAAACGATTATTACACAATTTATCACTTATGTCAAAACAAGATGCTGAAAATTTTTCGAATTTAGCTCGTTTTTGTTTTGATGACTATAAGGATGATATTGCGCACCCTTTAATTTTTATAAAAGACCATTCTAAAACATATGCTAATTCAAGAATTACTACAAATATGCTGAAAGAGCTTGAATTATTTTCCTTAATTGAAACCAATTATGAAACAGGTTTTGCTTTCGAAAAGAAAAAGATATTGAGATATCAAAATCAAATAGTAGAAATAGAAAAAGATCGCATTGAAGCTGGCAATGTTAGATTAACCGAGGATGGACAAAGACTATATCGAATTATTGGCAAAAAAGAACGAAATGATATCTTTGATTATACGATTGAACGATTACAGTATAATAATTGTGATGTGAAAATCACCAGAAACAAATCAAAACACACTAGTGGTTTATTTTAATTATCATATAGTAAATAATTATGAACATTGGAATTGACGTTGACGGCGTATTAACCGATTTTGAATGGTTTATAGATATCTATGGCTCAAAATATCTGAAATCCATTGGATATTCAGGTGACATCATTGCGCCCGAAGAATATGTGTTCAGCAAAAAATTCGGATGCACTGATAAAAATGAGGTAGGTTTTTATAAAAAATATCTGTTATGGTACATAAATAAAATGCCTATCCGTGAGAATGCTGCACAAACCATAAAGGTCTTAAAAGAACAAAAGCATTGCAGAATATTTATTATCACTGCAAGAGTATTAGCCGATAAGAACGGAATAATCGGCTCTGTAATGAAAGCTTTTTTGAAACGCTGGCTTAAAAAGAACAAAGTTCCTTATGATGAAATTCATTTTGTGAACACTTCAAATAGTGCTTATGAAAAATCTGCCCTTGCAAAAAGACTAAAGCTTGACTATTTCATCGAAGACGATCCGCGAAACATTGCAGCTATTAAAAAACATTGCAAAGTCATTTGTATGAGGGCGAAATACAATGAGGGTATTTCTGATGTTTTTTACGCAAATGATTTTGGAGATGTATATCACCGAATTTTAGACGATTATATTCAACCGTTATCCATCGAAGAACGGAGTGGTTTGGATAAAAATAACCTGACATCATATTTTCAACAACTGAAAAAACAATATTCCGATATGCCATTCGATAGCAATATGTATGAGAAATACAAAAAGAATTACAAAACTATTTTCCCAATTGGAGCAATCATAGCCAAACTTACTGGATTGAAATGGCAGGGAAACGAGAACATTCCTGTTACCAGTGGAGCGATATTTGTATGTAATCATAAGAGATGGTCAGATATACCATTAGCATATTTGATGTTAGGAAAAACATTTGCACGTATGTTAGAAAAAAAGGAATATGCCTCAACATCATTAAAGCATGTACAACAACCATTAGGAACAATATATGTTGATCGTTACAGCAAAACATCAGGTCGTTGTGCACAAACCATTATGATTCAAACGCTACTTAATGGCGGTAATATCTTCATTTTCCCTGAGGGAACACGCAATCGCACCGATCAATTATTACTTCCATTTAAATATGGAGCGGTGTATATCGCACAAGTCACAGGCTGTCCTATAATACCATTGGCATTATATAAAAAAGGCAGAAAAAACTATATTTATACAATTGGCAAAACCGTTTATGTCCATCCAACAGATTCACTTGTGCAGAAAAACCAAGAACTAAGCAACATCATCAGAAATAATCTGGTGCATATGAGAAACTCGTGTACCAAATTAATTGAACAGGAGAATATACAATGAACACAGAAAGCAAACTCACAGGCTACCCCTCAATAGACAAGCCTTGGCTTAAATACTACAGCGAAGAGGCATTAAGCATACCTATACCTGAAAAGACAGTGTTTCAAAGCATTTATGAAAACAACTGCGAACACCTCTCTGATATTGCTCTTGAATATTTCGGCAGAAAGATTACATACAAGACCTTATTCGAGAATGTTGAACTTGTAAAGAACGCTTTTGTAGCAAACGGTGTGAAAAAGGGTGACAGAGTCATTATGTTCACATCTTCTACACCTGAACTTGTGTATGCTGTGCTTGCACTTTGCCGTATCGGTGCGGTTGCAAATATGATAAACCCCGTGTTTACCCTTGAACAGATAAAAGACCGTATAAACGAAACTGACGCTGAAATTATGCTGGTGCTTGATCAGCTGTTAGGTAAGATTCAGCCGATTATGGGCGAGCTTTGCATAAAGAAAACTGTCGTTATACCTGTTTGCAACGGAATGTCAGGTATAACAAAAATGGTAGCTTCAATCAAGATGAAAAAGGATATTCCCTATGCGGACAAGCTTATCAAATGGAGCGATTTCATTTCAGAAGGTAAAAAAGTAAATACCAACACCCGATATTCTTATGAAAAGGATACGCCGTTAGTTATGGTATATTCTTCAGGTACAACAGGTGCGTCTAAAGGTATTGTGCTTACGAATAACGGAATAAATGCTACTATTTCAAATTACTTAAGCCCTGATTTTCCGTATAACCGTGGCGATAAATTCTTGCAGATAATACCCTCTTGGTTCTCGACAGGTTTAGTATTATGCATTTTGATGCCTATTTGTGTTGGTATTACTGTTGTGCAGGAACCACTTTACAGTTCAGAGAACTTTGCAAAGGATATTAAAAAATACCGTCCCAATATGACTTTGGGATCAATTTCACAGTGGATATATGCTATGGAATGCGGTTTACTTGATAATATAGATATGTCAAATATGACCTACCCAATTACTGGCGGTGAGCAGGTTCTTCCTCGTGTTGAGGAGCAAATGAATGAATTCCTGAAGAAAAGAAACTGTAAATCTGCTTTATTGAAAGGATATGGTATGTGTGAGCTGGGAAGCACTGTATCAACTGATTCTTCAACAATAAGAAAAACTGGTTCAACAGGATATCCTATAAAAGGTGTTACGGTAGCTGCGTTTGATATAGCTACAAATAAAGAGCTAAAGTATGGCGAGCGTGGAGAAATCCGTGTTGATTCGCCTGCACACATGAAAGAGTATTACAAAAATCCTCAGGCTACCGATGAATACTTCTACAAAGACGAAAACGGAACCCTATGGGGTTGCACGGGTGATATCGGATATGTTGACGAAGATGGATTTATTTATATTCTCGGCAGAGCAAACGATACATTTGCAGCGAAGAACGGCGATACCATGTATTGCTTTGACATTGAAGCGGAGGTTATGAAAAATGAAAATGTGACTCAGTGTGAGGTCGTCGGCTTGTCTGTCGATAATTATGACATACCCGTTGCACATATCGTTGTTGACGAAAAATGCAAATTATCTGAAAACGAGCTTATTACAGCTATTCATAAGCATTGTCAGAATACTCTTGACGAGCACGCCGTTCCTTGTGGCTACAAGATTTGTAAATCATTCCCTGTAAAAGTCAGTGGCAAACGTGATATGGAAACGATAAAGCAGGATAGAAACGGATTTGCTATTCCCTCCAACGATGATATGAAAACTGTATCATTCTAATAATATTAAGGTGACCCTATGTCCAAACTCCCCATCCATCTCCACAAAGTAATCTACCCTATGCTTAAGCTTATATTCAGGCTACTGCGAAAGCATTCCTATACAACAAACGAAATCATTATTATGGGAAATCACTATGAACACGGAAAACAACCTCACAGGTTCCATCTAACTATACAGGCTGTAGGCTAGATATTATCACACTACTTTACTCAGGATATCCAATAATATATGACAGAAAAAACAATAAACCGAATAGCGCATAAATACAATAATAATATAACAGGAATAAACGACCTGTTGGGCGATTCTCCGCCGAGTGCTTTGTTTGGCATTCTAGCGAATGTATTCAGCTATGTTTTAAGCAATGATGTCAATGATGTTATATCACCATTAGGAGTACAGGTGCGGCGTGTTATTCATCCGCTTATTACAACCTTCGGAAAGCTGTTCCTGACAAATCCGCAGGTCATCGAAAATCGTAATTTCCTGTTAAATCCACAGGCTGATAACATCCCGAAAGACAATGGCATCACACTACCGTCTGAGCCTGTAATATGGGCCGCAAATCATGGCTTTAAAGATGATATCGTCGCTTCTATACTTGCGGCAAAAAGACATTCGTACTTGCTCTTGGGCAGTCTGCCGCATTTTTATAACACGATCGACGCTGTCACATCGTGGGTAAATGGAGTTGTGCTGATAAACCGAAAATCAGTAGAAAGCAGACATTCCACGATAGCAAAGGCAGCTCGGGCGATCGAATACGGTGCGGATTTTCTTATTTTCCCCGAGGGCGTATGGAACAAAACGCCGAACAGGCTGCTGCTGGATTTCTTCCCAGGGGTATACAGAATCGCCTGTGAAACAGGTGCCAAAGTCGCTCCGATCGTTCATTACATTCGTGACAGCAATGACAAATCCAGAAGCAACCTCATACATACAGTTGTGGATGAGCCAGTAAGGATAGACGATTTATCGGAGAAAGCCGCTTTGGAGCTGCTCAGAGAAATTATGGGAACATGGCTCTATCTTATGATGGAAACATACGGCAAATCTACTCGTGATGCAGAAATACCACCGTCAAGCAATTTCACGGAGGTGTGGTCAAACCATCTGACAGAACGAATCAAAACCGCCACATATCTTGACTCGGAGATCGAAACAAAGGGCGATTTTCGTCCCAAAGAGATTATTCGTCCCGAGGATGTATGGCGAGACATTTCGGAATTGCCGCTGACTAAGGAAAATGCGGCATCGGTAATATATGCAAGACAAATCATATCGCAGATCAAAAATGATGATTTTCAGCACAGGTTTTAATCTTGTAAGGAGAAACTTTATGGATACACAAAACAACCTCACAGGCTACAACTTGATATACAACAGGCGAAAGGAAACTGATTATGAACACAGAAAATAAACTCACAGGCTACCCCTCGATAGACAAGCCGTGGCTTAAATACTACAGCGAGGAGGCTATAAATGCTTCCGTGCCTGAGTGTACAATTTATGAGTATTTGTGGGAGAATAATAAGAAGCATCTTAATGATGTGGCTATTGTTTATATGGGGAAGAAAATAAAGTATGCAGAATTATTTGATAATATTGATATGCTTGCCTCTGCTTTTGACAAATATGGAATAGGTGATGGCGATATTGTGACTGTAATATCACCTAGTATTCCCGAAGTGATTTATTCCTTTTATGCGATCAACAAAATAGGAGCTATCAGCAATTTTATTGATCCAAGAAAAAGTCCAGAAGAACTTGATGATTTACTTGCTTCAATGAAATCAAAAGCTTTCATTATTTTGGATGATATGTGGGGTAAGTTTTATAACACCGTGAAGAAATATAAATCAAAGATGTTCTCTGTATCAGTTTCAGATTCTTTACCGCTCATATTACGAGTGTTTATGAGTTTTAAATCTAAAGCCAGAACAGAAAACGAAATTGTACCTTTACGGGAGCTTAAAAAGCGTACAAAAGAATGTACCCTCAAAAACGTTCATTACAAGCCTAATAGACTTGCTTTACTGGAATATACGGGTGGCACCACTGGAACTTCTAAAGCGGTTATGCTGAGTAACGAGAATGTTAATTCAGTAATTGAACAGACAAAGTATAGCGGTATTCCATTAAAAAGAGGAGAATCTTGGTTATCTGTTGCTTTTCCTTTTATTGCCTACTCATTGATCTGTTCTCAACACATGCCTCTGTCCTTAGGCATTACAGCTCATTTGTGCTTTGATCTCGCAATAGAAAAAGTTGAAAAACAATTATTAAAGCATAAAGTTAATCATATGGCTAATACACCGTTGATGTGGGAACAGCTCACCAAAAGCAAACGTGCTTCAAAAACAGATTTTTCGTTCATCATTGCACCAACCGTAGGCGCAGATAAACTTGATGTAACTAAAGAAAAAGAAATAAATCTTTTCCTTGAAAAGCACAATTGTCAATATAAGTTGTGCAAGGGATACGGAATGACGGAAGTAAGTTCTGGGGTATGCATAACACCTACAAATCAAGTCAATAAAATCGGTAGTGTCGGAATTCCATTTAACTTAACAACTATAGGAGTATTTGATGTGAATACTGGTTCGGAACTGAAATATGGTGAGCAAGGAGAAATATGTATAAAGGGTCCATCAGTAATGTTAGGTTATTACAATAATGAATCTGCAAATAATGAAATTCTCCGAAAACATTCAGATGGACAAATATGGCTTCATTCCGGAGACTTGGGTCATATTGATGAAGATGGCTTTTTATTTATTGATGGTCGTATAAAAAGAATGATTATTGACTCTACAGGGTTTAAAATTTTTGCACCTGTTGTAGAAAGTGTAATCATTGAGGTCTCAGGGGTTGATAAATGTTGTGTTGTTGGTATAAAAGATACAATAAACAATGTAGGGCAAATTCCGATTGCTTATGTTGTTCCCAATAATCAAACAGATATTAATGCTTTAGAAAAAACGATTATAAAGCAATGCGAGAAAAAACTGCCTACATATTCGCTACCCAAAATGATAATATTTGAAAAGAGTTTTCCCTATACATCAGCAAATAAAATTGACTACCGTGCTCTCGAAAGAATGGCGGAAGAACAGGCGAAAGGAAACTGATTATGAACACAGAAAAGGAACTCACAGGCTACTATCAATAAGAAAATGAAAACAAAATCATTTTAAGCAAGCATTGTATAAAAACAATTAAAGAAAACCAAACGACTTAGGAGGACTTATATGGAAATATTAGAATTTTTTTATGATTCATGGATGTCAATTGATTTAATAGGCATTGCACTTGGAATTATATCTGGCGTAATAGCACTTTGGACTTATATGTTTAAAAAATGGAAAAACCAAATTTTAAGAATACTGATAAGTGTAGTAACCGTTCTTGTAATAGTCTTTATATGTTTCGGCTGTCTTACAAATATATTGTTCACAAAAGTTCCTTTGGTGAGCGGAACAACCGTAACCGAAGCTGTCAGCTTGTTAGAGGAAAGAGAATTAAATATAGCTTTTGAACCCGGTGTTACCAAAGATGAAAATTTAGAAAATACAATTATGGGACAATCTATAAAAGAAGGCGCTTTAGTTGAAAAAGAAACAGATATTGTTGTTTATTTGTATAATGAAGAAACCGAAGTTCCTAATCTTGAAGAAAAGGTTATAATGCCTAATTTAATAGGCAAAGAGCAGCTTGAAGCAACAGAGATGCTTGCAGAAATCGGATTGCAGTTTCAGGTATGGTGGACAGCAGAAAATAATACGGTATCTGAAACATATTACATTATAAGCCAATCTATTCCTGAAGATACTGAGATTCCATCAGGGACATTAGTGAAACTTGAATTATCCCCAAATAAACCTTAAAAACAACAAGAAAAGAGCCAACCTATGAACAGAACACAATCAGTAAAAATCACTCAGCCTTACACACAGCAGGATTTTATCCTCCGCACCGAGAAGATCTGCACCGAAAATGCCCAGCGTGAGGCGTTCCGCTTTATGCGTGATGACGGCTCGCGCGACAGCATTACATTCGCACAGGTGCTTAGTGCTGTGAAGAACAATACCCAACAGATATTCAGATCAGGAATAACCGCAGGCGAGCGTATTGCAGTTATAACACCCCTAATGCCTGCCGCCGTTATTACAGGTGTTACCCTTGCTTATGCAGGGGTTACCGCTGTGCTTATAGACCCGACTTTACCTGCTGAGGAGATTAATCGTCTTCTTATTTCCTCAGATGTTCGGGGAATTTTCACAGTATCAAAAATTTACGAAGGTCTCCCCTCTGAGCTGACAGCAAAGCTCCCTGTTTTCGATCTGGAATCGGATATAATCAACCTTTCTCGCTTTGCCTCATCAGCAGAAAAGGTGCAGCTCCCCGAAACCGCAGACAAGCACCCCGATGTTGCAGCGATACTTTTTTCCTCGGGAACAACCGCAAGTATGAAAGGTATTATGATGACCTTTCATTCCGTTATGCGCTCCCGTGACCTCTTCGCAGACATAAGCGGAATGAACACCAAGACAAGCTATCTCATCGTATTTCCGTACAACCACATCTCAGGCTATTCAAGCTCTATGATGTATTTTTTGACAGGCTGTTCGATGGGTATGATCGAGAATGTCAATGCGTCAAAGCTTGCCGATGGGTTGCAGGAATACAATCCTTACCATTTCGGAATGGTGCCAAAAGTCTTTGATATTATGGCAGACAAGATCCGTGCTGCAATTCACGAAAAAGGTGTAGTGGTGGCTGCTGTCATAAACGGACTTATCCGCTTTTCGGGCTTTGTCAGAAAGAAAACCGGCATTCGCCTTGGTAAGTATCTTCTGGGCATCGTCTATAAAAAAGCACTCGGCAAGAATATCTGCGGCCTTGCTATTTTAGGAACACCCTGTCGTAAGGAAACCGCAGAACTATTCCTGAATATGGGCATTGAGTGGGCAAATCTCTATGCAACAACTGAAACAAGCGCTCCCGTCTGCTGTACGGGTATTCACGACCGCTATCCCGAGAATTCCGTAGGCTATATCCATCAGTACGAGGATGATATTCAGATAAGAATAAATAACCCCGACAATAACGGTATCGGCGAGGTCTACGTCAAGTCCGGACTTATGATGAAGGGATATTTCCGTGATGAAGAGCTTACCGCCGAGGCGTTCGATGACGGCTGGTTCAAGACGGGCGATCTCGGTTATCTCGATAAAAATGACAACCTCTATATTTGCGGTAGATTAAAGGAAACTGTTGTTCTTCATAACGGCAAAAAGGTATCTGCGGTCGATATCGACGCTTTCTATCAGCAGGTGTGTGGTGATGTTACTGTCGCAAGCTGTGCCGTTCCCAACGACGAAGGCTATGATGAGCTGCATTTGTTTATTGAATCCGCCTCTCATAACACAAAAAAGCTTGATGATGTGCGTAACAGCATACTTGAAAAATCCTCGCAGTCAGGCTCGCTGTACAAGCTGTCGGGCGTACATTTCACCGACAAAATACCCACGACCTCTGTAGGTAAAGTGAAACGTTATCTGCTGAAACAGCAGATCAATATTGCTGATAACAAACCTCTTGAAATCACAGCGGTTGAAAACAGTTCCATTGACGAAACGATAACAGCTATTATCGCTCAATACGCAAAGCAGTTCTCGGGAGAGATCACAGAAAGCACAGATCTCAAAAACGACCTTGGTTTCGACTCCCTTACAATGTTTGAAATAGCAAGCGAAATTGAGCAGAGCTTACATATCGATGCATCTGCTTCTTTTGGCAGCGCAAACACGGTCGGCGATCTCATAACAGCAGTGAAATCTCCCGAAACAGCAGTAAACAACATAAATTATGCGGATTTCCCTGCACCTAAAACCGAAAGATCCCTTAAACGTCTGAGAAAATGGATCAAGACATTCCGCAGACTGTATAAGTTTGAGGTTTCGGGGCTTGAAAATATACCTGAGGATGAGAACTACATAATCAGCTCAAACCACATCAACAATCTTGACCCGATCTGGCTGCTGGCGGCTATGGGCGACAAGGTCGAACACAAAAAGGTCGGCTGTCTTGCAGCAGTACACCTTTTTGAGAAGAAATCCACACGAAAGCTGTTCGATATGATGGGCGCAATCCCCGTTGACCGCTCGGGCAACACTGTTCCTGCCATGAACAGGTGTCATGAATGTCTTGAAAAAGGTATGACGCTGATAATATTCCCTGAAGGTGCAAGAACTCGTGACGGAAAGCTCCTGCCTTTCAAGAACGGCACCGCTAAACTTTCCATAGAAAGCAATAAACCCATTCTTCCAGCACGAATTGATGGCGGATTTGAGATATTCCCAAGACATAAAAAGCTGCCCCGCCTGTTCAATTTTGGAAAAATGAGTAAATTCACAATCAGAATCACTTTCGGAAAACCGATTTATCCTGACAACAGGTGCGAAAGCGAAATAACGGAAGTGCTGAAAAATACAATAGAGAATATTTAATTCGGAGGTTTTTATGAACACAGAAAAGAAACTCACAGGCTACCCCTCAATAGACAAGCCTTGGCTTAAATATTATGATAAAAAATTCCTTGAAATGCCTATCCCGAAAATGAAGATCTACGATTATATGAAGAAATGCACAGCTAACGACGGGGCTAAAACCGCTATAACCTTTTATGGCAATAAAATCTCATATAATGAACTTCATAAGAATATTGACGCTGCTGCACGCGCCTTATATGGTATGGGAGTAAGAAATGGCGACAGAATACTTTATTTGATGCCCAATCTTCCTGAAACAGCTTATCTGTTTTACGGTGCAAATAAGTTGGGTGCTGTTTCCGATTTCGCCGACCCAAGACCTTCAAGCACAGATATAATGGCAAGTGCACAGCAGATTTTCGATTTGTTTGTGTCAGAAAAAGCTTCGCATCTTATTGTTCTTGACCAGTGTTACTTATTTATGATCAGACCTTTAGAAGATAAATATATTGAAAAAGGCTTAAAAAATATACTAGTCATTTCACCCAAAGATTCAATAAAGGGAATTTCAAAATTAACCTATATAAGCGAAAGTATAAAGTTTAACGGTCTGAAAGCATTGAAGGAGTCATTGAGGAAAACAAACTACATTTCTGCCGAACTGGACAAAGCAAAAAAAGATGCTGAAATAAAGGTTTTGAATTACTACGAAATTGTAAAACAGTATTCCTCAAGCTCATACGCGGAAACACCTTATTCTCCTGATAATCTTGCGCTCATTGTTCATACCTCAGGCACCAGCAGTCTTCGCCCAAAACCAATTCCTCTTACAAATGATAATCTCAATTTTTATCTTCACCAGACCTTTGGCTCAAATATGGTTATGAAAAATGGAGATAAAGCATTACATATTCTGCCATACAGTGCGGCTTTTGGTATTGTCAATGTGGTTCATGCAGGATTTTGCCATTGCAATAATCTTATTTGCATACCTGAATTTTCTATATCTGCTCTTGGAAAAATGATACTTCATCATAAACCGCAGACGTTAATAGGTGCGCCAAGTTGGTTTACAGCCTTGACGAAGGATGCTGCTATGAAGAAAGCAGACCTTTCTTGTCTCACTATGATAACCTACGGTGGTGATTCTATGGATACGAATGATGAAAAAGCTGTGAATGATTTTTTGCAACAACACAGTTGCAAACATATTCTTACAAAAGGTCACGGCATGTCAGAAACTTGCGGTGGTGCTACATTCGCAATAAATGAATACAACAAAATTGGCAGTGTGGGTATACCTATGTCGCATACAGTTTATGGTTTAATCAATCCCGAAACGAAAGAATTGATGCGTTTTAATGAAGGCGATGAATTCATCGAGGGAGAATTAATTATATCTTCAGGCGCAGTAACTTCAGGAGTTCTTGATGGAAATGTAATTGTCCCTCGTGCTGTTTATAATAATGAAGAATACATATTTACCCGTGATATCGCAAGAATGGACAGAAATGGTATAATCACATTCTTATCCAGAAACGACAGGTCATTTACAAGATATGATGGTTTTAAAGTTAAGCCTTATGAAATTGAAAAGCTTATCAAAACAAATGAAAAGATCAAATACTGTATTATATCGCCATACTGGATCGATGAATTTTACGGAAATATAATCGTTGCTGATATAGTAGCTGAAAACAGCAATTTATCAAGAGAGGAACAGCGAGAAATTGCAGAAGACATAATTAATAATCAATTTGTTAAGAATTCGCAGATTTCCACAAGACAGATCCCATATAGATTCCGATTCAGGACTGATATTCCAATTACTAAAAACAGCAAGATCAATTACAACCAGATATTGTCTGAAAAACTTGATGGAACCGAAGTCGTTGTTACTGTCGAGGAAACTAATCTCGCTGTAGGAAAAATTACTATCAATTAATACAGTAAAGGAGCAAAGATGAAAATAGGAATAGACGCTGACGGTGTACTTACCGATATGTCTGCCTTTAACTACGAATACGGCGAGCGGTTTTTCAGGCGCTCGCCCGAAAACCTTGCAGGCTACAGTGTAGAAGATATATTCGGCTGCACATCAAAGGACGAATTCCGTTTCGGTCTGAAATATTACTTGACCTATTGCAAGAAATGGCCGCCACGTTCTGATTGCCCACCCATTATTAAAAAGCTCAACGCTGACGGACACGAGCTGTACGAAATAACTGCCCGAAAATTCGCTACAATGAAAAATCCCCTCGGCTGGTATGTCAGAAAAATGTTTGGTAAATGGATCAGAGCGCATAAAATGGATTTCAAAGATATTTATTATTGCTCCGAAAGCAATTCGCCACGTGATAAGCTGGCGGGTTGCCGCCATTATGATGTTGATGTTATGATAGACGATAAGCCTGAGGTGGCATATTTCCTTGCCGAGCAGGGTATTCCTGTGCTACTTTTCGATGCACCATACAATCAGGAAGTCAGCGGAGAAAACATAATCCGTGTTATGAACTGGGAACATGTTTATGAAGAAATCAAGAGAATGGAAACATTGATTCAGAGGTCTTTATAAACGCATGTAAGAACTCTGTGGCATATTCTAACAAACAAAAACCGAGCTAATCGAAAGAAAAGCTCGGTTTTATATTTTTGGTACGGGTGACAGGACTTGAACCTGCACGCATGGAAACACCAGAACCTAAATCTGGCGCGTCTGCCAATTCCGCCACACCCGCGTGACTTATATATTATATCAAAACCGCGCCGTTCTGTCAAGAAGAAAAAATCAGAACGGCACTTTGTTTGCGGATAGTTTTGGAATTTGTAAAGAAATTTATTAAAAATGCTTGACAAGTTAATAATTTTGTGGTACGATTATTAAAGAGAACGCAAAAGGTGCGTTGAAAGGAAGTGACGCTTTGGAGAAGAATATATACAGCCTTGTACTGTCGGACAGTGTTGTTGAGGCTGTGGACGCGCTTGCGAGAGCAGCAGGGCTGAGCCGCTCAGCAATGATAAATCAGATACTTGCAGAGCGCGTCGCGTATACAACTCCCGAAATGCGGCTGAGGGAGATATTATCAGCAATGCAGAAGTCAATGAACGACGGTTTTTATTATCTTGAGCAGCCCTCGGCAGGCACGCTTTCCTGCCGCACAGCGCTTAAATATCGCTACAAGCCCACGGTGAGGTATTCGGTTGAGATATTCTCACGCGGCGGCAAAAAGGCGGGTGAGCTAAAGGTGTCGTTTCGTACGCAGAATGTGCAGTTGATAAATGACCTTACGGGCTTTTTCAGGGCGTGGGCAGCTCTGGAGCAGCGCTACATCGCGTCAAAGCTCACACAGGATATAATCTACACCATCGACAGCGGAAGGTTTACGCGCACGCTGAATATGCCCGAAAAGGACATCTCCGATGAGACTCTCGGAGCTGCGGTAGCCGATTACATGGCGATGTTCGACGCGGCGATGAAGCAGTATTTCGCATATCTTCCCGACACGGACACTGCTGCAAGAGCGGCGGAGCAGAGCTATAACATCAACATAACAAGACAGAAGGTAATAATCTAATAAGGAGGACTAAACGCTATGAATCCTAACAAATTCACACAAAAATCGCTTGAAGCTATCCAGTCAGCGCAGGATATGTCGATAAGCTATCAGAACAACTGTGTTGAGCAGGAGCACCTGCTGTATGCGCTGCTGTCGCAGGAGGGCGGACTTGTGCCGCAGATACTGACCCGCATGAATATCGACGCAAATGCAGTGGAGCAGGCTGCGCTTAAATTCGTTGAGGGTCTGTCGCGCGTTACTGGCAGCGGCAGAGAGGCAGGCAAGATTTTCGTATCTCCCGACCTTGACAAGGCACTGTCCGAAGCGGAGGCTCAGGCTGAGCGCATGAAGGACGAGTTCGTTTCCGTCGAGCATCTTTTCATTGCACTGATCGAAAAGGCAGGCAGCGGCGTTAAGGGCATCTGCAAGAGCTTCGGCATTGACAAGGACAAGCTGCTGAAGGCGCTTTCCGATATCCGCGGCAGTGCAAGAGTTACCTCTCAGAACCCCGAGGACACATACGACGTGCTGAAAAAGTATGGTCAGGATCTTGTGGAGCTTGCACGGCAGAACAAGCTTGACCCTGTTATCGGACGTGACAGCGAGATAAGAACTGTTATTCGCATACTTTCCCGAAAGAGCAAGAATAATCCCTGCCTTATCGGTGAGCCAGGTGTTGGTAAGACTGCTATCGCGGAGGGGCTTGCGCTTCGTATAGTTCGCGGCGATGTTCCTGTAAATTTACGTGATGTAAAGCTGTTCTCGCTTGACATGGGCAGCCTTATCGCGGGCGCAAAGTACCGCGGCGAGTTTGAGGAGCGTCTGAAAGCCGTTCTTCAGGAGGTAAAGAAGAGCGAGGGCAAGATACTGCTGTTCATTGACGAGCTGCACCTTATTGTCGGCGCAGGTAAGACCGACGGCGCGATGGACGCAGGCAATATCTTAAAGCCTATGCTTGCAAGGGGCGAGCTGCACTGTATCGGTGCAACAACGCTTGATGAGTACGCAAAGTATATTGAAAAAGATCCTGCGCTGGAGCGCCGTTTCCAGACAGTGCTTGTAGACGAGCCTACCGTCGAGGACACAATTTCGATACTGCGCGGACTTAAGGAGCGCTATGAGGTATTCCACGGCGTAAAGATACACGACAATGCGATAATCGCGGCGGCAACGCTCTCCAACCGCTATATCACAGACCGTTTCCTGCCCGACAAGGCGATAGACCTTATTGACGAGGCGTGCGCTATGATACGCACCGAGATGGACAGTATGCCCGCGGAGCTTGACGAGATAAGCCGCAGCATAATGCAGCACGAGATCGAGGAGGCTGCGCTGAAAAAGGAAACTGACAAGCTCTCGCAGGAGCATCTTGCGGATATTCAGAAGGAGCTTGCAGAAATGCGCGAGAAGTTCTCCGCAATGAAAGCAAAGTGGGAGAACGAAAAGACCGCTATCACAAAGGTGCAGGATCTGCGCAAGGAGATCGAGCAGACCAACTCTGACATAGAAAAGGCGAAGCGCGAGTATAACCTCAACAAGGCTGCGGAGCTGCAGTACGGAAAGCTGCCCGAGCTTCAGAATGAGCTTGCAAAGGAAGAGGAGCTTGCGGAAGCGGCAAAGGCTGACTCGCTGCTGCGCGACAAGGTAAGCGACGAGGAGATCGCGCGTATCGTAGGCAGATGGACGGGTATACCCGTGCAGAAGCTTGTTGAGGGTGAGCGAATGAAGATACTCATGCTCTCCGATACGCTCCACAAGCGCGTTATCGGACAGAACGAGGCGGTTGACCGCGTGACCGAAGCTATCATGCGCTCGCGTGCAGGCATTAACGACCCGAAGAAGCCGCTTGGCTCGTTCCTGTTCTTAGGCCCTACAGGCGTAGGTAAGACGGAGCTTGCAAAGGCGCTCGCAGAGGCGCTGTTTGACGATGAGCACAACATAATACGCCTTGACATGAGCGAATATATGGAGAAGCACTGCGTTTCCAGACTTATCGGAGCGCCTCCCGGATATGTCGGCTATGAGGAGGGCGGTCAGCTTACCGAGGCTGTTCGCAGAAAGCCGTACTCCGTTGTGCTGTTCGACGAGGTGGAAAAGGCTCACCCCGATGTGTTCAATGTGCTGCTTCAGGTGCTGGACGACGGTCATGTTACTGACAGTCAGGGCAGAGTCGTGGACTTCAAGAACACTATCATTATCCTCACATCTAACCTCGGCTCGCAGTTTATCCTTGAGGGCATAAACGAAAAGGGCGAGATATCCGACGAGGCAAGAGAAATGGTAGAGGCACAGCTCAAAAAGTCGTTCAGACCCGAGTTCCTCAACCGTCTTGACGAAACTGTATTCTACAAGCCGCTCACCAAGGACGAGATATTCGGTATCATCGACCTGCAGACCATTTCGCTGAAAAAGCGTCTTAAGGAAAAGCAGCTCGGGCTTGAGCTTACAGAGGAGGCAAAGACCTTTATCGTCGAGGCAAGCTACGACCCCATCTACGGTGCAAGACCGCTTAAAAGATATATGCAGCGCCATCTTGAAACGCTTATTGCAAAGGAGATACTTGCCGATAAGGTAAAGCAGGGCGATACTATAAAGATAGGCGTTAAGGACGAGGCTTTGGCGGTTTGCGAGTAATGAGCGGAACATGGATATGACGTGTTCCTACGATGCAAAATTATTCTGTAAGGCGGTATCGCAACAGATCATGCGGTGGGCTGATGGCAGCCCACCCTACGGGCAAACGGTGATATGACGTATGGATAAAGTCAGTAATATTGGAAATGCTACCATTAAAACGTTAAATTTTCAGTAAATTTTTATTGAAAATATGGTTTTGTTGAAATTTCAACAGATTTTTTCGCGAAATCAGAATAGAATATAATCATAGAATAAAACGTCACAGGAGGTATTACATCATGCATATTTCTGATGATATCCGCTATATCGGCGTAAACGACCATGACATAGACCTGTTTGAGGGGCAGTATATCGTTCCCAACGGAATGGCGTACAACTCCTATGTTATCATGGACGAAAAGATCGCGGTAATGGATACGGTCGACGCGAATTTCACGCACCAGTGGCTGGATAATATCCAGAACGTGGTCGCAGGAAGAAAGCCCGATTATCTTGTAGTCCAGCACATGGAGCCCGACCACTCCGCAAATATCGTGAACTTTATAAAAGCCTATCCCGAGGCGAAGATAGTTTCCTCTGCCAAGGCTTTTGCAATGATGAAGAACTTCTTCGGTACTGATTTTGCTGAAAAGCAGGTGGTTGTCGGAGAGGGCGATACACTTTCCCTCGGAAAGCACACGCTGACATTCGTTACAGCGCCCATGGTGCACTGGCCTGAGGTGATCGTGACATACGACAGCTTTGACAAGGTGCTGTTCTCGGCTGACGGCTTCGGCAAGTTCGGAGCGCTTGACGTCGAGGAGGAGTGGGCTTGCGAGGCAAGACGCTACTACATCGGTATCGTAGGAAAGTACGGCGCGCAGGTGCAGGCGCTTCTGAAAAAGGCGGCAGGTCTTGATATCAGGACTATCTGCCCGCTGCACGGACCTGTACTGACCGAAAATCTCGGATATTACATCGGGCTTTACAATACATGGTCAAGCTATCAGCCCGAAACAGAGGGTATCGTTATCGCGTACACCTCCGTTTACGGCAACACAAGGAAGGCTGTTATGCAGCTTGCTGAAAAGCTTAAGGCTAACGGCTGCCCGAAGGTGGTAGTGAACGACCTCGCGCGCTGTGACATGGCAGAGGCGGTAGAGGACGCGTTCAGATACAGCAAGCTGGTGCTGGCTACGACCACCTATAACGCGGAGATATTCCCGTTCATGCACCAGTTCATCACCCACCTTACAGAGCGTAACTTTCAGAACAGAACCGTTGCTTTCATCGAGAACGGAAGCTGGGCGCCGCTTGCGGCTAAGGTTATGAAGGGAATGCTTGAAAAGAGCAAGAACATCACCTACACCGAAACAACGGTTAGGATACTCTCCGCGCTGAACGAGGAGAGCACAGCACAGCTTAATGCGCTTGCTGACGAGCTTTGCAGGGAATACCTCGCGCAGCAGGACTCCACAGCAAACAAGAACGATATGACAGCGCTCGAGAACATCGGCTATGGTCTGTATGTGGTGACCTCAAACGACGGCAGAAAGGACAACGGTCTTATCGTAAACACCATCACGCAGGTAACGAACGCTCCGAACAGGATAGCTGTTACGATAAACAAGGAGAATTATTCTCACCATGTCATCAAGCAGACAGGTAACATGAATGTGAACTGCCTGACGGTAGACGCGCCGTTCGCGGTGTTTGAGAAGTTCGGCTTTGTAAGCGGACGTAACGTTGATAAATTTGCGGAATGTGAGCCGCTGCGCTCTGACAACGGGCTGGTGTTTCTGCCGAGATACATCAATTCGTTTATGTCGCTGAAGGTAGAGCAGTATGTTGATCTCGGCACTCACGGAATGTTCATCTGCGAGATAACCGAGGCGAGAGTTATTTCCAATGCGGAAAGCATGACCTACAGCTACTATCACAGCAATGTAAAGCCCAAGCCTGACACTGTGGGCAAGAAGGGCTATGTATGCAAGATATGCGGCTATGTGTATGAGGGCGACGAGCTGCCCGAGGATATCGTCTGCCCCCTGTGCAAGCACGGTGCCGCTGATTTTGAACCGATAAATTAAATTGTCAAGGAGGAAACACTATCATGAAAAAGTATGTATGCGACGCTTGCGGCTGGGTATATGACGAGGAAGCAGGCGCTCCCGAGCTCGGCATTGCTCCCGGCACAAAGTTTGAGGATCTCCCCGAGGACTTTGA